>NZ_JBHXMF010000107.1:0-17845 GCF_042721055.1 Streptomyces sp. NPDC058470
CCGGTCGAGCCCGACGACGACAAGTTCGTCACCGTCGTCACCGACGGCGGCATCAGCTTCGAGAACGCGAAGGACGCCGCCGGCGGCTGAGTGCGACCAGTACGGCCTGGCAGGCGGCGTCCCGGGGACACGGACCGCGTGCTCTCCCAGGCCCCGCACACCTCACCTCGCCCGGCGTGAGCGACACCGTGACGCGGCGAGCACCGTCCTCCCCCTGCACGCGTGCAGAGTTGGCGGCCTCCCCACGAGCCCCGGCTCCCACCTGCTCCATCCGACACTCCGACACCGACGAGACACCAGGAGCGACAGACATGAGTGGACTGAGCCTGACCCAGGCTTCGGAAATCGTGGACGCGGCCCTGAGCCACGCACGTGAGCTGGGACTGCGTCCCCTGACGGTCACCGTGCTCGACCCGGGCGGTCACCCGAAGGTCGTCAAACGCGAGGACGGGGCGGGCATCCTGCGCCCGGGGATCGCCCACGCCAAGGCCTGGGGCTCCCTCGGCACCGGCCAGGGCGGCGCCGTCGGAGCCCGCCACGCCACCCGCGACCCGGCCTTCTTCGCGGCGCTGGCCGCGATCTCCGAGGGACGGGTCGCCTCGTCCAAGGGCGGTGTGCTGATCCGGGACGAGGACGGCGAACTGCTCGGCGCGGTCGGCGTCAGCGGTGACCGGCCCGACAACGACGAGGCCGTCGCCGTCTTCGGCGTGGAGAAGGCCGGCCTGGTCGCCGACGCGGGCTGACCGATCCGTCTCCGGCGGGGGAGACCGCTACCCCACGGCATCGAACTCGCCGTACAACCAAGCACTTTCGGCAGCGTGGAGAAGTGACAACCGCCTCTTGCTCGGCCCACAGGGCACCACGGGCTTCTGCGACCAGCACTTGAAGGCGAAGTGCCGTAGGTCGGGGCGCCGAATTCCTCGACTCGACTCGATTCATACGCCAAGGCGGAATTGACGACATCGGCGGCGGGACGGCCGTCGAACCCTCGTCGCTCCGACCGCCGGACGTGAATGCGATGCATGTCGGAGAGTTCGGACCAAGCCGTGTGAGCGTCCGAGAGCCGCGAGATCGGGACCTGAAGAGTCGCGAGATAGGGACCTGAAATGAACAACCGAAGCAACGGCGCTTCATCGAACGTACTGTCCGGACCCATGAGACGGCGCTGGGGCGCCATCACAGCGGCGATCGCGCTGACGGCGGCCGCGGGCTGCGCCGGTGGCTCCAATCCCGGTGCGGGGGACCAGATCACCGTGTCGGTCTCCATAGCGGCGCCGGCGAACGCCCCGATCTTCCTTGCCGACGAACTCGGATACTTCGAGGACGAAGGCCTCGACGTCAAGGTGCAGATCATCGCGAACGCGAGTCTGCAGATCGCCACAGGAAAAGTGCAGTACGGCGCCGTGAACACCAGCACGGTCGTCCAGGCGGCGGCGCAGGACACGGATCTGCAGCAGGTCTGTGTGACGCAGGTGGACCCGTCGTACATCCTCGCGGTGAGCAATGTGGCATGGGACCGGAACAACATGAACGAGTCCATGACGCTCAAGGAGAAACTGGCGGCCCTGGAGGGCGAGAACATCACGGCGATCGGCGGCCGCACCGTCAATCCCGGCGCGAAACTTTTGGAAAGCCTGCTGAAGAAGGAAGGCCTTCCCGCGGAGTCGATCGGCGTGCTCTCGCAGGCCAGCACCGCCGCGTCGACAGCCGCGTTCCAGAAGGGCCAGGTGGGCCTGGTCTTCCAGCCGCAGCCGATCCCCGACCAGGTTCTTTCGGTGGCGCCGGGCCGCATCATCTACGACACCGGGAGCTCCGACCTGTTCTCCGAACTGGACGGAGTCTCCTGGTCCGGAATCGGTTCCTCGACGAAGTACGCCACCGAGCACCCCGATATCAGCGAGAAGATCTGCAACGCCGTCGGCAAGGCCAACAACTACCTGGACGAGCACCCCGACGAGGCCGCGAAGACCCTGCACAAGGACATGAACTCGTTCGACGAGAAAGTCCTCGCGGACAGCATGGAGACCTACAAGTGGGCGAAAGACGCGGCCATGAGTGAGGACCAGTTCGCCAAAAGCGTCGAAGTCCTCGCCGGACTGGGCATGTTCGACCAGCCGTCCACGGACGTGGTCGAAGGGGCCTACACGTCGGACTACCAGAAGTGAACCGGAGCGGAACGCCGGCACGGTCTGTGCCGACGCCGGGGCAGGGACGAGGCGGAGGAAGATATGCAGGACCTCAGTACTGAGCGGCCGGCGGTGATCCTCGGGGATCTCACACACCGGTTCGTCACTCCGAGCGGAAAGATGATGGACGTCCTGCGGGACGTGTCCGTCACGGTCCGGGAAAAGGAGTTCTTCACGGTCGTCGGGCCCAGCGGGTGCGGAAAGAGCACCCTGCTGAACATCGCGTCCGGTCTGCTCCAGCCGACCGACGGGACCATCCAGTGCCTCAAGGGCGACCGGGAACTGGACAAGCTGGAGATCGGATACATCACCCAGGACTCCAATCTCTTTCCCTGGTTCACCGTGATCGAGAACATCATGATGCCGCTGGAGATCCGCAAGGTTCCCAAGCAGGAGCGGATCGAGCGCGCCAGGGAATGGATCAAGATCGTCGGCCTCGAAGGCTTCGAGAACCACTATCCGCGGCAGCTTTCCGGCGGTATGCAGAAACGCTGCTCCATCGCACGCACCATGGTCTACGAGCCCGAAGTGCTGCTCATGGACGAACCCTTCGGCGCGCTCGACGCCATCACGAAGCAGACCATGCAGAAGACCGTTCTGGACCTTTGGCAGCGGCGCCAGACCTCGGTCATCTTCATCACCCACGACCTGACCGAGGCGATCGCCCTCTCGGACCGGGTCGCGGTCATGACGGGGCGCCCCGGCCGGATCAGGCGGACGGTGGACATCCCCCTCGACCGGCCAAGGGACGTCTTCAACATCACCGATCTGGCGACTTTCCAGGAACTGCGGCACGAGCTGTGGAGCCTGCTCGAAACCGACATCGACATCGATCCCAAGGCCTGAGGAGAAGGAGAGCGCAATGGCTGTCGTCGGCGAACAGGAACCACTCACCATGCGACGGGGCCGGGCGGTCCGGCCGAAGAACTCCAAAGGGCGTCCACGCGGACGCCACGGCACCATGGTCATGCTCGGACAGCTCGGCATCGTGCTGCTGTTCCTGGGGGTCTGGCAGCTCCTCAGCGGCCGCGTGATCGACTACTTCCTCATCAGCAACCCGGTCGACGTCATAGCCAAGCTCTACAACGTCCTCGGGGACAGCACGATGCACGGCCACATCATGGCGACCGGCCAGGAACTGATCCTCGGATGGGCGCTGGGGGCGTCCGCCGGTGCCGTGATGGGGTGGGCGCTCGGCGCGTTCAAGACCGCCGGCGAGATCATGGAGCCGATCCTCAACGCGATCAACGGGATCCCCAAGGTCGCCCTCGCTCCGATGATGCTGCTCTGGTTCGGACTTGGGATGGGCTCGAAGATCGCGATCGCCAGCATGATCGTGTTCTTCCTCGTCTTCTTCAACGTCTACTCCGGCATGCGCAACGTGCCGCAACCGCTGGTCGAGGTGGCTCGTTCCATGGGCGCTTCGCGCATGTTCGTGGTGCGCAAGGTGGTTCTGCCGTCCGTCAGCGTTCCGCTGTTCGCCGGACTGAAGGCCGGTGTGTCGTTCGCGATGATCGGTGTCATCGCCGGCGAGTTCATCTCGGCGGACAAGGGCCTGGGTTACTACTCGATGACCTCGACCCAGCAGTTCGACCCGGCCGGACTCTTCGCCGCGCTGGTGATCATCGTGGCGATGGTGGTGTTCGGGAGTTCGCTCATCGGTGTCTTCGAGCGGCGAGCGCTGAAGTGGCAGCGCGACTGACCGGCTGACACTTCCGACGGAGCCCAGCGGTCGTACGACGGCTTGCTGGGCTCCGACAGGGCCCGACCGGTGGGCCGCGCGTCGGCAGGGCCCGACCGGTGGGCCGCGCGTCGGCAGGTCCTGTCCGGTGGGCCGCGGGTCGGCAGGGCCCGTCCGACGGAACACACGCCGACAGCCCATCCGGCGGAAGACCCGCCGGCAGGGCCCGTCCCGGGCATCACAGAGACACTTGGAGAGAGTCGTATGTCTTTCTGGCCGCCGAGTCGCGGGGCCGCCGGCGTGCGGGGTCGCGGCATCGTCGTCAAGCAGACGACGGCCGTCAGCGTCGTCTACGTCGCCGCTGTCTTCCTCAACGTGATGGACACGACGATCGTCAATGTCGCCCTCCCGAGCGTCGGCCGCGCGTTCTCGGTCCCGTCCACCTCCGTGAACGCCGTCTCCATCTCGTACCTCGTCAGCCTTGCCGTTTTCATTCCGGCGTCCGGCTGGCTCGGCGACCGGTTCGGCGGAAAGCGGATCCTGCTGACAGCGCTGGCGGTGTTCACGCTGGGGTCGGCGCTGTCCGGGCTCGCGACGAGTCTCGGTGAACTCATCGCCTTCCGGCTGCTCCAGGGAGCAGGCGGCGGCATGCTCGTCCCGGTCGGCATGGCCATGATGCTGCGCAGTTTCCCGCCGGGTGAGCGCGTACGCGTCTTCGCCGTACTCAGCATGGCGAACGCCGTCGCCCCGACGGTCGGCCCCTCGCTCGGTGGCCTGCTGGTCACGGAGTTGTCGTGGCGTTGGGTGTTCTTCGTCAATGTCCCGGTGGGCTGCGCGGCGATCGTGTTCGGTGCGCTGTTCCTCCGCAACTCCGTCGAGCAGGAACCGGGACGGTTCGACCTCCTGGGGTTCCTGCTCGCGGCGGCAGGACTGGCGCTGGCGATGTACGGACTCTCGCAGGGGCCCGACCTGGGGTGGACGGCGCGTCCTGTTCTCGTCGGCCTGTTGGTCGGTGGGGCGCTGCTGGGAGTCCTGGTGGCCGTCGAATTGCGTTCTCGCGCGCCGCTGATCGACGTCCGCCTGTTCCAGGACCGTCTGTTCCGCTCGGGCAGCGTCGTGATGGCGCTGGAATCGGTCGCGTTCCTCGGTGTGATCTACACGGTGTCGCTGTATCTCCAGGACGGGCGTGGCCTCAGTCCGCTGGCCTCCGGTCTCAGCATTCTGCCGCAGGCCCTGGGCGTCATGACGGGCTCCCAGGTCGCCAGCCGCTTGCTGTACCGGCGCCTGGGACCGCGACGGCATCTTGTCGTCGGTGTGGTCGGATCGAGCCTGTCCATGGCGTTGCTGGCGGTGTTGAGCGTCGGGGGACCCCTGTGGCAGGTGTGGGTCATCCTCTACCTGGTGGGCTTCGGGGTCGGCCAGGTGTTCGTGGCGACCCAGGCGGCGTCGTTCGCGACCATCTCGTCCGCCAAGTCGGGCCGGGCGGCGACGCTGTTCAACGCGGGCAGGCGGCTCGGGGGCGCCGTCGGTATCGCCGTGGCGACCACCGCCCTCGTTCTCGTGGGCGTGGACACGCCCGCCGACGGAGCGCCGGCCGGCGATGTCACCGCCTACCGGGTGGGATTCCTCGTCGCCGCGGCCGTCAACCTGCTGGCCCTGCGGGCGGCCTGGGTGGTCCGCGACGCCGACGCGGCGAGCACGATCCCGGAGGCCCGTCCTCGCAAACGCCGCGCCAGGCTGGGGTGAAGGACGGCCGGGACACGTGACCTCGGCCGTTTACGCGATGCAGGACTTCTTATTTCCTATGGGATTGTGAAGCGCTGAGCCTGGTCTTGAAGGCTCGGGCTGTGCAGTGGAAGTCAACGCACATGCCAAAACCACCCCAAAACCACGTCAGTTGCCCACTCTTGTCGAATGTCTTGACGTGAGCCGGTGTCTGTCGCAACATCTCCCCGCAAATATCCTATGGAATCCAGGGGGAGTTGTGACACTGACGTCGTATCTCCGCATCAGGCCTGTCTTGTCCGGCGCTGCCCTCGTGGCGGTACTCACCGGTGCCTTGGCGGGATGCACGCTCAAGAACTCCGGGGAGCCGGCCGCAGGGAGCGTGGCCTCCGCGCCGGGCGCGGGGAACGGGACGGCAGAGCTGGCCGACGGCTCCGCCGTCAAGGTCGCGCTCGTGCCGGGCGGCGCTCACCCGTACTTCCAGCCGTGGAAGACGGCGGGAGCCGCCGCGCGCGACGAATACGGCCTCGGGGGAGTGACGTTCGACGAGACAGCCGAGTGGGATCAGCAACAGCAGAACGACCTGCTGTCCACGCTCGCGGCGCGCGGTTACAACGCGTTCGGCGTCTTCGGCGTCTCTCCCACCGATATCAACAGCACGTTCTCCGATCTCAAGTCGCAGGGCTTCGCCGTGGCGTCACTCGGTTCGTGCCCGGCCGGTGACGTGAACAAGGCCGACTTCTGCCTGTCCACGAACGTCGAGCTCGCCGCCTACCGCGCGGCCCGCGCCACCATCGACGCCATGGGCGGCACCGGCACCCTGGTCCATCTGACAGGCAACAACGTGGACGCCAACACCCAGCTCCGGATCAAGGGCGTGGCCGACGCGGTGAACGAGACCAAGGGCAAGGTGAAACTCCTGCAGACGGTCACCGACATCGACAAGGACCTGCAGACCGCGCAGAAAGCGGTGTCCGACCTCCTGGCCGCCAAGGGGAACGAGATCCAGGGCATCGTCACCACGGCGTACAACCCCGCGGTCGCCGCCGCCGAGGCCGTCCGGAGTTCGGGATCCAAGGCGAAGGTCGTGGCCATCGACGACGACGCCAAGATCATCAGCTCCATCAAGGACGGCTCCGTCAGCGCCACCGTCGTACAGAACCCGACGGGCCAGGCGGATGTGGGTACTTGGGTGCTCGCGCTGCTGCAGAGCAAGCAGTGCGTGATGCGCACCCCGGGCACGGCCGTGGACTCCGGATCCTTCGTCGTCACCAAGGCGAACGTCGCCGACTACGACAAAGCGCGGCAGACCAAGACCGCCGAGCTCAAGACGGAGTTCGCGGACAAGCTCCTCAACTGCGGCTGACCCGAGCGTCACTGACAAGCCTCTCAGCAGCGGCTGACCCGAGAGTCGCCGACAAGCTCCTCAACTGCCGCTGACCCGAACCCCGCCACGCACACGCCGCGCCAACACGGCCGCCGACCACGGCCATTGACCAGGGAGAGCCGGACACCGCAATGAGCATCATCACCTCCGCCACGGCCAGGCTGGCCGACATCGCCGTGGAGCAGAACCGCACCGATGCCGTCCAGGCGTTCATCAAACAGGAGACGATATTCGTCGACCTCGCCACCGACGACGGACTGGCCGGGATCGGCTACAGCTACACCATCGGCACCGGCGGCTCCTCCGTGCTGGCACTGCTGCGCGACCATCTGCTTCCGGCGCTGCCCGGCCAGGACGCCCGAAACGTCGAGGCACTGTGGCAGCTGCTGCTCGCCCGGACGCGGGCGACCGCCGTCGGAGCCATCACCTCGCTGGCCCTCGCCGCCGTCGACACGGCCCTGTGGGACCTGAGGTGCAAGCGGGCCGGCGAGCCGCTCTGGCGGCTGGCGGGCGGCCACCGTCAGGAGATACCGCTGTACGACACCGAGGGCGGCTGGCTGCATCTGAGTACCGAAGACCTGGTCAAGTCGGCCCTGGCGGCCCGCGACGCCGGATGGGCCGGCGTCAAGATCAAGGTGGGCAAGCCGCATCCGGCCCAGGACGTGGAACGGTTGCGCGCGGTGCGCGAGGCCGTCGGGCCCGAGCTGCACATCATGACGGACGCCAACCAGTCCCAGACCCTGTCCTCGGCCGTGCGACTGGCCTCGGCGCTCGAACCCCACGGACCGTTCTGGTTCGAGGAACCGATGCCGGCGGACGACGTGAGCGGCCATGCGAAGCTGGCCCGCGCGACCAACGTACCGATCGCCGTGGGGGAGACCCTCTACTCGCTGGGGCAGTTCCGGCAGTACCTGGAGGCCGGAGCCACCTCCGTGGTGCAGGTCGACGCGGCACGCGTCGGAGGCATCACCCCCTGGCTGAAGGTCGCCCACCTGGCAGAGGCGTACAACGTCATGGTCTGCCCGCACTTCCTGATGGAACTGCACGTGAGCCTCGCGGCAGCGGTGCCCAACGGCCTGTACGTCGAGTACATCCCGCAGCTCAGGGCCGTCACCCGCACCGAACTGACCGTGCGCGAAGGACGGGCGGTGGCGCCGGACGAGCCGGGCATCGGCATCGACTGGGACCACGACGCGATCGACGACCGGAGGGTGGCATGACCACCACCTCACCGCCACCGGCGGACATCGACCGGCCACCGGCGCAACAGCGCAGGACGCCCCGCCGACGCATCCTGGCCCCCCAGCAACTGGGCCTGCTCGGGCTCGTCGTCGCGCTCGTCATCCTCTTCGGCCTGCTGCGCCCCGCCTTCTTCGACGCCAGACTCGTCCTCTTCCCGCTGCTGCGCGACATCTCGACGCTGACCGTGGTGGCACTGGCCCAGATGGTCGTCCTGTCCGTCGGGCACATGAACCTGGCCGTGGGCCGGATGGCCTCGTTCGGTGCGCTGTTCGCCGGACTCGGCTACGACCGCTTCGGACTGCCGCTGTCCGTGGGCCTGTTGGTCTGCCTGGTCGCGGGAGCCCTGATCGGCGCCCTGAGCGGATGGATCATCGCCCGCACCGGCGTGAGCTCCTTCGTCGTGACGCTCGCCATGGACTTCGCCCTCCTCGGGCTGGTGTCCCTGCTGTACTCCGCGCTCACCGAGAACGCCGCCTTCACCAGTACGCCGTCCGGGATGACGGAGCTGCGCCAGTACTCGCTCGCCGACATCTGTGTCGGTCCCGTCTGTGGCTCACCGGCGATTCCGCAACTGGCCCAGTTCACCGTCCTGGCCCTCCTCGGACTCGGCTTCCTCTACCGCTACACCCGTACCGGCAGGGAACTCCTGCTGACGGGTGCCAATCCGGCCGCCGCGGAGCTGTCGGGCATCCCCACCGCCCGCCGCGTCATCACGGCACACATGCTCTCCGGTCTGCTCGCCGCGCTCGCCGGGTTCATGGCCGCCGTCAGCACCGGGACCTTCCGCGCCTCCATCGGGGACGACTTCATGCTGCCCTCGTTCCTCGGAGCCGTCCTCGGCGGCACCCTGCTCACCGGCGGCGTCGTCTCGGTCATCGGGGCTCTGCTGGGCACTTCGCTGGTCGGCGTCATCCGCAAGGGCCTTGACCTGCTCGGTGTGGGGTTGGAGAGCCTCAACATCTACCTCGGCTGCGTGCTGCTCCTTGCCCTGTCCGCCGACCGGGTGCGCCACATCGTCAGCTATCGAAAGGTGGTGCGCTCGACATGACGACGCCCACAACTCCCCGTCCATGGAAGGCCGAAGCCCTCTCCTCGCTGCGTCGCTTCTCCCGCTCCACCTCACTGACCCTGCTCTGCGTCGTCGTGGCCGGGTACCTCGGACTGGGGATCGCGTCGTCCGGTTCGTTCTTCGAGGGCAACTCGGTCCGGACGTTCCTGCAGTACCTCGCGACCCCCATTCTGATCGGGCTCGCGCAGATGGTCGCCCTGTGCGTCGGACAGCTCAACCTCGCGGTCGGCGCCCTGGGCGGATTCACCGCCTGCGCCATGGGCGTCCTCATGGCCGACGCCGGTATGCCGGCCGGCCTGGCCGTCGGCATCGGCGTGTTGCTGGCCACCGCGATCGGAGCGCTCACCGGCCTGTTCATCGTGGTCACCCGCATCAACGGGTTCATCGTCACGCTCGGCACCATGACCATCCTGCTGGGGGCGCAGTACCGGCTGGCCGGGACGCGTACCGTCGACGGCTACTCCGCGACCCTGCGCGACCTGGGCACGGCAGCGCCTGCGAACATCCCGCTCGTCCTCGTCACGGCACTGGTCGTGGCTGCTCTCCTCGCCGTCTTCATGCACCGGGGCATCGCGGGACGGCGACTCCTCGCGGCGGGCGGCAATCCGCTGGCCGCGCGGCTCTCCGGCATCTCCACCGACCGTCAGATCGTCCTGGCGCACACTCTGTCCGGCCTGCTGATCGGCGTGGCCGCCATGATCGCGACCGCGTCACTGCCCGGGGTCAATCGCAGCGTCGGCGGCGACTGGCTCCTCCCCAGTTTCGCGGCCCCCATCATCGGTGGAGTGGCCCTGACCGGCGGCTCGGTGGCGATTCTGGGGACCGTGCTGGCCGCCTTCGTCATGCGGCTCATCGACTCCGCACGTGCCGAGTTCTCGCTCGATCCGAGCTGGGTCAACTTCCTCATCGGCGTCGTCGTGCTCGCCACCGTCGTCGGCGGACGCCTCCACCAGGCGCACCTCGGCACCGCACGCCCGCACAAGGACGGGCAACCGCCCTCCGGTAACCGGGCGGCTTCCGCCACCACCCTGCCGAGCACCGGGGGTGCCCAGTGAACGACGTACTGCTGGAGTGCGAGGACATCGTCAAGGTCTTTCCCGGAGTGCGCGCCCTGGACCAGGTGGCCCTGCGCCTCACCGCCGGATCCGTGCACGCCCTGCTGGGCGAGAACGGCGCCGGCAAGTCGACCCTGATCAAGGTGCTGACCGGGGTCCACCCCCCGGACGGCGGCCGTCTTGTGCTGCGCGGCAGCGAGGTGCAGCTGCGGAACCCGCTGGACGCCACCCGTGCCGGCATCGGGGTGGTGCACCAGGAGCGCAACCTGATTCCCGCCTTCTCCGTGGCGGAGAACATCACGCTCCTGAAGCCCCCCTCGCGCCGCGGCCTCATCGACCGTGCGGCCATGACCGACCCGGTGGAGCGTTGTCTCCGGGAGGTCGGGCTCGACCTGGACCCGCACACACCGGTCAGCGAACTCTCCGTAGCGCAGCAGCAGTTGGTGGAGATCGCCAAGGCGCTCCACACGGACAGCCGGGTGCTCCTGCTGGACGAACCGACGGCGTCCCTCTCGCCGCAGGAAGCGGAGCGGCTCTTCGAGGTGATCCGGCGGCTGACGGCCCGGGGCACCTGCGTCGTCTTCGTCAGCCACAAACTGGAGGAGGTGTTCGCGGTCTGCGACACCGTCACCGTGTTGCGCGACGGGCACTCCGTACTGCGGTCGGCGCCTCTCGCCGAGCACACGCACGACGAAATCGTGAGCCTGATGGTGGGCCGCACCCACGAGGCCTCCGCACTCTCTCCGCGAACGGTGGACCCGACTGCGGTGCCGGCCCTGTCCCTCACGGGTGTGGCCACCGCCGCGGGCCACGCCGACATCGGTCTGGACGTGCGTCCGGGGGAGATCGTCGGGCTGTACGGCCTCGTCGGCGCCGGCCGCAGCGAACTGGTCCGGGCCGTCCTCGGCCTCGAACGCGTCACCGCCGGAGGGGTCCGCCTGTACGGCGAGCCGGCGAAGATCTCCTCCCCGCGACAGGCACTGCACGAGTACGGCATCGGCTATCTCACCGAGAACCGCAAGGAGGAAGGCGTCTTCCTCGAACAGCCGATTCTGCGGAACATCACCGTCACCGTGTGGAAGAAGCTGGCGCAGGCCCTGGGATACGTCTCCGACAAGCGGGAAAGAAGCGTCGCCGAAGACCTCGTGGAACGCCTCGGCATCCGCATCGCCTCACTGGAGCAGAACGCCGGTGAGCTGTCCGGCGGCAACCAGCAGAAGGTGAGCCTTGCCAAGTGGCTTGCGGCGGACACCCGGTTGCTCGTCGTCGACGAACCGACCGTCGGCGTCGACGTCCGCACCAAGCACGCCTTCCACGAACTCATCTGGGAGCTCGCCCGGGACGGTCTGCCCATCCTGCTGATCAGCAGTGACCTCGGCGAGATGGTGACGCTGGCCGACCGCATCGTCGTCATGGCGGACTACCGGATCCGGGGAGAGATCAGGAACGAACGCGACTACGAGCGGATGAGTGGCCAGGTCATCCGCCTCATCCACGGTCGGGGGAACGCGACGCGGGACTCGGACCGTGACGCTCAAATCCCTATATGATTCACATGAGTTACCTGGTCCAGAAGGTTCAAGGGGAGGCAGGACATGCTGTCGGAAGAGCCTCACACCCACGTGCCGGACGGCGCCACGACCGACGAGGTCCCGCCGCCCCGGGTCCTGCCGCAGCGCCAGGTTCTCGCGGACAGCGTGTACGAGGCCATCAAGGCCATGGTGATGGACCACCAGATCAAGCCGGGAGCCCGGGTGGGCATCGAGGCGCTCGCCCGCACCCTGGAGGTGTCACCCACGCCGGTACGCGAGGCCCTCGCACGGTTGGAGGCGGACGGCCTGGTCACCAAACGATCCCTCGCCGGCTATCGCGCCACCGACCTCCTCACCGTCGAGGGCATCGTGGAGCTCTTCGAAATGCGGCTGCTGCTGGAACCGCACGCCGCGGGGCTGGCGGCCGAGCGGGCCGATGAAGCCCAACTGGACCGGATAGAAGCGCTCATGGAGGAGATGCGGAGCGAGCCCGAGGAAGGCGGGAGCTATGCCGTGTACGGCCGGTTCGCCGCCCTCGACCAGCAGTTCCACGACGCGCTCGCCACGGCGACGGGGCGCGGCCTGCTCGCGGACGCCGTCGAGCGGCTCCACGCGCATCTCCACATCTTCCGTCTCAGCGCCATCGCGGGTGCGGGCCCCGCGACGGTCGCCGAACACGACCGGATCCTGCGCGCGGTACTCAGACGCAACGCCGACCGCGCCGCGCAGTCCATGCGAGAGCACTTGCAGAGCAGCCTGGAGCGCCAGTTGATCTGCTTCCGTGAAGGCAACTGAGGGGCAACTGAGGGGCCAACTGAGTCGTCGGACACCCGCGGCTCTACGTCGGACCGGAGGCCCGCGCCGGAGTCGGCGTCGCGCGCAGCCGGAAGCCCACGCCCCACTCCGTGGTGAGCAGGGCCGCGCCGCGCGGGCCGAGCTTGCGGCGGATGCGGTGGATGTGCAGGTCCACGGAACGGCTGCGGCTGCCGGCCCATTCGCCCAGGCCCGCGCGCAGGTCCTCCCGGGAGACGACCCGCCCGTTGCTGCGCAGCAGCGCCGCGAGGAGACGGAACTCCAGAGGTGTCAGGGAGACCGGGGAGCCGTCCACCAGCATCCGCTGACCGCCGGGGTCGAGGCTGATCCGGGAGGGGGCGGAGGCGACGTACGAACCGGGCATGGTGGCGCCGGGCGCCACCGGAAGGCCCGCGGCGCGCCAGGCCTCGTAGCCGCCGACGATGTCGGTCGCCCGCAGCAGCCCGAGATCGTGCAGGCCGGCGGCGGCCATGCTGGACATATAGCCCTCGGAGCAGATGAGGACGACGCGCAGGCCGTGGTCGGTCGCCTCCTCGATACGCCAGGCGCTGCACGGATCGAGCCGCCACTCCAGAACATTGCGGTCGATGACGAGAGAACCGGGGACCTCGCCCTGCGCCCGCCGCACCAGGTCCGAGCGGACGTCGACCAGCAGCGCGCCGTCGGCCAGTTCCCGGGCGGCGTCCTCGGGAGTGAGCCGGTCGAGGCGGGCACGGGCCTGCTCCAGCAGCTCGTGAATGGACGCGTGGCCGTGCGGAGGACGGAGCGTCGCGGCAGGTGCGGGCGCCGGGCGGGTGAGATCAGTGGCCGGGGGCCGCGGTGTCGTGAAGTGCGCTGTGGGCTGCATCGGGGGTCGCTCCTGTGTCGTCGCGCTCGGACGGCCGATGGGCATCGGAACCGGAGCGGCGACAGCCGGCGGCGAAGAGCGTCGACATCCAGGTGTCGGTCATACGACGAGTGTACGAGCGGAATTCGACGGGAACGTTTCTCGATTCTGAAACAGGTGCCGCACTGTCCGTCATGGAGCCCCGCTGTTATCAATGACCCATGACCACTGACACGCTGCTGACCCGGAGGATCCACGTGGATCTGCTGCGCGTCGGCACGTGTGCGTGTCTGCGGGTCTGAGGCGTCCGACCGGAGCCGAGTACGGCACTGGTCCGAGCCGCCCGTCCACCGCACCGGTCCCCCGCTGCGCGCCGACGTCCGCGCCTTTCGCATCGCGACAGAGCCTTTGGTCGCCGACCGGCCCATGAGCGGCCATGCCACCCACCCTCCTCCACGCTCGCGTACAGCGCCCCAGGTTGTGCCGCGCCGCCGGTCTTCCCTTGGAGAACTCCCATGTCTGCACCCGACGTCGACTCCTGGCCGCATCCCCAGCAGTCCCGCGGGCGCTTCCTTGCACTGGCCGGCGGCGGTGCGCTGTCCGCACTGTTCGCGGCCTGCGCCCCGGGCGCCCCGGGCGCGACAGGCCAGAAGTGGACCTTCACCCTGCGCGACGGGGTGGCCTTCCCCGACGGTACGAAGCTGGACGCCGCCACCGTGAAGGCGTCCTTCGACCGGCTGCTCGACCCGACGAGCAAGTCGGCCGCGCTGTCGGCCTTCGACACGGTTCTCAAGGCGGACGGTGTCGCCACCGACGGTGACACGAAGGTCGTCTTCACCCTGGAACGGGCCTTCTCCGACTTCCCGTACCTCGTCTCGGCCGGGAATTACAACGCGGTCATCCTCAAGAGGGACTACGACGGCGACTTCGCCAAGAACGGCATCGGAACGGGCCCCTTCACGCTCAAGTCGTTCGAACGCACCCACATCGACGCCGATCTCCTCGACCGCCGCCCCGGACAGCTGTCCGGCGGGCAGAAGCAGCGGGTCTCGATCGCCCGGAGCTTCGCGGGCCGCCCCGACCTCGTGATCTGCGACGAACCGGTGTCCGCGCTCGACGTGAGCGTGCAGGCAGCGGTTCTTGAGCTGCTGGCCGAGCAGCGCGACGGTACGGGGACGTCGTATCTCGTCATCTCGCACGACCTCGCGGTCGTCGGGTACCTCGCCGACCGGATCGCCGTCATGTACCGGGGGGTGATCGTCGAGGAGGGCCGGCGGCCGACGTACTGCGCGGCCTTCCCACCCGTACACGGCCCTCCTGGTGGAGGCGGCGGCGCGGCCCGTGACGCCCGACGTGTCCGGCGCACCACCACCGCAGACCGCCCGGCCGAGCGGCTACCGCTTCGCCGACCGCTGCGCCCGCCGGATCACCGGACTGTGCGAGGAAGTGCCGCCCCCGGAGCGGGACTTGGGCGCCGGACACCTCCTGCGCTGCCATCTCGCCGCTGCGGAGCTGCCTGTCGGCATCCGTCAGACAGAGGAGCTCACTGTGACCACACCCGTCAATCTTAGGAGGCCTTATGTCCCTGACCACGACAACCGGTGCCGCCGCCGAGGAGTTCGGCGAGCTGACGGCACGGGTGCCCGCGGGGCAACCCGCACCCGTCGTCCAGCGGCGCTGGGTGACCATCGCGACCGGCGACCACGTAGGCGGTGTCTTCTGGCACACGAAACCGGCCGCCCTCGTCCTGCTCCACGACGCCGGCGCGAGCGCCCGGGCCTGGGACGACGTACTGCTGGCGCTCGACCGGCCCGCCGTCGCGCTCGACCTGCCCGGGCACGGGCGGTCCAGCCGTCGCGGCCGGGGCGACTACCGCCCGCGCAGGCAGGCGGCCGCCCTGGCGGAGGCGATCCGGTCCTTCGCGCCGGGCCAACCGCCCGTCGTGGGCGTGGGGTTGGGCGCGCTGGCCGCGATCGCGCTGACCGCGAGGTTCCCGGAATCCGCCGGACGCCTCGTCCTCGTCGACACGCTGCCCGGCACCCTCTCGCCGGGGCTGCGGCTGTGGCCCTCGCCCAGCCCCGGCTTCGCCGGTCCCGACGAGGCGGCGGCCTATCTCGCCGAGCGCGGCGCGCCCGACGCCGAACGGACGGCGCGGCTGGAGACCGAGCGGGACGCCGACGGTACCTGGACCTGGCGGCACCACCTCGGTGGCCTCCCGGCCGAGGCACCCACCGGACTTGACGACCCCACCCTCTGGGAACAACTCGCCGCCATACCGGCCCCGTTGCTCATCCGCACCGAGGACGGGCCGCTCGACGCGGCGTCCCTCGATCGCCTCGGCGTCGAGGTGCCCGACGCCGAGACCCTCACCGTCCGGCCGGGCGCGCAGGCCCTGGCCGACGCGCTCCGATCGCTCACCCACTGAGCCCCTTCTTCGACCCGTTTCTCCGTAATTCGACCCAAGGAGAGTCCCCCATGTCGGACGACATTCCCGTCATCGACCTCGCCGCGGCCCTCGCCGACGACGCCCCGGCCGAACTGCTGGCCACCGTACGCAGGGCCGCCGAGACCATCGGCATCATCCAGGTCGTCAACCACGGCGTGCCCGACGAGGTGATCGCCGAGTTCAACGACGGCTTCGGACGGGTCCTCGACCTGCCCCGCGAGCAGAAGGAACAGCTGGCCAGCCCCACCGGACACCCCTACCGCGGCTGGCGCCAGTGGCCCGACGACTTCGGGCGGCTGGAGCTGGAGCGGTACAACATCGGCCAGTACGACGACGCCGGCGCCGCCGAGGCCGCCGGGCTCACACCGGAGCACGCCACGCTCTTCAAGGACGCCAACGTGTGGCCGCCGCAGGAACCCGGCCTGCGCGCCGCGACCCACCGCTACCACGACGCGTTCGTCGACGTCGCCCGTCGTGTCCTCGGCCTGTACGCGCGCGTGCTCGGCGTACCGGCGGACACCTTCCCGCTCGGCGACGACTTCTACACGACGACCGTCGTCAACGACTACCCGACGTGGCGGCACGGCACAGCCGGAGAGCAGGCCGAAGCGCCGGCGGCCGACGACAAGCTGCTCCTCCTGGAACACGCCGACAGCTCCGTGCTGACCGTGCTTCACCAGCAGGGTGCGTACGCGGGCCTGCATGGCCAGCGCCCCGACGGCAGCTGGATCCCCGTCCCCATCAGGCCGGACGCGCTCCAGGTGTTCACCGGCACCCTTCTGGCGAACTGGACGGACGGGCGGCTGCGTCCGGGACGGCACCGTGTGGTGGCCGGCGGCGCGGTGACCCGCCGCTCCTCGGCCGTGTTCGTCCACCCCGGCCTCGACACGGTCGTCGAACCGCTGCCCGCCTTCGCCGACCCCGACGGCTCCGACTTCGAACCGGTCTCGGTGTGGGAGCGGGCGAACGGGAGGGTGGAGGAGTACCTGAGGGTGTTCGGCCGCCCCGAACAGCTTGCCGCCCGACGCGAGAGCCGGCCGTACGTCGCCGACGTCGCCTCCGCCTGACCGACCCGGCCGAAGGGGAACCGACCATGACCACGCTGCTCACCGCGGTGGCCGTCCAGGCCACCCCGGACGGCCTCCTGTGGGAGCCCAGCGAACGCTGGGTGCGCGGACGCAAGGGCGATGTCACCGTCGTCGACAGCAAACACCCCGTCCTCGTGTGGGAGCCCGGACAGGTCGTCCCGCTCTACGTCTTCCCGCGCGAGGACGTCCGCGAGGACCTGCTCCGCCCGGCCAAGAACCCTCCGACGGGCACGGGCGCCGGGTCGCAGATCTTCTACGACCTCGAAGTCGACGGCGAGCTGGTGGAGAACGCGGCCTGGACGTTCCCCGCCGACGACCTGGCCGGGCACATCGCCTTCGACTGGTTCCGGCGTACCGACAAGGTCCTCGACCACTGGTACGAGGAGGAGGAAGAGATCTTCAAGCACCCTCGGGACCCGCACAAGCGGGTGGACGCCCTGCCGAGCGGCCGCCATGTCCAGGTCGAGATCGACGGCACGGTCGTCGCGGACACCCACCAAGCGGTACTGCTCTTCGAGACCGGCCTTCCGGTGCGGTACTACATCCCGCGTGAGGACATCCGCTTCGATCTCCTGGACCCCAGCGAGCACAGCAGTGTCTGCCCGTACAAGGGCACCGCCGAGTACTGGCGGTGGCACGGTGAGGCCGACCTGCCGCCGAGCATCGTCTGGAGCTACCCGGAACCGCTGCCCGCGGTGGGCGCCATCGAGGGACGCGTCGCCCTCTACAACGAGGTGGTCGACATCACGGTGGACGGCGAACGCCTGGATCGCCCCGTCACGCTCTTCAACGAGC
>NZ_JBHXMF010000108.1:0-17799 GCF_042721055.1 Streptomyces sp. NPDC058470
CCGCGCACCACCCCTCGACCATTCCTGCATCATGTCCCGGCTCAGGCCACCGCGTCGATCCATGTCCTGATGTCGTCCGGCGAGAGCGTCCCCTTGGCCGCCACATGATCCCCGGAGGACTCGCCGCGCAACCGCCGCCCGATCCACGGGACCAGGTATTCGCGCGCCCAGTGGATGTTGTCGCGCCGGACCTCGAGCGTGCCGCGCGGCGGAAGCGGCGGCCACGGCTGGTCAGGGTCGGCCGGCACTTCGAGGCCGAGGACCTGGCCGGCCCGGAGCGCGACGCGGGTGTGGCCCTCGGGTGACAGGTGGAGGCGGTCGCCGTCCCAGGCGCGGCGATCCTGAATCGTCTTCAGGGACCACAGGTCCAGGACAGGGCAGCCGTACCTGTCGGCGATGGCCCGTAGGTGCCCGTTGTACGTGGCGATCTTGCCGCGCATGTGCTTCAGCACGGGCACGCCACGGGTGTCGAACCCGGTCGTCACCAGGACGGTGCCGACGGCGGAGGTGAGGTCGGCGACCGCGCGCTCGAAGCGCTCCGCGACCTCGTCGGGGTCGACGCCGGGCCGGATGATGTCGTTGCCGCCCGCGCAGAAGGAGACCAGGTCCGGCGCCAGCTCCTTCGCCCGCGAGAGCTGGTGCTCGATGATCTGGTCGAGCAGTTTGCCGCGGACGGCGAGATTGGTGTAGGTGAAGTCGCCCTCGGGGCGCCGGTCCGCGAGCAGTACCGCGAACCGGTCCGCCCAACCGACAAAGGCCCCGTCAGGCCCGGGGTCGCCGACGCCCTCGGTGAAGCTGTCCCCCACCGCTACGTACGACCCGATCACTGATCTGTTGCCACTCTTCGAATCGTCTGCCACAACGACCCATGATTCACCTTCGAGTGTGACCTACGCGACCGTATTATGGGGTTGACGGGTGGTGACATAAGCCACGCATAAAGTCTGGGTCAAGCTCGGAATAAGGGCCCACCAGGGGTAGTTGAACAGCCACCGCGCCTGGAAGGGAATGTCCGAGGGCGCGACATCCTGAGCACGAAACGCCGAAGGCCGGACCCTGGGGATCGTGGGGTCCGGCCTTCAGCGGCGAGCGAGAGACGTCAGCCGACGGTGACACCGTGGGAGCGCAGGTACGCAACCGGGTCCACGTCCGAGCCGTAGTCCGGCGTCGTGCGGATCTCGAAGTGCAGGTGCGGTCCGGTGACGTTGCCGGTCGCCCCGGAGAGGCCGATCTGCTGCCCCCCGGTCACGGTCTGGCCCGCCGAGACGGAGAGGGAGGAGAGATGGGCGTACTGCGAGTACTCGCCGTCGGCGTGCTGGATGACGACCTGGTTACCGTACGCGCCGCCCCAGCCCGCCGAGACGACGGTGCCCGCGGCGACGGACTTGACGGTGGTGCCGGTCGGGACCACGAAGTCCACGCCCGTGTGGTAGCCGCTGGACCACATGCTGCCGGCAACCTTGTAGCCGGTGCCGATGGTCGCACCCTCGACCGGCAGCGTGTAACCGGAACTGCTGCTGGAGGCCGCGGTGTCGTCGGCCTTGGCCGTGGGCTCGGCCGCCGTCTTGGCGGACGACTCGGACGCCTTCGAGGGCTTCGTCGACTTGGACGACTTGGTCGCGCCGCTCGACCCGGCGGCCTTCTTGCCGATCGTCAGCTTCAGACCCGGGTGGATCAGAGCGGGGTCCTCGCCCACAGCCTTGCGGTTGTCCGAGTACAGCTTCTTCCAGCCGCCACTGACGCTCTGGTCGTCGGCGATCTTCGAGAGGGAGTCACCGGCCTTTACCGCATAGGTCTTCGTCGCGGTCTTCTCGGCCGCGGCGGGAGCGGAAATGGCGGCCTTTTCGGCAGCCGTGGCAGCCTTCTCCAACGCCGTGGAAGCAGTGGAAGCCGAGGTCGCGGCATGGGCCCCAGTGGCCCCCATGAGCGGCAGCGCGAGCGCGGCGCCACCCGTTCCGGCCACGGCGATCGAGCGCGTGAAACGCTGGGACTTGGGACGGCGGTGCTTACCCTTCGCGGGCATGACGAATTCCTCTCCGGCGCCTGCGAGGTGAGCTGTCGGGTGCGGGCTGGAGATGCCCGGCCGCGCTGCTGCGCGGCTATACCCCTAGCCGTTCCGGAGACCGGAACAGGCGTCTTACCTGTGGGTCCCCCGCTCCTGCCACATACGGGTGAGTGTGCGGATTCCGGTCGGCGGCAGGATTGGGCGTCCGTCCGGATTGAGGGTGAACGTAAGCGAAATAAGACGGCGTCGACAAGCATGTGGATTTTCTGCGCCTGCGCCACCCTTGATCCACGCCGGAATTACCGTCACCCTCCGTCGACGGAGGGCCTTTCCTGCCCGGCAATTCACCAGAGAATCCGGGCAGGTTGACAAAGAGGCGTCGCAACACATCGTCACGAATATGACGCTGCTCACGCACGCCGACCCAGGATGCCTTATTACAGGGCCAGTTGTAATGAAGCAGCTAATTCGGACAGAACAGCCAGATGCGACGCAGTCGGATAACTACCACATCATCGTCCGCACCGATCTCCACCATCGAGCCTCCATAGATGCGGACAGACAGGAATAAATCCTCATGCCATCGCGCACCCGGGAGTTCCGGAGGCGACGGCCCGCACCTGCGAAGACAACGCCTGTGGACAACTCATTGCCCCAGGAACCCATGTCGTATCGTCGAGAGCGCAACGTCCGTCGGCGGGCGACGCCGAGCAGCGCCGACGGCTGACCGGGAGGAGCCCCCGTGACACAGCAGGTCCCGTCGACCGAACCCGAGCTGACCGCTGTGCGCAACTTCCGGGACGTGGGCGGCCTGCCCACCACGGACGGCCACCGGGTGAAGTACGGGGTGCTGTTCCGCAGCGGACATCTCGCGCACGCCACGGAGGACGACGCCGCGTTCCTCGCCTCCCTCGGCCTGCACACGATCTTCGACTTCCGCAACGCTTCGGACCAGAAGCTGGAGGGTCCGGACGTCGAGCTGCCGGGCGTGCGGAACGTGAATCTGCCGCTGACCGACCCGGCCGACGGCTCCGAGTTCTGGAAGATGGTCCGCGACGGCGATCTCGAACAGCTGCGCACGCTCCTCGCGGACGGCAAGGCGGCGAACCGGATGATCAACTCCTACCGCACCATCATCAAGGAGCGCACCGCCGAGCATTCCCAGGTGCTGCACTCGATGGCAGAGGACAGCGTGCCCGCGCTGATGCACTGCGCCGCGGGCAAGGACCGCGCCGGCCTCTCCATAGCCGTGACACTCCTGGCCGTCGGCGTCGAGCGCGAGGCCATCGTGGCCGACTACCTGGAGTCGAACGCCCTGCACCGTCGCTACAAGGTCCACCGCAGCAGCTCCTCCGCATCGGCTTACTCCCCGGAGGTCATGGAACTGCTCAGCCCGCTGTTCGACGCCCGCGCCGAGTACCTTACCGCGGCCTTCGAGACGATCGAGGAGACCTGGGGCAGCGTCGACGCCTACCTGGAGCGGGGCCTTGGGCTCACCCCGGGGCTGCGGGCCGGGCTGCGCGAGCGGCTCCTCGACTGACACGGCACAGGTCTCCCGGTCCCGGCCGACGGGTGCCTACTGGTTCTGTGCGCCCAGCGTGAACAGCAGGTAGACGAAGGCCGCGAAGAGGTGGCCGACGGCGACGTAGATGATCAGCCGTACCCACAGTGCACGGGGGAGCTTGTCGTCCATGGAGCGGCGCGGGCCGGATTCCGTGGGATCGGTCATGGTGTCTCTCCCAGGGTCGGGTGGTCGGTCGCCGGGCCGAGGCACAGCGCGGCGGTGGGGCTCTGCAGCAGGGTGTGTACGAAGAGCAGCTCGGCGCCGTCCCGGTCGGCGGCGGCGATACGGTGCGGGGTGAGCGAGTCGAAGTGCGCGCTGTCCCCCGGGGCGAGCACATGCGCGCTGTCACCGAGGCGCAGCCGCAGTCGCCCTCTCAGGACGTGGAGCCACTCCTCACCGGGGTGGACGCGCACGATGTCGCCCTGCGAGCCGTACGGGACGTGCACGCGCAGGGCCTGCATCCCGCGGCCCGAGCCGCCCGCCTGCCAGTAGGTCCAGCCGCCCGCCGCGGTCGGCTCCATGTCGGCGGCGCGCACCACGGCGTCCCGCTCGGGGACCGTCTCGCCGAGCAGCTCGGAGACGGTCGTACCGTAGATACGCGCGAGTGCGAGCAGCATCGGCAGCGAGGGCTGGCGCTGCCCGGTCTCCAGGCGCGAGAGGTGGGCGGGCGAGAGCCCGGCGGCACGGGCCGCGGCCTCCAGGGTCAGGGAGGCCCGGCGGCGCAGCCCACGCAGCTGGGGTGCGACGACGTGCAGCTCGTCGGCGGTTCCCTGCGGGGAAGGGTTCATACCCTCGGCGGTGCTCATGCCTCCATTGAGCCCGAGCCTTGCCTCTGGGGCAAACTTCTTGCCCCAGAGGCAAGAATCAAACGGTTCGGCACCCCGGCAGTCTCAGCGACCGCTCCTTCACCGGTTCGCCACCGCCTGCTTCACCAGGGTCTTCCCGAAGTCCCACATCAGCCCGCCCCCGCCGTGCGCGTCGTCCATCACGGCCGTGAAGGCATCCACGAAGCGGTCCACGTCCCCCTCGTCGATGACCAGCGGCGGGATCAGCTTGATCACCTCCAGGTGATCGCCGGAGACCTGGGTGAGAATCCGGTGCCGCTGCAGCAGCGGCACGACCACCATCTGCGCGAACAACCCCTTGCGCGCGGCCTGCAGCATCGTCCAACGGCTGCGCAGCTTCAGCGACTTGGGCCGCCCGAACTCGATGCCGATCATCAGCCCCCGGCCGCGTACGTCACGCAGCAGCTCGTACTTGTCCACGAGCGCCGCGAGCCGGGACTTCAACTGCTCTCCCGTGGCACGGGCGTTGGCCACGATCTGCTCGTTCTCCATGACCGAGAGCACGGCAAGGCCTGCCGCCATGGCCTGCGCGTTCGACCCGAAGCTCGCCGAGTGCACCAGGACCCGGTCGATCGACGAGTAGACCTTCTTGAAGATCCAGTCCTTGCCCAGTGTGGCGCCGACCGGCACATAGCCGCCCGACAACGCCTTGGCCACACACACCAGGTCCGGCTCCACCCCCTCCTCGTGCTGATAGGCGTAGAAGTCCCCGGTCCGCCCCAGGCCCGTCTGCACCTCGTCGACGATGAGCAGCGCCTTGTGCTTGTGCAGCAACTCCTGGGCGGCGCGCAGGTATCCGGGCGGTGTCTCGTGCACCCCCTTGCCCTGGATGGGTTCGACGATGAGCGCGGCGACGTCGCCCCTCTTCAACTCCCGTGCCAGGGCGTCGAGATCACCGAGCGGGACGGCCGTGTCGGGGAGCAGGGGCGCGAAGCCGTCGCGGAAACCGTCCTCGCCGTTCACGGACAGCGACCCGGTGGTCAGCCCGTGGAAGGCGTGCGGGCAGTACAGGATCCGCGGTTTCCCGGTCGCGTACCGGGCGAACTTCAGCGCGGTTTCGACAGCCTCCGTGCCGCTGTTGCCGAAGAACACCCGGTCCAGGTGCGGACTGTGGACGAGCAGTCGCTCCGCGAGCAGCCCGGGCAGCGGCTGGCAGTCGAAGCGAGTGAGGTCGGCGAGCGAGGCGTCGAGGACGTCGTGCAGTGCCTGGCGGACCACGGGGTGATGGCGGCCCAGGCCCATCACCCCGAACCCGGCGAGCATGTCCAGGTAGTCCGCCCCGTCCGCGTCCCAGAAGTGGGCACCCTCGGCCCGCTCGTACACCTTGTCGAAGCCGATGGTGTGCAGCATGCGCGGGAGCTGGTGGTTCAGATACTTGGTGTGCAGCTCGTAGCGCTCGGCTCCGCGTTCGACGAGCAGCGCGCCGAGGTCGAACTCCTGCTTCCCGGATGGGGACTTCAGGGAAGACGACTTCCCGGAGGAGGAGGTCTCCTCAGAAGACGACTTCCCTGAAGCTGAAGGGATGGTCATTCCTGTTTCTCCTTGGACAGCTCGTCCTTGACTGCCAGACCGGCACTGATCCGCCCGGCGATCTCGACCGGCGTGAGACCTATGTCGGCCAGCACCTCACCACGCTTGGCATGCGCGAGGAACTGCTCCGGGATGCCGAACCGCCGTACGGGTACGTCGACTTCTGCGTCCCCGAATGCCAGCGCGACCGCCGAGCCGACACCGGCCGCCCGACTGTTGTCCTCGACGACGGCCACCATGCGGTGCTCGGCGGCGAGTCCCGGCAACGAGGGGTCGACCGGCTTGACCCAGCGCGGGTCGACGACGGTGCAGCCGATACCGCGGGCTTCGAGCAGTTCGGCGGCCTGGAGGCAGACCGGCGCCATGACACCGACGGCCACCAGGAGCACCGACGGCCGGTCGTCCCGGTGCAGGACGTCCATCCCGCCGACATGGTCGACGGCCGGAATCGCCGGCCCCACCGACTCCTTCGGGAACCGGATCAGCGTCGGCGCGTCGTCGACGGCGACCGCCTCCCGCAGCTGGGCCCGCAGTTGGTCGGCGTCGCGCGGCGCGGCGATCCGGAGCCCCGGCACGACCTGGAGGATCGACATGTCCCACATGCCGTTGTGCGAGGCGCCGTCCACGCCCGTGACGCCCGCCCGGTCAAGGACGAAGGTGACACCGCACCGGTGCAGTGCCACGTCCATCAGGAGCTGGTCGAAGGCACGGTTGAGGAAGGTGGCGTAGACGGCGACGACGGGATGCAGGCCGCCGGTGGCCAGCCCTGCCGCGGACACCGCGGCGTGCTGCTCGGCGATGCCGACGTCCCACACCCGGTCGGGGAACTTCTCGGCGAACTTGCCGAGCCCCACCGGATGCAGCATGGCCGCCGTGATCGCCACGACGTCCTCGCGCTCCGCCCCGATCCTGACGATCTCGTCGCCGAACACGGAGGTCCAGGAAGGCCCGTTGGAGGGCGCGAGGGGCTCGCAGGTGAGCGGGTCCATCACGCCGACCGTGTGGAAGTGGTCCTCCTCGTGCGCGAGCGCGGGTTCATAGCCGCGCCCCTTCTCCGTCAGGCAGTGGATCAGCACAGGGCCGTGGAAGCGTTTCGCACGCCGCAGCGCGGATTCCATGGCCCCCACGTCGTGCCCGTCGATCGGCCCGACGTACTTGAGCCCGAGATCCTCGAACATGCCCTGCGGCGCGAAGGCGTCCTTGAACCCCTTCTTCGCGCCGTGCAGCGACTCGTAGACGGTGTTCCCGATGACCGGCGTGCGCAGGAGTACGTCCTTGCCCCAGGCGAGGATCTGCTCGTAACTGTCCGTCGTCCGCAGGGTCGCCAGGTGATTGGCGAGACCGCCGATGGTCGGAGAGTAGGAGCGCTCGTTGTCGTTGACGACGATGATCAGCGGCCGGTCCTTGGCGGCGGCGATGTTGTTCAGCGCCTCCCACGCCATGCCCCCGGTGAGCGCGCCGTCGCCGATGACCGCGACGACATGCCCCTTCTCGCCCTGCACCTGGCGGGCCTTGGCCAGCCCGTCCGCCCAGCCGAGCGCCGTGGAAGCGTGGCTGTTCTCGATGATGTCGTGCTCGGACTCCTCGCGCGACGGGTAGCCGGACAGGCCGCCCTTGCCGCGCAGCTTGGAGAAGTCCTGACGTCCCGTCAGCAGCTTGTGTACGTAGCTCTGATGGCCGGTGTCCCACAGGATGCGGTCGACGGGCGACTCGAAGGCCCGGTGGAGCGCGATGGAGAGTTCCACCACCCCCAGATTGGGCCCGAGGTGACCGCCGGTCCTTGCGACCGCGTGCACCAGGAACTCCCGGATCTCGTCGGCCAGTTCACCGACCTCCGCCTCGGACAGCGCCTTCAGGTCGCGTGGTCCCCGGATGCTCTCCAGAATCGTCACGCTCGGGCCCCCTCTCGGTCCGTGCTGATCAACTCACGGTGACGGCCGGTTCGCCGGACGCGACGCCGTCGTTCTCCATCTGCTCGGCGATCTTCATCGCCTCTTCGATGAGGGTCTCCACGATCTTCGACTCGGGCACGGTCTTGACGACCTCGCCCTTGACGAAGATCTGCCCCTTGCCGTTGCCGGAAGCGACCCCCAGGTCCGCCTCCCGCGCCTCGCCGGGGCCGTTGACGACGCAGCCCATGACCGCGACGCGCAACGGGACCTCCATCCCCTCCAGACCGGCCGAGACCTCGTCGGCCAGCTTGTACACGTCGACCTGGGCGCGCCCGCAGGACGGGCACGAGACGATCTCCAGGCGCCGCTCCCGCAGCCCGAGCGACTCCAGGATCTGCATGCCGACCTTGCACTCCTCGGCGGGCGGCGCGCTCAGGGACACCCGGATGGTGTCCCCGATGCCCTCGCTGAGCAACGCCCCGAAGGCGACAGCCGACTTGATGGTCCCCTGGAACGCCGGTCCAGCCTCCGTCACACCGAGATGCAGCGGGAAGTCGCACTGGGCGGCCAGTTGCCGGTACGCGTTGACCATGACCACGGGGTCGTTGTGCTTCACCGAGATCTTGATGTCCCTGAACCCGTGCTCCTCGAAGAGCGACGCCTCCCACAGAGCCGACTCGACGAGCGCCTCGGGCGTCGCCTTTCCGTACTTCTTCAGCAGCCGCTGGTCGAGCGACCCGGCGTTGACCCCGATCCGGATCGGGGTGCCCGCGTCGGAGGCCGCCCGCGCGATCTCCCGCACCTTGTCGTCGAACTGCTTGATGTTGCCCGGGTTCACCCGGACCGCCGCACACCCGGCGTCGATGGCCGCGAACACGTACTTCGGCTGGAAGTGGATGTCCGCGATCACCGGGATCTGCGACTTCCTGGCGATGGTCGCGAGGGCGTCCGCGTCGTCCTGTGTGGGACAGGCGACGCGGACGATCTGGCAGCCGGACGCGGTGAGTTCCGCGATCTGCTGCAGGGTGGCACCGATGTCCGACGTACGCGTCGTCGTCATCGACTGCACCGACACCGGCGCTCCGCCCCCGACCGCCACCGGTCCGACCTGGATCTGCCGCGAGAGGCGGCGCTCGGCGATCGGTCGGACCGGCACCTCGGGGAGGCCCAAGGAAATGGCGGTCATGACGTCACACGCGGCTTTCCATGAAGGTCTCGCGTGAGGCGCGGATGGACTCCTTGAGGGAGCTCATGGTGGCGAGGACGGCCGTCGGCTCGTAGCCGCAGTGCGCCATGCAGTTGGCACACCGGTCGTCCTTGCCGCGGCCGTAGGAGTCCCAGTCGGTCTCCTCCAGGAGTTGCTTGTACGTCTGTACGTACCCGTCGCTCATCAGATAGCAGGGTTTCTGCCAGCCGAAGAGCGAGTAGCTCGGGATCGCCCAGGCCGTGCACGGGAAGTCGACCTTGCCTTCCAGGAAGTCGAGGAAGAGCGGGCTGTGGTTGAGGCGCCAGCGGCGCCGGTTGCCGCCCGCGAAGGCCTTCTTGAAGAGCTCCCGGGTCTGCTGGACGCCGAGGAAGTGCTCCTGGTCGGGAGCCTTCTCGTAGGCGTAGGCGGGCGAGAGCATCATCTCGTCGACCTTGAGGTCGTCGTTGAGGAAGTTGAGGACCTCGATGATGGTCTGCGGGGTGTCGGTGTTGAAGAACGTCGAGTTGGTGGTGACCCGGAAGCCGCGGCGCTTGGCCTCCTTGATGGCTTCGACCGCCTCGTCGAAGACGCCTTCCTTGGCGACGGACTCGTCGTGCCGCTCGCGCAGCCCGTCGATGTGCACGGCCCACGCGAAGTACGGTGAGGGCTTGAACTTGTCCATCTTCTTGCGCAGCAGCATCGCGTTGGTGCACAGGAAGACGAACTTCTTCTTGGCCACCAACTGCCGCACGATTTCGTCGATCTGAGGGTGCATCAGCGGTTCGCCGCCGGCGATGGACACCATCGGCGCGCCCGACTCGAGCACCGCGCCCACGGCCTGGGCCACGGGCATCCGCTGCTTCAGCACCCCGGCGGGGTGCTGGATCTTGCCGCAGCCCTCACATGCGAGGTTGCACGCGAAGAGGGGTTCCAGCTCGACGATCAGCGCGAATTTGTCCCGCTTCCTGAGCTTCTGTTCAAACAGGTATGCAGCGACCTTCATGGACTGCCGAAGCGGCATGGCCATCTGGCTCACCTCCGAGGGAGCAGCAAAGAACGGTGCCATTCATAAAAAGCGGGAAGGACGGCACGAAGAACACGGAAAGCTGATATTCCACCGCGCACCGTACCGATACGGACGAGTTCATGTCCTGGAGCGTCCACGACCACCCGTACGGCCGCAACCGGGCGCACGCCCGTGCGCACGGCGCTCCGGAGCGTGGACGCCGATTCCATGTCGACCGCGATCGCGCCGGTTGCGAGCAGAGCCGCCCGTTCGTGACCGCGTACGACGTGATCGGAGCCCACGAGCGGCCCCGTGTGGACGGTGCGCCCGGGCAGGGCACGCACCAGTTCCTTGACCAGTAGTTCGGTGCCCACGCACGGCGTGCTGCCGTGCGTGTCCCGAGTCTCTTCGGCGACGACCAGGTCCCCGGGGTGCATGCCCGGGGCGAGCCCCGCGCAGAACCCCGTGGCCAGGACGGCCGCCTCGTTCAGTGCCGGGTCCGCGAGGATCCGGGTGACCGCCCGCTCGGCGGCCCTGGGCCCCATGCCCGTACGCAGCACGGTGACGAGCCCGTCGGCGCCGCCACGGTCGCCGCTGCGCAGCGCGAGGTGCTCGATGCCGAGCGCGCAGGCGATGAGCAGCGGGGCCCGTTCGGGCTTCGTACTCATCAGCCCCCCTTGGCCACAGCGAAGGGCTCGCCGTGGACGTACCGGCCGAGCGCGGTGAGGGGGAAGACCTGGCGGTAGAGGTGGTAGTTGATCGAGAAGTCCCACGGGAACCCGGTGCCGGTGAAGTACGGCTCGTCCCAGGAGCCGTCCGCCAGCTGGGTCTCCGCGAGCCAGCCGACCCCGCGCTCGGCGGCCTTGGAGTCGCGCTCCCCCGCCGCGAGCAGTGCGAGCAGCGCCCACCCGGTCTGGGAGGCCGTCGAGGCGCCGCGGCCGCTCCACTCGGGGACGTCCTGGTAGGAGCGCAGGTCCTCGCCCCAGCCCCCGTCGTCGTTCTGTACGGTCTCCAGCCAGGCCACGGCCCGCCGGATCGCCGGGTGTGAACCGGGCAGTCCGGCGGCGACCAGCGCGGGCACCACCGACCCTGTGCCGTATACGTAGTTGACGCCCCAGCGCCCGAACCAGGAGCCGTTCGCCTCCTGTTCGGCGAGCAGCCACTCGATGCCCCGGCGGGTGCGCGGATCGTTCGAGAGTCCCTCGAAGGCGAGCATCTCGACGACATGCGCGGTGACGTCGGCGGACGGCGGGTCGATGACCTCTCCGAAGTCGCAGAACGGCAGCCGGTTGGGAAAGGCGCTGGTGTTGTCGACGTCGAAGGCGCCCCAGGCACCGTTCTTCGACTGCATGCCGAGGTTCCAGCGCACTCCGCGCCCGATGGCGTTCTCCAGGCGCTCAGGGTCGTGGTGCTTGACCCGGCGCAGCGCGAGGACGACCTCGGCGGTGTCGTCGATGTCGGGGTAGTTGTCGTTGTGGAACTCGAACGCCCAGCCGCCCGGCGGAAGATGAGGCCGCTTGACCGACCAGTCGCCGGGCCGGACGATCTCCTCCCCCAGCATCCAGTCCGCGGCCTTCACGAGCTGCGGATGGTCGGCGGGTACGCCCGCGTCGGCGAGGGCGATGGTGGCCAGACAGGTGTCCCACACCGGTGACTGACAGGCCTCGATCATCCGGGACCCGTCCTCCCGCCAGATGGCGAAACGGTCCAGCGACTCCAACCCGGCGCGAATCAGCGGGTGTTCGAGGTCGTAGCCAAGCAGATGCAGTGCGATGACCGAGTACACGGCGGGCGGCTGGATTCCTCCCCAGCAGCCGTCGTTCTCCTGCCGCTCGATGATCCAGCGCCCTGCCGTGTTCATCGCGGCTCTGCGCAGCCGTCGTGGCGCGAACCTGCGGTACTGGTGCAGAGCCCTGTCGAGGCGTTCGAACACGCCGTCCCAACTCGCCACCGGCGCAAGAGGCTTGACCGGGTTGGGATTGCGGGCGTCGGTGTGCAGCTCGTCGAGCGGGAACGGCGCGGGGCGCACCGGACGCTTCGCCGAGACGATGGTGAGCGGCACGATCGTCTGCCGCGCCCAGCAACCGAAGTCGTAGATGTTGAGTGGCATCCACTTCGGGAAGTAGATGAGTTCCGGCGGGAGTTCGGGCAGGTCGTCCCACTTCCACCAGCCGAACAGGGCGAGCCAGATCCGGGTGAAGACACGGGCCGAGGCGATACCGCCCCGCTCGCGGATCCACGCGGACGCCTTCGCCATGTGCGGCTCGTCCGGGCCGTCCCCGGCCAGCCGCAGGGCGACGTACGCCTCGATGGTGGCGGAGAGTTCACCGGGTCCGCCGTAGAACGTGGCCCAGGTGCCGTCGTCGCGCTGCTCGCCGCGGATGAAGAGGCCGGCGGCGCGGGTGGTCGTCTCGTCGCGGATGCCCAGGAACTGCCGCAGGAACAGGTCTTCGGCGTCCATCGTGACGTTCGTCTCGAGCTCGCCCTTCCACCAGCCCTGGGCGTCCTGCCGAGAGAGCAGGAAGTCGGTGGCACGCTCTATCGCGCGCGTGGCGGCGTCTCGGGTCTCGACTGTCCCGGCCGCCCCGGGAGTTGTCGTTTCTGCGGTTTCGCGGGCCGAGGCAGTGCGGGGCGGCATGGCCCCGGTACTTCCGTCGGTCGTCGCTGTCATGGCTTCCCCTTCGTGCAGTGGCATGTCTCTGCTGTGGGTCCGCCGTCGGCCGGTGCGCGTTCTCCCGCGGCACCGGCCGGCGACTACGCGAGGTTTATTCGACCGATACTGATCATCTCTTCCGTACGACGACGAAGTCGGCGAGCTCCACGAACTGGGCCCGCACCTGTTCCGGCATGTGGATCGTGTCCAGGGCCTCGACGGCGATCGCGTGCTGGCGACGCGCCTCCTGGGCGGTCCAGTCGCGGCCGCCGGCCTCCTCGATGAGCGCGGCGCGCGTGGCGAACTCCTCCTCGGAGAAGTTCTCGAAGTCACTGGACTTGGCGTCGGCCGCGAGCAGTTCACCGAGGCGCTCGGAGGCGGGCCCGCCCGCGGCGAGCGCGGCCACCACCGGCAGGGACTTCTTGCGCTGGCGCAGATCGCTCCAGGTCTGCTTCCCGGTGGATTCCGGGTCGCCCCAGATGCCGAGAAGGTCGTCGACGGCCTGGAAGGCGAGGCCGAGGTGGTAGCCGTACTTCTCCAGGGTGTCGGCCATGTGGTCGTCCGCCCCGCCCAGCACCGCGCCGATGGAGCAGGCGCAGGCGAGCAGGGCGCCCGTCTTGTTGCCCTCCATCTCCAGGCACTCCTCGACGGTGACCCGCTCGCGGTGCTCGTAGGAGATGTCCTGGGCCTGGCCGTCGATGAGGGCGCGGGTGGCGGCGGTCAGGCGCCGGGTGGCCCGGCCCGCCTCGGCCGTGCCGAGTTCCAGCAGGACCTCGTTGGCCAGCGCGAACAGGGCGTCGCCGACGAGGATCGCCTGGGCGGGGCCGTGCACCTTCCAGACGGTGTCACGGTGCCGGCGCTGTTCGTCGCCGTCCATCAGGTCGTCGTGCAACAGCGAGAAGTTGTGGACCAGTTCGACGGAGACGGCGCCCGGCACGCCCACTTCGGGAGCGGCACCGGCGGCCTGCGCGGACAGGACGGCGAGCGCGGGGCGTACGGCCTTGCCGCCGTCGCCGTCCGCGGGGTTTCCCTCGGCGTCGATCCAGCCGAAGTGGTAGGCGGCGACAGTGTCCATGGGAGGCGCCAGGCGGTCGACGGCCGCCCGCAGCACCGGTGTGGCCAGGGTCCGGCCGCGCTCCAGGAGCGCGGTCACGTCCACCGCGTCGGCAGCCGTTTCGGCCGGGGGCACAGTGGGCACAGTCTCTCCTCTTGTTGCGGTACCGGGGGTGCGGGGGTCGGCCGCGCGCTGATCGAGCATCAGGCTGCCACCTCTGCTTCGAAGAGATGGCCGCGAGGCCGGCCCAGGGCGCCCAGCGCGGCTTCCGCCGCACCGACACCACTGCGGACCGCACTCTCCATGGTCGCGGGCCACCCTGTGGCGGTCCACGCTCCGGCCAGATACAGACCGGGAGCCTTGGTGCGGGCGCCGGGCCGCAGCCGCCCGACGCCTGGGGCGGGGGCGAACGTCGCCGTACGCTCCCGGGTCACGAAGAAATCCTTCACTTCCGCACCTCGCGCGCCGGGCAACAGCCGCTCCAGCTCCGGCAGATAGCGCTCGCGCAGTACGGACACCGGCTCGTCGATCTCGTCCTGCGCGGCCGACTGCGAGAGGGCCAGGTACTGCCCCTCCCGCAGCCCGGAGGCCTCGGTGCGGTCGAAGACCCACTGCACCGGGGAGCCGAGCGCCGCGAAGAAGGGCCGCGTGAGCACCGTGCGGTCGTAGACGACATGGACGTTGAGAATCGGCGCCGTGCCGATCTCGAGGAGCCGCTCCGGGGCGTCGAGCGCGCCCTCGGGCAGCAGATCGTGTGCTTCGCGATGCGGTACGGCGAGGACGACCGTATCGGCGTCGAGCGTCTCGCCGGGAACCTGAACCCCCCAGCGCCCGTTTCCGTTGGGGGAGATGGAGGTGACGCGTGTACGGACTTCGGTACGCACGCCCGCGGAGTCGAGCGCCTTGCGCGCCAGCGTGTCGTGCAGTTCGCCCAGCGGGACGCGCGCCCAGCCGATGTCGGCCGCGCCCGGGTCGGACAGCAGACCGGTCTTGAACACCATCGCGGCGAGCCCGAGCGAGGAGTCTTTGGCCACCGCGTTGAGGGTGGCGACCCCCACGAGGTCCCACAGTGCCTCGACGGCACGCTCCGACTGACCGTGCGCGGCCAGCCAGCTGCCGAAGTTCTGCGCGTCGAGCGCCGGATCGGCGAGGTCGAGCCCCTTGAGCGCCAAGGCGGCACGCCCGACTTTGGCGCGCTCGAAGAGCGACAGGTGGGGATACGTCGCGAGGCTTTTCGCCAGATGCAGCGGCACCGGCAACGCGGTGCGGCCGATTCTGCCGAGCCGCCGCCCCGGTTTCGCCTCGGCGTCGAGAACGGGCACGTCGAGACGATCCTGCAGCGGTGCGAGCGCGGTTGCGTCGACGCGGTCGAGGAACCATCGGTAGGCGGTGCAGCAGCGCAGATACACATGCTGCCCGTTGTCCACGGTGAGGTCGCCGCGCTGGAAGGAGAAGGCGAGCCCGCCGAGCCTCGGCCGGCCTTCGAGCAGCGTCACGCGCACCCCGGCGTCGGCGAGTGCCAGCGCGGCGGTGATCCCGGCGAGCCCTCCGCCGACCACCACGGCGGTCGCCGTGCCCGGGCGGCCCGCGGTGTCCGCGGGCTGCGTGACGTCACTCATCGTGCACTCTCCCCCTGGGCCGTAACACGAAGATCGAACGGTGCGCGGCAGACCATTGAAGTCAGGGACGCCCCGCGACGGCGGAGGGTTGCGTGCCACTTTTCGCCAATGGAATCACCTTGGCCCAGATTGTCCATCACGCGCGCCTCCTGACGGTTCGGCGGGATACATGCCGGGCGTCGAGTCCCGAGAGGCCGCGCACGGCGACGTACGCCTTCTCGCGGCCCGGCAGGGAGACACGGCCGCGCAGCACGGCCTCCGGCTCGCGCTCGATGCGGTCCAGGAGGCGGCGGTAGATGCCGGCCATGGCCGCGACACAGGCGCCGCTGCGCCGGTCCAGCATGGGCAGCAGCCCGTAGCCCTCGGCGAAAAGAGCGCGGGCCCGACGCACTTCGAAGTGCACGAGGCCCGCGAAGTCGGAGCCGGGCGGCGGCGTCGGTCCGTTGAACCCGGCCGAGCAGCCGAACTTGGCGAGGTCGTCGGCGGGCAGATAGGTACGCCCGCCCTCGGCGTCCTCACGCACGTCCCGCAGGATGTTGGTGAGCTGGAGCGCGAGCCCGAGCGTGTCGGCATACTCCGGCGCGCGCTCGACCCCGCGCGCCCCCGGTTCCGTACCGAACACGCCGAGCGAGAGCCGCCCGATCGCCCCCGCCACACACCGGCAGTAGACCTTCAGGTCGTCCCACGTCTCGTACGTCTCACCGCGTACGTCCATCAGGACTCCGTCGATGAGTTCGTCGAGGCCCTCAAGGGGGACCGGGAAGTACTCGGCGGAATGGCTGAGGGCGACCGCGACCGGGTCGGTGTCGTCCTCGTCGACGGAGCCGTCGCGGACCCGGGCGAGCAGTGCCCGGGTGTCCTCAAGGCGGGACGCCTTGACGTCCGTCGGGAGCGCACCGTCGCCGATGTCGTCCACACGCCGTGAGAACGCGTAGAGCGCCGACATGGCGCGGCGCTTGGACGTCGGCAGAAGTCTGATGCCGTACGCGAAGTTACGCGCCTGCTGACTCGTCACTGCTTCGCAGTAGCTGTAAGCGGCGAGTACCGGTGCAGGCACGTGCTGGTCCGACTCCACGGTCCGGATCACCCCTTTCCTCGCAGGGTCACTCCCACCTCGCGCAGCAACTGGAGCTTGCCGGGCTTCGGCGGGCCGGGAAGTACGTCATATTCGGCGGCGGCGATCGCACGGATCGCCGCCCTTCCCCCCGCAACGAACCCCGCGAGCAGCAGCTTCAGCCTGCCGTGGACGCTACCCACGAGGGGGGTGCCTTCATTCAGGAGGTTCCGGGCGCGTTCTGCTTCGTATGCAACCAGTGCACGCACCGATGCGCCTGCCGTGGGCAGGGCCAGATCCGCTTCTTGGACATGAAAGCGCTTCATGTCCTCGGCGGGGAGATAGATGCGGTCGCGGCCGAGGTCCTCGGCGACGTCCTGGAGGTGTTCGACGATCTGCAGCGCCGTGCACACCGCGTCGGAGTGACGGACGCGCTCGGGGGTCTCGGTGCCCGCGACGGCCAGGACGAGACGGCCGACGGGGTTGGCGGAGAGTTCGCAATAGGCGAGGAGATCGTCGTAGGTCTCGTACCGCGTGACCAGCTGGTCCTGGCGGTTCGCCGCGATCAGGCCGAGAAAGGGGTCGGGGGTGAGGCCGGCGCGCCGGACCGTGGGCTGGAGGCGGCGCAGCAGCGGGTGGCGCGGGGTCGAGTCGAACACGCGGTGCAGGTCGGCCTCGAAGGCGTCGAGGAGAGCGAGGCGGTCCTCGGCCTCCGTGGGCGGTACGCCGAGCAGGCGGGCATCCGCGCCGCCCGGGGCCAGGTCGCCGTCACCGATGTCGTCGACCAGGCGGGCGAAGCCGTACACGGCCATCAGGTCGTCGCGCCAGACCTTGGGCAGGAAGAAGGGCGCCACAGGGAAGTTCTCGTCCGCGGCCTTGTCGAGGGTGCCGCGCTCTGGGTCACCGGTGCGCGCCGTCCCGGCTTCGGTCACCGCTCGCCGCCCGGCGCGGCGACGGCACACGCATCGCGGAGCTGGAGAGTTTCCGTAGCCATTGCCGTCACATCTCCCGTTCTACACTGCTCACCCAATAGTGCCCATTTCGGACACGCCGCGCATACGTCCGCGCGGCGCAGCCGTGCCGGGTGCGCGCATTATCGCCCTACTTGCCGCGAATCAGCACCGGTACAGCTTACGTTGTACAACGCGACACAGTCCGTCGGGGTGTCCTGCACATCACAAGAACGCACCGATTGGCGTCAAGATTCCTAAGCGCGCCAGGAGTTGGCGTTTCCTTTGCAGACGCAGGGCCCCGCCGAAGAGTTCCGGCGGGGCCCTGGGCCCTGTCGTCGGACTCCCGCCTGCCCTGTGACGCCATGCACGTCCTCTCGCCGCACCGGGCCCAGACCCAAGTACAACCAGTACGAGGGCCTGGGCCCGGCACGCCGAGAG
>NZ_JBHXMF010000109.1:0-16690 GCF_042721055.1 Streptomyces sp. NPDC058470
GACGCGGGCGTACGCGACGGGCATTTGGACGTACCGGCACGCCCCCTTCCGCCGTCGTTCGGCTGCGGGCCGTGGGGGCCCGGCAGCAACGCTCTTCGGCTCCGGCCCGGCGGTCCTTGATCTGTTCAGCCCCGGCCCGGCGGGAGCTCTTTGAGCCGATGCGGGGGTCTGGGGCGGTAGCCCCCAGGGAGCAAGGGATGGGTAGGGGCGGAGGGGGCGAAAAAATTCCTCTGGCTCTGGTGGCGTCGGCTAGGCGGTGATCAGGCGGGTGGGGGCGGTGCCTGTGAGGAGGGTGTGCAGGGCGGTGTCGAGGTCCGGGCCGAGGAACCAGTCTCCCGTGTGATCGAGGGCGTAGACGCGGCCCTCCGCGTCGATGGCGAGGAGGGCGCGGTTGTCGGACTCCTCGCCGAGGGGGCAGACCTCGGTGTCGAGGGCGCGGCCGAGGTCGCCGAGGGTGCGGGCCAGGTGGAGGCCGTGGAGCGGGTCGAAGTGGAGGGCGGCGGGGGCGTTCTGGCGGCCGGGTCCGGACGAGGTGACGTGGAGCCCGCCGAACTCCGCCCACGCCTCCACTGCCGCGGGGAACACCACATGCTGATGCCCGGCCGGCGACTCGTGCCCGCGCAGGGCGTCGGCCCAGTACTCGGCCTGTTTTATGTCCCAGCGCCCGGGCTGCCACCCGGCGGAGCGCAGCGCGGCGTCCACGGGGACGGGGAAGCGTGTGGTGGAGGTGCGGTCGGCGTGCATCTGCCCTTCAGTTCGTCGAGTGTCGGGGAGGCGGGTCGTACGACCCTGGTGGGGACGGAGACGGGCGTCATCACCGTTGGTACGTGCGCGGGGTGCGGGGAGTTCAGGCGTCGGGTGCCGTCGGGTCGACGATGTGTACGCCGAAGTGGTCGCTGAGGGCTGTGCAGGAGCGACAGGGCGCGGCGAAGCTGCCGTGCAGTGGGTCGCCGTCCTCGCGGATGTGGCGGGCGGTGAGCTTGGCCTGTTTGAGAGCCTTGCGGGCCTCGCCGTTGGTCAGTGGCTTGCGTGCGGCGCGCTTGCTGCGGGCGGCGTCGACGGAGGCGATGTGACGGGAGATCAGGATCGCCTCGGCGCAGCGGCCGGTGAAACGGTCGCGCTGCGCGTTGGCGAGGGTGTCGAGGAAGTCCTGGACCAGCGGGTGGAGGGCAGGTGGCTGGTCGCCGCGTGCGGCGGTGCCGGTGAGGGTCTCGCCGCGTACGGAGAGGGCGGCGGCGACGGTGGGGAGTATGCCGTCGCGGCGGTGCAGGAGGGTAGGGACGTGCGGTGTCTCGTCGCTGCTCCAGCCGACCCGCGGGTCCCCGGACGTGCCTGTATGAGTCGCATTCATGATCGTTTCCCTCCCGTGCATCCCCCGGTGCGGAGACAGACTGCCAAATGGCGTGGCGGGTGGGGAAGCTGGGGCACCGCGACACGCCCGGTCTTCGTCGCACCGTCACGGCGAGGTGACGGCAGGTCACGGAACCGGAGGCCCGGTGACCGGTGCCGTACAACCGCATAGGCTGTCGACATCCGCGATCCATACCGCTATTGACGACGCCGCAGGGGGCAACCGCCATGACGACAGGTCGGCTCGGGCAGCAAGCCGCGCCGCCGAACGCGGCATACGCCGGGCAGGTCGTACGTTTCCCGGACCCGGTCCGGGCTGCTCGCCACCCCAGAGGTGTGCGGGTCGACGAGTACGGCTATCCCGATTTCTCGGCGTACGCGCGTGCCGCCGCGGAGATTGCCGAGCCCCCTGAGGGTTTCGGCGTGGACGAGTTGCGGCTCACGGACTATGTCTCCGCGAACGCCGCACTCGCCGCCTCCGGACACGACCTGTGGGACACGATTCCCGCGGTGGCGACCCCGCACGGCTGGACCTGGCATCACGTGCCGGGCACTCGGCGGCTGGAACTCGTGCCCGTCGACGTGAAGGCGTTGCTGCGGCACCACGGGGGGCTGTCGACCGCGCTCGTGGACCATGACAAGCGGGGTACGCGGCCGTTGCAGGAGACGTGGCCGGCGCACTTCGGGTTGCCGAAGTCCTCGGTCGCGGTGACCGAGCAGCAGGTGCAGGGGGTCGAGGAGGACCTTGGCTACCGGCTGCCGGGTGCGTATCGGTCCTTCCTGAAGGCGGCCGGGGGCTGTGCGCCGGTGGGCGCCGCGCTGGACGCCGAGTTGGGCCTCCTGGTGGACCAGCCGTTCTTCACGGTGCGCGACGAGGCCTCGCTCAATGACCTCGTCTACATCAACAAGTGCCTGCGCGACCATCTGACCAAGGACTACCTGTGTGTCGGATTCGTGCAGGGCGGTCTGCTCGCCGTGAAGGTGAAGGGCGAGGGGGTCGGGTCGGTCTGGTTCTGCGCGTACGACGATGTCCGCGACCAGGACGCCTGGCCGCCGGCGGAGCGGGTGCAGCGGCTGCTGCTGCCCTGTGGCGATGACTTCGACCAGTTCCTGTCCCGGCTCGCGGGTAATCCGCCGGAGCTGGAGACGGTGGCGAACCTGATGGTGGACGGCGGTTTCGCGCGGGCCGTTCCCGTCGATGCGGTGGCGTCTGCGACTTCGGTGGGGGAGTGAGCGTTCGATGGTGACCTTCGCGCAGGCGCAGGAGCGCGCGGAAGAGTGGATCAACGGGGACGTGGTCGCGTATCAGCACCGTGAGGTGCGGGTACGGGAGTTCGAACTCGGGTTCGTGGTGTGGGCCGAGGACCGTGTGGACGGTCCGCGTTCCGACGGGGGCGCGCAGCGGCTCGTCATCGCCCGCGACAGCGGTGAGGCCACGTTGTGGCCCTCGCTGCCGGTGGGTGAGGTGATCCGCCGGTACGAGGAGCAGTACGGCGCGCAGGACGCGGCTCCGGAGACGGCGCCGGCCCCTGCGGCTCGCGTCGATCTGAACCAGACGTCCTTCTTGTTGAGTCCCCCTGAGTGGTTGCAGGAGGCCGCGGACAAGCTGGGGATTCCGGATCGGCGGACGGGGGCGCCGGGTGGGCCCTCGGGCGCGCCCTCCGACGGGGCCGGGTCTCGTGCGGCTGCGGCGGCGCACGGTGTGGGTGCGGGAGTGCACGGTGCGGCAGCGCACGGTGCGGCTGCCGGGGGCGGGGCGGGGGCGCCGAACGGGTCCTCGCCGGCGCCCGTTGACGCGCCGCCGGCCGATGCGCCTCCGGCGCACTACGCGCCGGGCGCGCCCCCCTCGGTTCCCGGTGGGGGCTCGGCGTGGCCCGCGGCCGGTGGCCGTCAGGACGCGGGGGCGCTCGGTTCGCCCGGTGCGCCCGTCGACGTGACCCCGTGGGCCGGGACCGACACCAACGCGGACGTCGGCGGCGACGACCGTTCCGTACCGCTGCCGGCGACTGTCTTCGCGCCGCCGCTGACCGACGTCGACGACGCCGGAACCCGGCCGCCGGATGCCAAGACCGCCCTGATGTCCGGGGGCAGCCAACTTCCGCGTACGGCGATGGCTCCGGCGGTCGACGACCCCCACCCGCCGCAGGGCCCGGGCGCTCCCCGGAGCACGACTCCGCCGGTCGCACCCTCGTACGGCTATCCGCCGGTTCCGGGCGGGCCGCAGGGGACGCCTCCTCCGGGTGCGCCCGCGTACGGGTTTCCGCAGGGGGCGGGTGGTGTTCCGGGGACGCCGCCGGTTCCGGGCGGGCCGCAGGGGACGCCTCCTCCGGGTGTGCCCGCGTATGGGTTTCCGCAGGGGTCGGGTGGTGTTCCGGGTGCGCCGCCGGTCGGTGGGCCGCCGGTTCCGGGTGCTCCTGGTACGCCGCCCGCGGCGCCTTCGCACCCCCTGCCTGCCAATGCCGGTGACATCGCCGACGCCGCGACCAGCAAGGCGCAGCCTCCGAGGGGTGCCCGGGGTGCGGCGAGTGCTCCGCCTCCGCCGAGTGCGCCGGGAGTGCCGGGCGCGCGGCCGGGGAACGTGCCTCCGCCGTCCGGGCCCGGTGCGCCGGGCGCGCCCGCGGGCGGGTATGTGCCGACTCAGCTTGTGTCGCAGCTCGGTCCGAACGGGCCCGAGGGACCTGCGGGGCCTGGAGGGCTTGCGGGACCTGGAGGGTCTGCGGGAGCTGCGGGGGCGGGTGCGCCCGGTGCTCCCGGGGGGCCGAATGCTCCGGGTGGTGGTCTCCATCACGCCGCGACGATGTTGTCGGGTCCGCCCGTCGGGGGGCCCGGCGCGCCTCAGCCGCCGGGTGTTCCGAAGCCTCCGGGCGCGCCCGGTGTGCCCAGTGCTCCTGGTGCCCCTGGGGCACCGAACCTTCCCGGTGGTACGCCTCCCGGCGCTGTTCATCACGCCGCGACCATGCTTTCGGGTCCGCCGGTCGGGGGGCCTGGCGCACCGCCGCCCCCGCACGCCCCCGGCATGCCCCCGGGCGCGCCCCAGCCGCTGCCCGGTCAGCAGCCGATGGCCGGGCAGCCTCTGCCGGGTCAGCCGGGGAACTCCGGTCAGCAGCCGCCGGCGTACGGCTATCCGCAGACGGGGCAGCCGACCGTCGGGCCCGGGTATCAGGCCGTACTGCGCTATCGCGCGCAGGACGGTTCCGAGCAGCAGCTGATCCGGCGTTCGGCGCCGGGTACGCCGCATCCGGAGTGGCAGATGCTGCATGAGCTGCGGGCGATGAACGTGCCGCCGCAGCAGGTGCTTGAGCTGCATACGGAGTTGGAGTCCTGTGAGCTTCCGGGCGCGTACTGCGCGCGGATGATCAGGGAGACCTGGCCGCAGGCGCGGATCACGAGCATCGCCCCGTACGGCACGGATCACGCGAGCCGTCAGCAGGGAATGGGGCAACTGCTCGCGCATCAGGGGGAGTTGCACCAGGTGGCGGACGGGCCGGCGCGGCCCGCTCCGGTGCGGGCGCCGATTCCGCCGGTGCAGCCCGCGCCGCCGATTCCGCCGGAGGCGATCGGGCAGGAGCTGGCCGCGGCGTTCGGACCGGGGGTGTTCCGGTTCGACCAGGTGGCGGTGTCGCGGCAGGGTGTGCCGGACATCGTGGCGCACACGCTCGTGGTGGCCGGGCTTCCGGTCGACATGGGGCCGTTCTTCTGGGCGCAGGCCCAGCCGGGCCGGCCGGTGCCGACGCTGGCGGAGCTGGCGATGGAGCGCGGGGTGCAGCCGGCCTCGGACGCGGGCTCGTACCTCGTGATGGGCAGTGACTTCGGCAAGGCGATCTGTGTCCAGTACGGCACGGCGAACATCGTGGCCGTGCCGGTCGAGGCAGGTCCGGGCGGTGCTACGGTGCCGCCGCAGTTCGTGAACACGGGGCTGCCCGAGTTCGCGCGCTGCCTGGCCCTGCTCGGCCGGATGTGGCGGCTGCGCTTCGGGCTGAACCAGGAGCAGGCGGGCCGCTGGACCGTCGACTTCCAGGCCCAGCTCGCCTCCCTCGACCCGGCGGCCCTCGGGTCGCCGGAGAGCTGGTGGTCGGTGCTGCTGGAACAGATGTGGGACGGGCTGCTGTAGGCCCGCTGAGGTACGTACGAATGAGGCGCTCGACCTGCGCGACGGGTCGGGCGCCTCGATCATGCGGTCATGAGTACGTGGCCCGAACGGCGAGAGCGCAGGCGTGGGAGCAACCGAGGGCGTCGGTGGCCCAAGCGGGTGGCGCTGACTCTGCTGACCCTTGTGCTGTGCGTCGTCGCGTACGCCATCGGCCTGTATTTCTGGGGGGATTCGCGGCTGCGGCACACCGACGCGTTCGACACGTACGCGGACCGGCCGAGGGCGGACCCCGGTGCGGACTGGCTGCTGATCGGGTCCGACAGCCGTTCCGAGCTGACCCCCGAACAGCGCAAGGAACTGCACGTCGGCAATGACGACGTGCTCAACACCGACACGATCATGCTGCTGCACTACGGGAAGAGCGGACCGTATCTGGTGTCGCTCCCCAGGGACTCGTACGTCGACATCCCGGGGCACGGGCAGAACAAGATCAACGCGGCGTACGCGCTCGGCGGCGCCAAACTCCTCACCCGCACCGTCGAACAGGCCACCGGGCTGAACCTCGACCACTACGCCGAGGTGAACTTCCTCGGGTTCGTCGACGTGGTCGACTCGCTCGACGGCGTCACGATCTGTGTGGCGAAGGGCGGTCTGCACGACGCGAAGTCGGGGGCCGACTTCGACGCCGGGTGCCAGCGGATGAACGGGACGCAGGCACTGGCGTACGTCCGTGCGCGGTACTCCGATCCGCTGGGTGACCTGGGACGGGTGAAGCGGCAGCGGCAGTTGGTGAGTGCGGTCGCGGACAAGGCGTTGAGCCCCGCCGTGGTGGTGCCGCCGTGGCGGTTGATTCCCTGGCTGGGGGCTTCCTTCGACGCGCTCACGGTGGACGACGGGACCGGGGTGCGGGATCTGGCGCAGATGGGGCTGCGGATGAAGGACCTGGCGGACGGCGAGGGGGTCACGACGACCGTTCCGGTGGGGGAGGAGACCTCCGTCGACGGGGTCGGTGATGTCGTCGAGTGGGACTCCGCGAAGGCCGAACAGCTTTTCGCCGCACTCCGCGACGACACCCCGATTCCGGCTTCTGACCTCAAATGACGCACCCTTGACCGGATGGATGGGCGGAGTGTCGCGTTATGAACACTTCCGTGTGATCCATCAAGATGTGCGCGAAATCGTTCGTCATAAGTCGTTCGTCATTTCGTGTGTGTCCGGCGGAGAGGGGTTCAAGGATGAGCAGCGCATCGGAGGCGCCGCACGGTTTCATGGCGGTACGGGGGCGTGGTTACCGTCCCGAGCAGGTCGACGCGTACGCCGCGGGGCTCTCCCGGGCCCGGGACGCCGCGTGGGAACGGGCGGCCCGGCTGACCGTGCTGGCCAAGGAGATGGACGCGGAGGCGGAGCGGCTGCGGGAGGTCGTGGCCCGGCTCGTCCCGCAGACGTACGAAACGCTCGGCGAGGGCGCCAGGCGGATCTTCGAGCTGGGTGAGGAGGAGGCCGCGGCCGTACGGGACACCGCGCGCCGGGACGCCCAGCGGATCGTCGACGAGGCCGAGGCGGCGGGGCGGCAGCTGCGGGAGGCCGCGGCGGCATACGCCGACGAGGTGCGCGGCGAGGCCGAGGAACGCGTCCGGCAGCGGCTCCTCGCCGCCCGTGCCGAGGCGGACGAGATGCGGATCTCCGCCCGGCGCGACATCAAGGAGAACCGCGGTGAGGCGCTGGCCGCGCTCCGGGAGGTGCGGCAGCGGACGGAGGGGCTGCTCGCCGAGCAGGAGAAGGAGCACGCCGAACGCTGGGAGGAGGCCGAGCGGGCCGCCGCCGACCGGGAGGCCGCGCTCGACGCGCACCACGTGGAGCGGGTCGCGCGCGCCGAGGCCGCGTTGTCCGAGGCCAAGCGGGCCTTTGCCGAGGCCGAGGAGTCGGCGCGGCACGGGCAGGAGGACGCGGGGGCGCGGGCCGCCGAGGTGCTGGCGGAGGCGCGGGTGCGGGAGGATCGGATCGCTCGGGAGACCGAGCGGGTGCTGCGGGAACATGGGGAGCAGTGGGATGACGTACGGGCCCATATGGACCACGTACGGACGAGTCTTACCGCGCTGACGGGGCGGGCCCCGGCGGAGTAGCTGCGCCTTGCTTTCGCGGGGGTTTTCCCGCCGCTCCGCGGCGGGTTGCTGCCCGGGTCCTGCCCGCCGGGCGTGCCCTGCTTCGCCGCTCCGCGGCGGGTTGCCCCCCACCCGCCCGACTCGGTCTGCCGAAGGGCTCGGCCCTGCCCGCTCCGCGGGCCCATCTTCGCCGCTCCGCGGCGTGTTTCCCGCCCACCCGCCTGTCTCGGTCTGTTGGGGGGTGGGCCTCTCAATGGTTCTCCCTCCGCACCGCCCCCGCCAGAATCCACCCCTCCACCGCGTCGTACTGCCTCCGCTGCTCCTGTGCCTTCCTCCTTCCGGAGGCCACCGTGCCCAGCCACCCGTAGGCGAACCCCAGCGGGATCGACACGAGTCCGGTCGTGGTGAACGGGAACCAGTTGAAGTCGGCGTCGGGGAAGGCGGAGGTGGGGGTGCCGGAGACGAGGTTGGTGCCGGGGATGAGGAGGAGGACGGTGAGGGTGCCGCCGATGAGGGTGGCGAGGAGGCCGGTTCGGGTGTAGCGGCGCCAGAAGAGGGTGCAGATCAGGGCGGGTGCGAGGGCGGAGGCGCCCAGGCAGAAGGAGAGGGTGATCAGGGGCTGGAGGCTGCGGTGTTGGACGAAGGTGGCGAGGAGGACGGCGAAGGCGCCGACCGCCAGGGCGGACACCCGGGCCAGGAGCATCTCGCGGCGCGGCGAGAGCTCGTCGGAGTGGCGGCGGTTCCCTCGGAAGAGCCGCGCGTGCGCGAACAGGTCGTGGGCGAGGGAGTTGGCGCAGGCCAGGATCATTCCGGCGACCGAGGCGAGCAGGGTCAGGAAGATCGCCGTGGTGACGGTGGTGAAGAGCAGGGTCTCGGCCGTGGAGACGTCCGTGCCGAATGCCGCCCGTGAGCCCAGCAGGTATGCCGTGTTGCCCTGCGGGTCGGCTGCGGCGATCGACGCGCGGCCGATCAGGGCCGTGGCGCCGAAGCCGATGACCGTCATGACGAGGACGAACAGCGCCACGCACGGCACCGCCCAGGACATCGAGCGGCGTATCTGCGGGGCGCTCCTCGCCGTGTACATACGCATGGTGACGTGCGGCAGACATGCGCCGCCGAGGACCACGGTCAGCTCTGAACTGATCATGTCCAGGCGGGGGTTGGGCCCCTGCGAGAACTGCAGCCCCGACTGCAGGAACGCCGGCCCCACGCCGCTGCCCTGCGCCGCCGAGTCCAGCAGCGTGCCCGGATTCCAGTCGAACCGGTTCAGGATGAGTGCGGCGACGACGACACCCGAACCGAGCAGCATCACGATCTTCATGATCTGGATGAGTGCGGTGCCCTTCATGCCGCCGACGGCCGCGTAGCTGATCATCAGCATGCCAAGTCCGATGACGCAGCCTGTTTTGAGCGAGTCGCCGGAGAATCCGAGGATGAAGGCCAACAGGTCGCCGGACCCTGCCAGTTGGACCAGCATCAGCGGCAGCAGCGCGATGATCGTCGTGGCGCACGCGGTGATGCGCACCGCGCGCCCCGGCATCCGCCGTGCGAGCGCGTCCCCCATGGTGAACCGGCCGGCGTTGCGCAGCGGTTCGGCCAGCAGGAACATCAGCAGCACGAGGGAGAGGCAGACGCTCAACGCCAGTACGACCCCGTCGTACCCGGCGAGCGCGATGACGCCGCTCGCGCTCAGTACCGTCGCCGCCGAGATGTAATCCCCGGCGATGGCAAGGCCGTTGCGCATCGGCGACAGCGACCGGTACCCCGTGTAGAACTCGTCCAGGTCGTCGCGGTCCGGTCCGGTCAGCACGCACAGGAGCAGCGTGATCGTCGCCACCGTCGTGAACGCCACCAGCGACATCGCCTGCGCCGAACTGCTGAATCCGGTCATCGTGCGGCCTCCCGCCTGGCGTCCAGCTCGGTCTGTCTGCGGATCCGGTCCGCGAGCGGGTCGACACTCCGGCGCGCCGTGTACTCGTACAGCCCGATCGCCAGGCAGGTCACGGGTAGTTGGAGCAGGCCGAGCAGCAGGCCCGTCGACAGGCCGCCGGACACCTTGCTGGTCATCAGGCCGGGCGCGTACGCGGACAGCAGGAGGAAGAGGACGAAGTAGCCGAGCGCCGTGAGCGTCGCCACACGCCGCTGTCTGCGGTACGCGGTCCGCAGCACGCGCATGTCGCTGTGCCGGCCCAGCGCGTGGTGGCGCGGCAGTCGCCGTCTCGCGGGTTCGGGGGGTGGTGGCTGCCAGGGGTAAGTGAGGTGGGACTGGGAGGGCGGGGAGGTGGGGTGGATGGGGGGATTGCGCGGCTGTTGGTAGGGGTGCTGATGCGGGTACTGGTGTGGTCGTTGGGGCTCCGGGGGCGGGTGCGGGGACGAGTACGGGTCGGACATCCCGTTTCTCCTTGCGTGGCTCGGGTCCGGTGCGGACCGCAGGGAGCCGGGGGTGCGGGCGACGCACGCTACTCGTACGTAGTCAGGATGTGTGGGGATTTCGGTGAACCGCGTGGTCGGTCGGTGTGCGCTCGCGTATGTCGCCCCACCGGCGTCCGAGGCGCAGGCCCTTCACCTGGGCTGGACCGGCGACACCGGCGGCGGCACCTCGTCGTCGAGCGCCGCCGCGAACTCCAGGCGGTGGTCGGCCCGGTGAGTGATCCGGCGCCGCCCGCCGCGAGCGTGAACTTCACCGTCGTACGGCCCCGGGGCGGGACCACGACCTGCGCGGGATCGGCCGCCCGTGCCGACCAACTCCCGGCGGGACGGGCGGAATCCCGGTGGGGGCTCGAACGCATCCGGCGTCTTGGGCGTCTCAGTACCGAGCCGACGTGGATGTGGATGTGGATGTGGATGTGGATGTGGGTGGGGATGGGAATGGGAATCGTGGGAGGGAGGGGCGGCCACGTGAAGAAGCTCGGTGATGCCAAGGGCGCGACGGGGGCCGCCGTGGCGGGGGCGTTGGCACTCGTCCTGCTTCAGGGGTCCAGCGCGGACGCCGGCGACGACGGGAGCGCGTCGGACGCCTCCCCCACCGTGTGTGTCGGGACGCGGCCGGTGGGCAGTCTCCCCGGGCCGGGGCCCGGGGTCGGGCCGCCGGACGACACCCCGCTGTTCCGGGTGCTGGCGTACGTCGACCGGCTGGGCAAGGCGCGTTACTCCGACGTCTTCACCGGTCTCACCGTCGACACGGACGACCGGGCCGCGGATGTCTACCGCATCCCGTCCGAGGAGTTCGACTCGGACATCTGCGGCGCCGCCGAAAAGGGTGTGACGCTGCGGCTGTACGACACGGAGGCCACCGAGGTGGAGCTGGAGGCCCTGGTCGGCGAGATCGGCAGGGACACGCACCGCTGGGACGGCACCTTCTCGCTGCGCGAAGTCGCCGCGGACGAGGCGGGTTTCGTCCTCGTGGGCGTCGACGACCCCGCGAAGGCCGGGCCCATCCTCAGGGAGGCGTACGGGGAGTTCGGGAAGAAGTTCATCAAGGTGCGCCACGTGGAGCAGGCGACGGATCTGTGACCTCCGTGCCCTCGGTGTCCTGCGTTCCCTCGTCGTGCGTCAGTACCGGGAAGCGTCTCGGTGCCACGAACAGCAGGACCAGGAAGGCGAGTCCGGCAGCGATCGCCGCGCCGAGGTAGACGGCGTGGACCGCTTCGGCGACCGCGTGGCGCACCTGTTCGCCGGGCGCGCCCGAGTCCAGGGTGCGGGTCACCGAGTCAAGATCGCCCGCTCCGCCGAGCCGCGTGGCGAGCACCCCGTTGGCGATGGCGCCGAACAGCGCGGCGCCCACGGTCTGGCCGGTCTGGCGGCAGAAGAGGACGGACGCCGTGGCGGTGCCGCGTTCGGCCCAGCCGACGCTCGACTGGACGCCGACGAGCAGGGGGAGTTGGAAGAGGCCCAGCGCACCGCCGAGCAGCAGCATGAGGAGAGTCGGCTGCCAGGGTTCGCCCGGGTAGGGCAGGAAGGGGAAGGCCAACAGGATGACGGTCGCCGTGCCGATGCCGATCATCGCGGTGTTGCGGAAGCCGATGCGGCGGTAGACGTGCTGGCTGAGCGCCGCCGACAGCGACCAGCTCAACGTCCATACGGAGAACACGAATCCGGCGGCGATCGGGGCCAGGCCCAGGACCGCCTGGGCGTAGGTGGGCAGGAACACGGTCGGGGCGATCATGAGCAGCCCCAGCGCGCCGCACGCCAGGTTCACCGCGGCGATGGTGCGCCGCCGCCACACCCAGCCGGGGATGATCGGTTCGGCGGCCCGTCGCTCGACGGCCACGACGACCGCGACCAGTACAAGTCCCGTACCGAACAGGGCGATCGACGGTGCCGACAGCCAGTCCCAGGCGACCCCGCCCTGCACCAGCGCGGTCAGCAGGACGCCGCCGCAGGCGAAGACGGCGAGGGCGCCGGCCCAGTCGATGCGGGGCTTGGAGGCCGGTTCGCGTCGGGGCTCGTGCAGGTGGCGGACGATCAGCCACAGGGCGAGCACGCCGATCGGCAGGTTGATGAGGAAGATCCACCGCCAGTCGGCGTACGCCGCGAGGACGCCGCCGAGCGCGGGGCCCCCGATCGCCGAAGTCGCCCACACCGTGGACAGTTTGGCCTGGATCTTGGGGCGTTCCTTGAGCGGGTAGAGGTCGGCGGCGAGTGTCTGCACCGTGCCCTGGAGGGCGCCGCCGCCCAGGCCCTGGATGATGCGGAAGGCGATGAGCGCGGCCATGCTCCAGGCGGTGGCGCAGAGCAGTGAGCCGACGAGGAAGAGGACGGAGCCCGCGACCAGCACCGGCTTGCGGCCGAAGGCGTCGGAGAGCTTGCCGTAGACGGGCAGCGTGACGGTCACGGCCAGCAGGTAGCCCGAGAACAGCCAGGAGAAGACCGAGAAACCGCCCAGGTCGCCGACGATCTGCGGGACGGCCGTCGACACGATGGTGGCGTCGAGTGCGGCCAGCGCCATCGAGAGCATGAGGGCGGCGACGACGGCGCCGCGTTTCCCGGTGCCGCTGCCGGGCTTCTCGGCGGCGTCGCGTATCGCAGGTCGGGTACGGCCCACTGGATTCCTTCCCCCTGCATCTATCTGCCGGGGACACTCTGCCATTTGACCCTCACGTCGCGGCAGGGTGGACGCTGGGTCGGGTCAGAGGGTGGAGGCGACCCTGAGGCGTACTCCACCGGAGGGTGGACTGCCCCTAGGGGTCTCTCCTTATCAAGGCTCGGGGCGAGCTCGTACCGGCGGAGGACGAGACGGGGCGGGGTGCTTCCTTAACCTGGCTTTATGCCGCCGGGAGCAGTGCACCAGCACCGCTGAGGGCGGCGGACCGCACCTTGGGGGGTGGGGTTTTCCCCAGCACAAGACGGGTCCGGGCACCAGCGCGCCGGACCCCCTCCGGCCAGCAGACTCATCCACGTAAGCAGTCCACGCGAATCATCCACGTAAGCAGTCCACGCGAATCATCCGCGTAACCAGTTCACGTGACTCATCCACGCACCACCTCAGCGGCTTTTCCGCTGACCGACTTAGGAGACTTACCGTGACTTCGGCTGTAACCATTCCCAGGCACGGGGGCACTGGAGGGCGTACGGCCGTTGCCGCGCGAGCGCGGCAGGTCGTGAAGGCGTACGGGTCCGGTGAGACCCGCGTCGTCGCCCTCGACCACGTCGATGTGGACATCGCGCGGGGCCAGTTCACCGCGATCATGGGCCCCTCGGGGTCCGGCAAGTCCACGCTGATGCACTGCCTCGCCGGGCTCGACACCGTGTCGAGCGGGCAGATCTACCTCGACGAGACCCAGATCACCGGGCTCAAGGACAAGAAGCTCACGCAGCTGCGCCGGGACCGGATCGGCTTCATCTTCCAGGCGTACAACCTGCTGCCGACGCTGAACGCGCTCGAGAACATCACGCTGCCCATGGACATCGCGGGCCGCAAGCCCGACAAGGGCTGGCTGGCCCAGGTCGTCGAGACCGTCGGGCTCGCCGACCGCCTCAAGCACCGGCCGACCCAACTCTCCGGCGGACAGCAGCAACGCGTCGCCGTGGCACGGGCGTTGGCCGCCCGGCCTGAGATCATCTTCGGTGACGAGCCGACCGGAAACCTGGACTCCCGTGCGGGAGCCGAGGTGCTGGGCTTCCTGCGGCGCTCCGTGGACGAGCTCGGCCAGACCATCGTGATCGTCACGCACGACCCGGTGGCGGCCTCGTACTCGGACCGCGTGCTGTATCTGGCGGACGGCCGGATCGTCGACGAGATGCACCAGCCGACGGCCGATCAGGTCCTGGACCGTATGAAGGACTTCGACGCCCGGGGGCGTACGTCATGACTGTCATGAAGACCTCCAGGCGCAACTTCTTCGCGCACAAGGGGCGGATGGCCCTGTCGGCCGTGGCGGTCATGCTGTCGGTGGCGTTCGTCTGCGGCACGCTCGTCTTCACCGACACGATGAACACGACGTTCGACAAGCTGTTCGCGGCCACCGCCTCCGATGTGACGGTCAGCGCCAAGGACGCCTCGGACACCGGCGAGACCCAGTCCGACAACGGCAGGCCGCCGGTCATACCCGCCGCCGTGCTCGGCGAGGTGCAGAAGGCCGGCGGTGTGAAGTCGGCCGAGGGCACCGTCTTCTCGACCTCGGTGACCGTCGTCGACGCCGACAAGGACAGCCTGTCGCCCTCCAGCGGCGCACCGACCATCGTCGGCAGCTGGAACAGCAATGACGCCCGCACCATGAAGATCACCTCCGGTGCGGCGCCCAGGACCGCGGACCAGGTCATGGTCGACGCCGACACCGCCGACAAGCACCACCTGAAGCTGGGTGACGAGATCGGTGTCATCAGCGCGGTCGGCACCCACCTCGCCAAGATCTCCGGGATCGCCGACTTCACCGTCACCAACCCGGGTGCCGCGATCTTCTACCTGGACACGAAGACCGCCCAGCAGACCCTGGTCGGACAGTCCGGTGTCTACACGAACGTCAACGTCACCGCCGCCTCCGGCGTCACCGACGCACAACTCAAGCGGAACGTCGTGGCCGAACTCGGCGGCGGCTACCAGGTGCAGACCGCCAAGGAGGTCTCCGACGCCAACTCCAAGGACATCGGCGGCTTCCTGAACGTGATGAAGTACGCGCTGCTCGGCTTCGCCGGCATCGCCTTCCTCGTCGGCATCTTCCTGATCATCAACACCTTCTCGATGCTGGTCGCCCAGCGCACCCGCGAGATCGGCCTGATGCGCGCCATCGGCTCCTCGCGCGCGCAGGTCAACCTCTCGGTGCTCGTCGAGGCGCTGCTGCTCGGCTTCTTCGGCTCGGTGCTCGGGGTGGGCGCGGGCGTCGGCATCGCCGTCGGGCTGATGAAGCTCATGGGCTCCATGGGCATGCACCTGTCGACGTCCGACCTGACCGTCGCCTGGACGACCCCGGTGATCGGGCTGGTGCTCGGCGTGCTGGTCACGGTGTTCGCGGCGTACGTACCCGCCCGGCGCGCCGGCAAGGTCTCGCCGATGGCCGCGCTGCGCGACGCCGGTACGCCGGCCGACGGCAAGGCAGGCCTCGTACGCGGTCTGATCGGCCTGGTCCTCACCGGCGCCGGAGTCGCCTCGCTCTACGCGGCGGCGACGGCCGAGAAAGCGAGCTCCGGTTCGCTCGCCCTGGGCGCAGGTGTCGTGCTGACCCTCATCGGGTTCGTCATCATCGGCCCGCTGCTCGCCGGCGTGGTGGTCCGGGCGCTCAGCGTGGTGGTCCTGCGGGCCTTCGGCCCGGTCGGGCAGATGGCCGAGCGCAACGCGCTGCGCAACCCGCGCCGCACCGGCGCCACCGGAGCGGCCCTGATGATCGGCCTCGCGCTGGTCGCCTGCCTCTCCGTGGTCGGCTCCTCGATGGTGGCCTCCGCCACCGACCAGCTCGACAAGACGGTGGGCACGGACTTCATCATCCAGTCCGACAGCGGCCAGCTGATCACCCCGCAGGCGGTGCAGGCCGTGAAGTCGACCGAGGGGCTCGAGCGGGTCTCCGAGTACAAGTGGACCGAGGGTGACTTCACCACCCCCGACGGCGAGACCCTCAAGGACACGGCGATCACCGCGGCCGATCCGACCTACGCCCAGGACCTGGTCACCAAGACGGTCGCCGGCAATCTCGCCGACGCCTACAAGCCCGGCTCGATGTCCGTCCACGAGACGTTCGCCAAGGACCACGGCATCACCCTCGGGTCCAAGATCGGCGTCGCCTTCAAGGACGGCTCCGAGGCCCAGCTGACGGTACGCGCGATCACCAGCAGCGACGTCGTCATCGACGCGGGTGCGATGTACACGTCGATCGACACCCTCGCCAAGTACGTACCGGCCGACAAGATGCCGCTGGACGAGATGGTCTTCGCCTCGGCGAAGGACGGCCAGGAGGCAGCCGCCTACAAGTCGCTGAAGTCGGCGCTGCACGACTATCCGCAGTACACGGTCCGCGACCAGACCGACTACAAGGAAGCGCTGAAGGACCAGATCGGCCAGCTCCTCAAAATGATCTACGGCCTGCTGGCCCTGGCGATCATCGTCGCGGTCCTGGGCGTCGTGAACACCCTGGCCCTGTCGGTGGTGGAGCGGACACGCGAGATCGGCCTCCTGCGGGCCGTCGGCCTCTCCCGCCGTCAGCTGCGCCGCATGATCCGTCTGGAGTCGGTCGTCATCGCCCTCTTCGGTGCCCTGCTGGGGCTCGGGCTGGGCATGGGCTGGGGGGCTACGGCCCAGAAGCTGCTGGCCCTGGAGGGCCTGAAGGTTCTGGAGATCCCCTGGCCGACGATCATCGCCGTCTTCATCGGCTCCGCGTTCGTGGGTCTGTTCGCCGCGCTGATCCCGGCGTTCCGGGCGGGGCGGATGAATGTGCTGAACGCGATCGCCACGGACTGATCGCCACGGACTGATCGCCGCTGGCTGATCGCCGCCGACCGATCGCGGTCGGCTGAGCGGCCAACCCAATAGCCACCGTGTACGGGGGTCGCGGGGGAGCGGGCCCGGTGGCCGGAGGGGATGCCCTTCGGCCACCGGGCCCGAGTCATGTACGTCGGTTGGGGCGGGGGCGGATTTTTCGCCCCCGCCGCCCCTGCCCATTCCCGTCCGTTGGGGGGTCGGCCCCCAAAACCCCGCTCCGCTAAAGCCGGTGGGGGGGTG
>NZ_JBHXMF010000110.1:0-15323 GCF_042721055.1 Streptomyces sp. NPDC058470
GCCCCCGGGGCAGCGGGCCCACCCCGGCCCGTCCGCGCCGGGATGTGGGGAACCACGCAAGGGAAACGGGCTGTTCCCCGGCCAAACAGAGGTCAATCCTGACGGAGGGTGTCCGTACCCGGGCCGCCGGAGAGCGTGTCCGTGCCGGGGCCGCCGTACAGCTTGTCGTTGCCGCTGTTGCCGTACAGGGTGTCCTTGCCGCTGTTGCCGTACAGGGTGTCGTTGCCCTTCCCCCCGTACAGGTGGTCGTTCCCGGTCCCGCCGGAGATCTTGTCGGCGCCGTCGCCACCGTTCAGGCTCTGACCTCCCGCACCCCCGCTGATCACGTCGTTGCCCACGCCACCGTCGACGAAGCCGGTCGAGAAAATCGTGTCGTTGCCCTTGTTGCCCAGCGCGAGGGTCCCGTCGCCCGCGTGGATCGTGTCGTTGCCGTCACCGCCCATCGCGACCGAGACCTCCCCGACGGCGAGGGTGTCGTTGCCGGCACCGCCGTCGACGTAGTTGCCGTTGAGGCCGCTGGCTTCGGTCAACGTGTCATTTCCGGTACCGAGGTCGATCGACGCGAAATTGTAGTTCTGCTCGGTCTTGTTGGTGTAGGCGACGGTGTCGTTTCCATCGCCGAGATCCACCTTCAGGGTGGCGTACGGGTCCTGGCTGTCCGAGATCGGGACCTCGCATTCGGTAATGCTGGGGCCGCGATACGAGCAGTTGTCGCCGAAGTCGATCGGCACGACGTCTTGGATGACGTAGGCGATGCTCCCGAGGCCGTTGAGATGGGCCGCGGTGATGGTCACCTTGTTCACCTGGCCGTCGGCGGCTGTGTACACGACTGACCCGTCGATGACCTCCGCGGTGGCCGACGATGTCGCGGCACCGGCGGTCCCGGCGAGCGCCAGTGGAGCGGCCAGCCCTCCGCCGAGAGCCAGCGTCAGCGCCGACGCGACTCGTAACATCGGCCGATTGACGAGATAAGGGGACATGGCAAAGCCTCCTTTTTGCGGACGTATGCTTTCTTGACGCAATGTGTGTGACCCGCCTGGGCGGCACTTGGTTGTACGCCCACTCGCCCGGGTCTCCCCGCTTCGCGCCGGCTGAGTGACAACACGTTGTCCCGCTCTGCAACCTTCCCTCCCTCTCGCTCGTCGGTTCCAGTGGGGCTGGAGCGTGCCGCGTGCTGATTCTCACGTCCGTAAAAGACGGGATCGGCGGACCTTTGTCACATCGCGCGGTGTTAGTTTGCTGAGCTGACCCGAGATACGAACCTGTGTGCCACACGAGAGTGAAGCGGAGCGGATCGACCCATGGGACGAGCGGATGAGAGACGAGCGCGGCAGGCGCAGGGCCACCGCCGCGCGGCGCCCAAGCGCTCGGCCAGGGGCAAGGACAAGGCCGGCCGCCGCAGTGGCATACGCCGGTTCCTGAACTGGAAGACGATCCTCGGCACGTTCTTCGGCTTCTGCCTGCTCGGCATGGGCGCCTTCATCGTGCTCTACATGATCGTCGACGTGCCCAAGGGCAACGCGGCCGCGGAGTTGCAGAGCAACATCTACCAGTACAGCGACGGCACGACCCTCACTCGCACCGGCAAGGTCAACCGCGAGGTCGTGGACCTGGCCAAGGTGCCCAAGGGCGTCCAGAAGACCTTCGTCGCCGCCGAGAACAAGTCCTTCTACACCGACTCGGGCATCGACCTGAAGGGCACGGCCCGCGGTCTGATCAACACCCTCTCGGGCAAGGGCCTGCAGGGTGGCTCGACGATCACCCAGCAGTACGTCAAGAACTACTACCTCACCCAGGACCAGACCGTCACGCGCAAGCTGAAGGAAATGGTCATCTCCCTGAAGGTGGACCAGCAGCAGTCCAAGGACGACATCCTCGCGGGGTACATCAACACCAGCTACTACGGCCGTAACTCGTACGGCATCCAGGCCGCGGCGCAGGCGTACTACCGCGTCGACGCGAGTGACCTCACCGTCGCGCAGGGCGCGTATCTCGCCTCGCTCCTCCAGGCGCCGAGCCAGTACGACTGGGCGGTCGCCACGGAAACCGGCAAGGAACTGGTCACGGCTCGCTGGAACTACACCCTGGACAACATGGTCGAGCAGGGCTGGCTGGACTCGGCCGAGCGCGAGGCCATGAAGTTCCCGGTGCCCAAGGACCCCCAGGGCGCGCCCGGAATGGAGGGCCAGGTCGGCTACCTCTGGGACGCGGCCAACAACGCGCTGGCGCAGCAACTCGTCACCGACGGCACCGCCGCCGACCTGGACGACGCGAAGGCGCTGGTCGACGCGGGCGGCTGGACCATCAAGCTCAACATCGACAAGAAGAAGCAGGGGCAGCTGGAGGACGCCGTCAAGGCGAAGCTGACCAGCAACCTGGACGCCAAGAAGCGGGACGTCGACGCGGACGTCCAGGCCGGCGCCGTGTCCGTCGACCCGAAGACCGGCAAGGTCCTCGCGATGTACGGCGGCACGGACTACTTCAAGCACTACATCAACAACGCGACCCGTTCCGACTACCAGCCCGCGTCCACCTTCAAGCCGGTGATCCTCGCGGCCGCGCTGGAGCAGAACGCCAAGACGCAGGACGACAAGCCGATCACGGCGAACACGATCTACGACGGTACGAGCGGCCGCGCCGTGAAGGGCAGCGACATCGCCTTCTCGCCGCCGAACGAGGACGATCAGGACTACGGCGACGTCACCGTCCAGACCGCGATGAACAAGTCCATCAACTCCGTCTTCGCGCAGATGGGCGTCGACGTCGGCATGGACAACGTGCTGAAGGTCGCGGCCGACCTCGGCATGGACACCAAGGGAGTGCAGGCGGTGCCCGCGCAGACCCTGGGCACCATGGGCGCCAGCCCGCTGGAGATGGCGGGCATGTACGCCACCCTCGACAACCACGGCAGGAAGGTCACCCCGGCCATCGTGGCGTCGGCGGAGCACAAGGACCGTACGGTCAAGTTCGCCGACCCGATCGGTGAGCAGGTCGTCAGCGTGGAAGCCGCCGACACCGTCACCTCGGTGCTGACGGGTGTGGTCGACGACGGTACGGCCCGCGTGTCGGTGGCCCAGGCGGACAACCGCAAGGGCCAGCAGGTCGCGGGCAAGACGGGTACCTCCGACGACAACAAGTCGGCCTGGTTCACCGGCTACACGCCGAACCTGGTCACCTCGGTCGGCCTCTTCGGAGAGGGCGCGCCCGGCACCGACAAGGAGGGCGCGCAGGTCTCCCTGACGGGCGCCGCGGGCGGTGGCCGCGTCAACGGCGGTGGCTTCCCGGCGGAGATCTGGGCGGAGTACACCTTCGGCGCGATGGGCAAGGTCACCAAGTTCGACCTGGACACCACGCAGGGCGCGGCGGTGAAGCCCACCTCGACGCCCACCGTCACGCAGACGCCGTCCAGCACGCCCTCGACGGAGCCGACCACGGAGGAACCGACCACCGAGCCGCCGACGACCACCAGCAGCGCTCCGGTGACCCCGTCGGAAGAGCCCACGACGTCCAAGCCACCGACGACCGAGCCGGCGCCCACTCCCACGTCGACAGCGACCATCGGGATCCCGGGGGATCCAGCTGATCCGAACGCTCAGTGAGCGAGGCGAGGGGGCGCCCGGTTGATCACACCGGCGCCCCCACGCTCGTACTCAGCCTCCGTTGACGTTGTTCGCGATCCGGTCGCCGATCTCCTTGTCGACGTTGCGCCAGTACTGGACGGCGCGGTCGAGGACGGGACGCGAGACGCCGGCCTTCAGGTGGCCGCTGATGTTGGACACCAGCCGGTCGCGGGCCGCGTCGTCCAGCACCTGGCGGACCATCGTGCCCGCCTGGCCCCAGTCGTCGTCCTCGCGGTGCAGCGCGTACGCCTCGCGGACCAGCTCGCCGGCGGTCTGCCAGCTCGCGGGGTCACCGAAGCGCCCGTAGTCGGCCGCGGGGCCGCCGTAGGAGTTGGGCGCGTACGGCATCGCCGCGTTGGACGCCTCGTAGCGCATCGGGCCGTCCTTGGCGTACGAGTTCACCGGGGAGCGCGGCCGGTTGGGCGGCAGCTGGTTGTAGTTCGGGCCGATCCGGTACCGGTGGGTGTCCGGGTACGAGAAGAGCCGGCCGAGCAGCATCTTGTCCGGCGAGGGGCCGATGCCCGGCACCAGGTTCGACGGCTCGAACGCGGCCTGCTCGATGTGGATGAAGTGGTCGTCCGGGTTCTCGTTGAGGGTCATCCGGCCGACGTCGATCAGCGGGTAGTCCCCCTGGGGCCAGACCTTGGTCAGGTCGAAGGGGTTGAAGCGGTAGTCCGCCGCGTCCTCGAACGGCATGATCTGGACCTTCAGGGACCAGCTCGGCGCGTTCCCGGACTCGATCGACTCGTACAGGTCGCGGCGGTGCTTGTCCGCGTCGTGACCGGCGAGCTCGTCCGCCTCGGCCTGGGTGAGGAACTCGATGCCCTGGTCGGTCTTGAAGTGGTACTTCACCCAGAACCGCTCACCGGCGCCGTTGATCCACATGTAGGTGTGGGAGCTGTAGCCGTTCATATGGCGGTACGTCTTCGGGATGCCGCGGTCGCCCATCAGCCAGGTCACCTGGTGTGCCGACTCGGGGGAGAGGGTCCAGAAGTCCCACTGCATGTCGTTGCTGCGCAGCCCGGTGGCCGGGTGCCGCTTCTGCGAGCGGATGAAGTCCTGGAACTTGATCGTGTCACGGACGAAGAAGACCGGGGTGTTGTTGCCCACCAGGTCGTAATTGCCGTGCTCGGTGTAGAACTTGAGCGCGAAACCGCGGGGGTCGCGCCAGGTGTCGGGCGAGCCCATCTCGCCGGCGACGGTGGAGAACCGCGCCAGCATGTCGGTGCGCTTGCCCGGCTGGAAGAGGTCGGCCTTGGTGAACTGGCTGACGTCGTTGGTGACTTCGAAGAATCCGTACGCGCCACTGCCCTTGGCGTGCACCACACGCTCGGGGACCCGCTCCCGGTTGAACTGGGCCATCTTCTCGATGAGGTAGTGGTCCTGGAGCAGGATCGGGCCGTCAGGACCCACGGTGAGCGAGTGTTCGTCGCTCTCCACCGGAATTCCGACGTTGTTCGTGGTGTACGGAGCCTTCTGGGGTGCCTGAGTCACGAGCGTCCTCCCGTCAAAGAAGAGGGTTGTTAGGTCGCTTCGTCCACCACAGCAGTCAACTCCGCCGACGGGATGTCGGCAACATTTGGACTGCGTCCAATTCCGGTTCGCATCTGGATGGCTGCTGAGGAGGGCCCCGCGCGGGTACCCCCCTCAGCTCCGGTTCAACTCGAACCAGACGACCTTTCCCGTGCTCAGCCGCGTGGCGCCCCACCGTCTGGCCAGTTTGTTGACCAGGATCAGCCCGCGTCCGCCCTCGTCCGTGGCGCGCGCCTGCCGCAGCCGCGGCAGCTGCGGCACGTCGTCACCGACCTCGCAGCGCAGGACGTCCGTACGCAGCAGCCGCAGCGTCACCGGCCGTGACGCATAGCGCACGGCGTTGGTCACGAGTTCGCTGACGAGCAGCTCCACGGAGTCGCTCATCTCCTCCATGCCCCAGCGAGCCAGCGCCCGCCGGGCGAGCTTCCGGGCCCGCCCCGGGGCCGCGGCCTCCGGCTCCAGGTACCAGTACGCGACATCGCTCGGCGCGATCCCGTCGAAGCGGGCGGCGAGCAGCGCGATGTCGTCGTCCCGGTCGCCCGGGCCGAGCATGTCGAGCACGTCGTCGCAGAGCGCTTCCAGCGGCGGCGGATGGTCCGGCCCGGTCAGCGCCGCGGTCGCGGCCAGCCGCTCACGCAGCTGCTCTATCCCGGTCCACACGTCTCTGAGACGGGACTCGACCAGGCCGTCGGTGTAGAGCAGCAGCGTCGCCCCGGCGGGCGCGTCCAGCTCGACCGCCTCGAAGTCCACCCCGCCCACGCCGATGGGGGCGCCCGGCGGCACCCGCAGCACCTCGGCCCGGCCGCCCAGGTGCAGCAGGACCGGCGGAGGATGGCCCGCGTTGGCGATCGTGATCCGGTGTGAGACCGGGTCGTAGACGGCGTACAGGCAGGTCGCCATCCGGTCGGTGCCCAGGCGCTGCGCCTGCTCGTCCAGGTGGTGCAGCACCTCCTGCGGCGGCAGATCGAGCCCGGCGAGGGTCTGTGCGGTCGTCCGCAGCTGGCCCATGATGGCGGCCGAGGTCATCGAGTGGCCCATGACGTCACCGACGACGAGGGCGACACGGCTGCCCGGCAGCGGGATCGCGTCGTACCAGTCGCCGCCGACGCGCGCGGTCTCGGCGGCCGGAAGATAGCGGGATGCCAGCCGCACACCCGTGGGCCTGGGCAGCGTCTCGGGCAGCATCGTGCGTTGCAGCTCGTCGGCGATGTACGCCTCCCGCCCGTACAGCACAGCCTTGTCGATCCCGAGCGCGGTGTGCGTGGCCAGCTGGGCGGCGACCAGCAGGTCATCGGTCTCGAAGGCGAACCGCTCCGGACGGCGCAGGAACAGTGCGGCGCCGATCACCCGGCGGCGGCCGCGCAGCGGGGCCAGGATCGCGCGCTGCCCGCACGGCACGGACAGCTCGTCGCCGAGCAGCTCGGGCAGCGCGGCACGGGCCGCGGGCGCGTCCGCGAACACGGGCCGTACACCGCGCAGCACCTCGGCGAGGGCGCCACCGGGGCGTACCTCGCACAGCTCGGCGGAGACCGGCGGCAGCTCGACGGGCTCTGGCTGGAACGCGGGCGGCAGGGCGTTCTCCGCCGCCCGCTCCGCGGGGATCCGGTCGGTGCGCCGCAGCCGCAGCACGAGGGGCCCGGTGGGCCGCTCGTCACCGACCGGCAGCGGGTCGCGCAGATAGACCAGGATCTCGTCCGAGAAGGTCGGCACGGTCGCCCGGCACAGACCCATCACGATCTCGTCGAGGTCGATGCCCCGGGCGATCCTGCGGGTCGCGGCGCCGACGAAGCGCAGCCGGTCCCCGTCCCGCCGCATCGGCATCGGGCCTCCCGGCGGCAGGCTCTGTCCGGTACGCCGGTCCGTGCCGCCGGAGCTCGCCGACGGCCGCTCCTGATCGGCGCCCTGCTGGACCGGAATGCTGTCGGGAGCGGGGCGCGGGCGGTGCGGATCGGGCACGGCGGCCGAGGACTGGGCGTGCTCAGGGCCGGGGGATGCCGGCGAAGGCGTGTCGGTGCCGGCCGAGGCCTGAGCGGCGGACGGCCCCGGCGGGCAGGGCACCGCCGTACCCGGTCCGGACGGGGCGTCGCCCGAGCGTGCCTGTACCGGTAACCCTGTGTTTCCTGAGACCTGCGACGGCTGCTCCGGGGTATGCAGGAGCGCCCCGCGTGGGTCCGCGGGGGCGGCTGGCCGGCCGGCGCCGGGCTTGCGGCGCTCGTGCGAGGTGGGGTGCTCCGTCACGCGTGTCGAATCCGTCCGTCCGGGGCTGCGCGTTGTGCGCACAGTTCGTCCCGCAGCCCCGATACCCGGAATGTGTGCTCCAGGAACGGAATCTGCGCGTCGTCAGGACCGGGCTGGTCCGTTACCGGCCGGAGCGCAGTTGCGGCTCCGCCGGACGCCGTCGCGGTCCGGTCCGGCCGCTGCGGCCGCCCGCCCGCCGTACGGCCGTGGCCCTCGTACCCCTCGCTCACGTCTTGCCGCCCCTCGGTGACGTATGGTCAAGCCCGCCCCATACTGCGGGAGTTGTTCCTGCCGTGCGCCCTTGCGGAAGACGATCCTACGGTTGTACCACGGGGGCGCATCAAGGGTCTCATGAGGACACATGCGCGGGCGTACGGTCCCAGTCATCGGGGAGGGCGGGAACCGGCCATGTCGGATCGGGCCGCCAGTGCTGCCAGCCGTCGCGAAACGGCGAACCCCAGGAGCGGATCACCTCCACCGCGGCCCACCCCGCTTCCCTTACCCTTCCGGCCAGTTGGGCGTCCATCAGACCGGCCCGCTGAGCCTGCGCGAACTCGTCCTCGTCCAGCCAGCGCCAACTCCGGTCCGGATGCACGGCGATGTCCAGGAAGTGGTCCTCCGAGTCGACACCGTCCTCCCAACGGGCCATCGGCGCCTCAAGGTTCACGTACCAGTTCTTGAAACGCCATCCAGGCTCCCAGAAAAGCCACACCGACCAGGGCTCGCCGGGCCGCGCCAGCTTGAGGACCCCCGTGCCGAACCAGCGGTCGAGCCGCACCGTGCGCGGCTTCGTGTAGCGGGACTCGAGCGGTTCTCCGTGTACGGGCGTGCCGTCGGCCAGCACCGGCCGCACACACTCGGTGCCGGGTGCCATCCACACGGCCAGCAGTTCGTCGTCGTCCTGTACGACGGTCACCGGGCGGCAGATGTGGAAGCGCTCGCCGGCGTTCTCCCGGTACCGCCACAGGATCTGACTCCCGGGGGCCCAGTGCGCCGTCGAGCCGCCCGTTTCCACTTCTCTCACCGCTCCACCGTCTGTCATGACCAGATATTAGGTGCCCGGGGCATACGACGCTGTGGAGTGCGTCATGGTTCTCCCCACCGGCCGCAGGACGTTACGAAGGTGACATCAGCTGTTTTTCGGAGGGCGAAGCCCGTTACGGACGCGTCATCCGCAGGACATCCAAGGCCTCGTCCAACTGCTCGACCGTCAGATCGCCCCGCTCCACATACCCCGCCTTCAGCACGACCTGGCGGATCGTCTGCCGCTCCGCCAGCGCCTTCTTGGCGACCTTGGCGGCCTCCTCGTACCCGATGTACTTGTTCAGCGGCGTGACGACCGACGGTGACGACTCGGCGTACTCCCGGGCCCGTTCGCGGTGCGCGACGATTCCGTCCACGGTCCGGTCGGCGAGCAGCCGCGAGACATTGGCGAGCAGCCGGACGGACTCCAGCACGTTCTTGCCGATGACCGGCAGCATGACGTTGAGTTCGAAGTTCCCGGCCGCTCCGGCGGTGGCGACGGTCGCGTCGTTGCCGATGACCTGCGCGGCGACCATCAGCACGGCCTCGGGAATGACCGGATTCACCTTGCCCGGCATGATCGAGGACCCCGGTTGCAGATCCGGCAGGCTGATCTCCGCGAGCCCCGTACGCGGCCCGGAAGCCATCCATCGCAGGTCGTTCGCGATCTTCGTCAGCCCGACCGCGATCGTCCTGAGCTGCCCGCTCGTCTCCACGATCCCGTCGCGCGCCCCCTGCGCCTCGAAGTGGTCGCGCGCCTCCGTCAGCGGCAGCCCGGTGTTCCTGGCCACCTCCGCGATCACGGCGGCGGAGAACCCGGGCGGCGTGTTGATCCCGGTCCCCACGGCCGTCCCGCCCAGCGGCAGTTCGGCCAGCCGCGGCAGCGAGGCGTTGAGCCGCTCGACCCCGTACCGCACCTGGGCCGCGTACCCCCCGAACTCCTGCCCCAGCGTCACCGGCGTCGCGTCCATCAGGTGCGTACGGCCCGACTTCACGACGTCGGCGAATTCCTCCGACTTGCGGGTGAGCGACGCGGCGAGGTGGTCGAGGGCGGGGATGAGGTCGCGGGTCACGGCGGCGGTGGCGGCGATGTGGATGGACGACGGGAACACGTCGTTCGACGACTGGGACGCGTTGACGTGATCATTGGGGTGTACGTCCCTGCCTAGCCGCTCCGTCGCGAGCGTGGCGATGACCTCGTTGGCGTTCATGTTGGACGAGGTTCCTGACCCCGTCTGGAACACGTCCACGGGGAAGTGCGCGTCCCAGTCACCCCGGGCGACTTCGGCGGCCGCCTCCTGGATGGCCTCGGCGATGTCCTTCCCGACGACGCCCAGCTCGCCGTTCACCTTCGCCGCGGCCGCCTTGATCCGGGCGAGGGCTTCGATGTGAGCGCGTTCGAGATGCTGGCCGGAGATCGGGAAGTTCTCCACGGCCCGCTGCGTCTGGGCCCGCCACTTGGCGTCGACGGGGACATGGACTTCGCCCATGGAGTCGTGCTCGATGCGGTAGTCGCTCATACAGGGGTAACCGTGTTCGCGGGCGGTGGTGTTCCCTGGTGAGGTTTTTTCGCCCCCTCCGCCCCTACCCGTCCCTCGCCCCTGGGGCTCCGCCCCAGACCCCGCCGGGGCGCTGCCCCCTGCACCCCCCTCCTCAAACGCCGGAGAGGCTGAATCTTTCCCCACCCGGGAGATCCTTCAGCCGGGTCTTTCAGCCGTCCGGCGATTGACCGCGAGGCGACGCCGTCGCTATTCCCATCTCCATCCCCCACCCACCCGCGGGGGCGGCGTTTTCAGCCCGTCCGGCGTTTGAGGACGAGGCCGTTCAGGCCGGCAGCGGGGGCCTGGGGGCGGTAGCCCCCAGGGGCGAGGGACGGGTAGAGACGGAGGGGGCGAAAAGAGTTACCCCAGTCCAGGCCCCCGTACCGGAATCGAAGTGAACGTAGGCGCCGGTGCAGGGTCCTGGAAGAAGTCGTTGCCCTTGTCGTCGACGACGACGAACGCCGGGAAGTCCTCGACCTCGATCTTCCAGACGGCCTCCATGCCGAGCTCCTCGTACTCGACGACCTCGACCTTCTTGATGCAGTCCTGGGCAAGCCGCGCCGCGGGCCCACCGATGGACCCGAGATAGAAGCCCCCGTGCGCGTCACACGCGCTGGTGACCTGCGCGGACCGATTCCCCTTCGCCAGCATCACCTTGGACCCGCCCGCCGCCTGGAACTGCTCGACATAGGAGTCCATCCGCCCGGCGGTGGTCGGCCCGAAGGAACCGGAGGCGTACCCCTCGGGAGTCTTCGCCGGCCCGGCGTAGTACACCGGATGGTCCTTCAGGTACTGCGGCATCTCCTCACCCGCATCGAGCCGCTCCTTGATCTTGGCATGCGCGATGTCGCGCGCCACGACGAGCGGCCCGGAGAGCGAGAGCCGGGTCTTCACCGGGTACTTCGTCAGCTCGGCGAGGATGTCGCCCATGGGCTGGTTGAGGTCGATGCGGACGACGTCACGGTCCGACTCCAGATGCTCGTCCGTGGTCTCCGGAAGGAAGCGCGCCGGGTCGGTCTCCAGCTGCTCCAGGAAGACGCCCTCGGCGGTGACCTTCGCGAGCGCCTGCCGGTCGGCCGAGCAGGACACCGCGATGGCGACCGGGCAGGACGCACCATGCCGCGGAAGCCGCACCACCCGCACGTCGTGGCAGAAGTACTTGCCCCCGAACTGCGCCCCGATCCCGATCCGCTGCGTCAGCTCGAAGACCTTCTGCTCAAGGTCCTTGTCCCGGAAACCGTGCCCGAGCTCGGAACCCTCGGCCGGAATCTCGTCCAGGTAGTGCGCGGACGCGTACTTCGCGGTCTTCAGGGCGTACTCGGCGCTCGTACCGCCGACCACGATCGCCAGGTGGTACGGCGGGCACGCGGCCGTACCGAGTGAACGGATCTTCTCCTCCAGGAACTTCATCATGGAGCCCTCGTTGAGGACCGCCTTCGTCTCCTGGTAGAGGAACGACTTGTTGGCGGAGCCGCCGCCCTTGGCCATGAACAGGAACTTGTACGCGCCGCCGTCCGTCGCGTACAGCTCGATCTGTGCGGGGAGGTTCGAACCCGTGTTCCTCTCCTCCCACATGGTGAGCGGAGCCATCTGCGAGTACCGCAGGTTCAGGTTCAGGTAGGCGTCGTAGATGCCGCGTGAGAGGGCCGCCTCGTCGGAGCCCTGGGTGAGCACGTTCTGCCCGCGCTTGCCCATGACGATCGCCGTGCCGGTGTCCTGGCACATGGGCAGGACACCCGCGGCGGCGATGTTCGCGTTCTTCAGGAGGTCGAGCGCGACGAACTTGTCGTTGCCCGACGCCTCCGGGTCGTCGATGATGCGCCGCAGCTGCGCGAGGTGGGCGGGTCGCAGATAGTGCTGGATGTCGTGGATGGCCTCCGCGGCGAGCTGCCGCAGCGCCTCCGGCTCGACCTTGAGGAACGTCCGCCCGTCGGCCTCGAAGGTGGAGACACCCTCGGAGGTCACCAGCCGGTACGGAGTGGTGTCCTCTCCCTGGGGGAGCAGATCGGTGTACGCGAACTCAGGCATCTAGCCCATTCCTCACTTGACGGACAGCGGCATGCCTCCATCGGCAGCAGCCACCAGCGTAGAACCTGACTAGGACACCAAGCTTGTGAGGTAAGGCTCAGTTCGTCATCCACACCCCCTAGTCGCGATCTATCGCGTTTGGGTACGCTGATGCCGTGGACCTTCAGAAGCGCCCTGACCCGACAGTCCCCACGCCTGCTCCGGCGTCTGCTCCGGCGGTGGCGAAGCCGGCCGAGCTCCGTGCCTCGGACGCCGACCGCGACCGGATCACCGACATCCTGCGCGACGCGCTCGCCGAGGGGCGCCTCACCCCGGAGGAGCACTCCGAGCGGGTGGAAGGGGTGCTGTCCACCAAGACGGTGGGCGAGCTGGACCAGTTCGTCCGGGACCTGCCCGCCGCTCACGGGGCCCGCGCGACCCCGACGTACACGATCGCGCCGAACCGCCCCACGGTGGGCGCGATCCCCCTGGAGCCCGATGACAACGTGGTGGCGGTGTTCAGCGCCGCCGTCCGCAAGGGCCGCTGGCGAGCGGGCCGCCGTATCCACGCGTACGCGGTCTTCGGCAGCGTCGAGATAGACCTCACCGAGGCGATCTTCGAGTACCAACAGGTCGTGATCAAGGCGATCTCGGTCTTCGGCAACGTGGAGATCCGCGTCCCGGAGAACGTGTCGCTGCGGGGCAGCGGCGCCGGCGTGCTGGGCAACTTCGAGGTGGACACGCTGGATTCGGGCGATCCCGGCGCGCCTGTGATCTACGTGGACGGTCTCGCCGTACTGGGAAACGTCGAGGCGAAGCCCAAGCGGGGCAAGCTGATCGCGGACATCCTCGGCCGTGTGACGGACCGGGTGTCTGACCGGCTGGACAAGAGTTTGCGCAAGCACCTGGACCGTTGACGCCTGTGAATCCGACGGCTCCCGGGGCGAATTGGTCCAGTCGCGGCAGCCCGGACTTCCTGTGGTCGTCGTGGAGAAATCCAGGGCTTCGGAACCCAGTGCATAGGCGCGCGCACAGCGGGTAGGCCTTGCTGCATCGTCCCCTGGAGGGCGCTGTGGACTTCCCGCGGCGCCCGGCACGCTCGCGAAGCCGTCGTCAGGAGTAGACCGTGCTGCAACCGCCGCATCAGTCCCTGCAGCTAGCCGCCGTTCAGGCCCAGCGGGCGCCAGTGCGGGACAGGGATCAGGAAGCCCCATGGCACACGGAGGCCGTGTGCCGACGGGACGAGGCAGGCCTGTTCTTCGCGCCCTCCAAGGAGCCCACCGCGGCCCGCCTCTCCCGTGAGGAGGCGGCGAAGCGCGTCTGTGCCCGCTGTCCGGTGATGGTCGAGTGCCGGGAACACGCGCTCCTGCAACCCGAGCCGTACGGAGTGTGGGGCGGCCTCACCGCCGCCGAGCGCCGCGTGGTCCTCGCCCGTCGCCGCCGCCGCGACCTCGAACTGAAGAAGGCCGCCCACCCGACGGGGACGATAGCCGCGGCCGGCTAGACCGGAGCACACGAAAGAAGGGGCGCCCCTCCGCACAAGGGGCGCCCCTCGATCTTCAGGGGTGCGGGGAACTGCGCGACCAGCCACAGCGGACCCGCAGGTACGGGCGACCGCAGTGACCCGGCGAAACCGGCGGAGCTACTTGGCCCGGTCGAAGTCGATCGCGCTGTACGCCCGCAGCTTGCTCAGCCGGTGCTCCGAGGTGATCTGCCGGACCGTCCCGGACTTGGACCGCATGACGATCGACTCGGTCGTCGCGGTCTCGGCGCGATACCGGACCCCCCGCAGCAGCTCGCCGTCCGTGATGCCGGTGGCGACGAAGAAGACGTTCTCGCCGGAGACCAGGTCGTCCGTGTACAGGACGCGGTCGAGGTCATGGCCCGCGTCGATCGCGCGCCGCTTCTCCTCGTCGTCCTTGGGCCACAACCTGCCCTGGATGGTGCCGCCGAGGCACTTCACGGCGCAGGCCGAGATGATGCCCTCGGGGGTGCCGCCGATGCCGAGGAGCAGGTCGATGCCGGTGCCCTCGCGCAGGGCCAGGATCGAGCCGGCGACATCGCCGTCGGTGATCAGCTTGATCCGGGCGCCCGTCTCGCGGATCTCCTTGATGATCCCGTCGTGCCGCGGCCGGTCGAGGATGACGACGGTGACGTCCTCGGGCGAGGACCGTTTCGCCCTGGCGACGCGGCGGATGTTCACCGACACGGGCGCGTTGATGTCGACGAAGTCGGCGGCCTCCGGGCCGGTGACCAGCTTGTCCATGTAGAAGACCGCGGACGGGTCGAACATGGTGCCGCGGTCGGCGGCAGCGAGCACGGCGATCGCGTTCGTCATGCCCTTCGCGGTGAGGGTGGTTCCGTCGATCGGGTCGACGGCGATGTCGACCTCGGCGCCGGTCCCGTCACCGACGTGCTCTCCGTTGAAGAGCATCGGGGCCTCGTCCTTCTCACCCTCACCGATGACGACGATGCCGTTCATCGAGACGGTGGAGACGAGGGTTCGCATGGCGCGCACGGCGGCCCCGTCGGCGCCGATCTTGTCGCCGCGGCCGACCCAGCGGCCTGCGGCCATGGCGGCTGCTTCGGTGACCCTGACCAGTTCCAGGGCGAGGTTTCGGTCGGGGGCCTCTGAGGGGACCTCGAGTTCGGACGGCAATTGATGCTCGGTCATCGAGACGCACCTTTCTGATACGACGACGGCCGGATGAGGGTGTACCTCGACTCTATCGTTAGGCTGACAAAATGAGCAGGGGACCCCACGGATGAGCAGGCCAGGGCGCCTGCGAGGATAGAGCCGTGGCAGGTATGAAAGGCAAGCAGTCGGTCCGGGACATGATTCTTTCCCTGGCCCTCATCGGGCTCGTGGCGGGCGTCATCTACGTCTTCATCCCGCACGACGACTCCGAACCCGAGCTCAAGCGCGTCGACTACCGCGTCGAGCTGCTCACCGCTCGCCGCGCGGCGGCCTATCCCGTGGCGGCGCCCGAGGGGCTGCCCACGGCGTGGAAGGCGACGTCGGTGCGGTACGACGGCTCGGAGTTCGACGCCTGGCACCTGGGCTTCCAGGACCCCGACGGCCAGTACGTGGCAGTCGAGCAGTCCACCGAGAAGTCGGCCGCGTTCATCGCCGCGGCCAGTCAGGGCGCCGAGGAGACGCAGGCCACCCAGCGCATAGGCGACCAGACGTGGCAGCGGTACGAGGGCGCCAAGTACGACGCACTCGTGCTCAGGGCCAAGGACTCCACGACGGTGGTGACCGGGACGGCGTCCTTCGGGCAGTTGACCAAGATGGCGCAGGCCCTGAAGACGACGTAACCGTCCCGGGTGGACAGGGCGAAGGGCTCCGGCGATATCGCCG
>NZ_JBHXMF010000111.1:0-14786 GCF_042721055.1 Streptomyces sp. NPDC058470
GGCGTGCGCTGCCCGAGCCCTGTGCTACGTAGTGATCGATCAGCCCTCTCGGATCCGAAGAGCCCCCTAGGAGTCCCTTTCATGAAGACGATCGACGAACTTCTCGCCGAAGGCGTGGACGGCAAGCGGGTCTTCGTCCGCGCCGACCTGAACGTGCCGCTGGCCGACGGCCTCATCACCGATGACGGCCGCATCCGCGCCGTCCTGCCGACCGTCAAGGCCCTCGCGGACGCGGGCGCCAAGGTGGTCGTCGCCTCGCACCTGGGCCGCCCCAAGGGCACCCCGGACCCGGCGTTCTCCCTGCTGCAGCCCGCCGAGCGGCTCGCCGAACTCCTCGGCGCCCCGGTCGCGTTCGCCCAGGACACCATCGGCCCCGCCGCGCACGACGCGGTGAACGGCCTGCAGCCCGGCCAGGTCGCGGTCATCGAGAACCTGCGCTTCAACGCCGGCGAGACCTCCAAGGACGACACCGAGCGCGGCGAGTTCGCCGACCGGCTCGCCGCCCTGGCGGACATCTACGTAGGCGACGGTTTCGGCGCGGTACACCGCAAGCACGCCTCCGTGTACGACCTCCCGGCGCGTCTGCCGCACTACGCGGGCTACCTCATCGCCACCGAGGTCGGCGTCCTGAAGAAGCTCACCGAGGACGTCAAGCGCCCCTACGTGGTCGCGCTCGGCGGCTCCAAGGTCTCCGACAAGCTCGCCGTCATCGACCAGCTGCTCGGCAAGGCCGACCGCATCCTCATCGGCGGCGGCATGGCCTTCACCTTCCTCAAGGCCAAGGGTTACGAGATCGGCGCCTCCCTGGTCCAGGACGATCAGCTGGCCGCCGTCACCGAGTACGTCGAGCGCGCCGAGAAGAACGGCGTCGAGCTGGTCGTCCCGGTCGACGTCGTGACCGCGGGCGAGTTCCCGGACCTGAAGACCAAGGCCCCGTCCAACCCCACCACCGTCGCCGCGGACGCCATCCCGGCCGACCGGATGGGTCTCGACATCGGTCCCGAGACCGGTGCCCTGTACGCCTCGAAGCTCGCCGACGCGGCCACCATTTTCTGGAACGGCCCCATGGGCGTCTTCGAGCACCCCGACTACGCCGAGGGCACCAAGGCGGTCGCCCAGGCCCTTCTCGACTCCCCGGCCTTCACGGTCGTCGGCGGTGGCGACTCCGCCGCCGCCGTCCGCATCCTGGGCTTCGACGAGACGGCATTCGGCCACATCTCGACCGGCGGTGGCGCCTCCCTCGAATACCTCGAGGGCAAGACGCTCCCCGGCCTCGCCGCACTGGAGGACTGACCTACATGGCTCCATCTATTTCCTCTGGGCGCACGCCGCTGATGGCGGGCAACTGGAAGATGAACCTCAACCACCTCGAGGCCATCGCCCACGTCCAGAAACTCGCCTTCGCCCTCGCGGACAAGGACTACGAGGCCGTCGAGGTCGCCGTCCTGCCGCCGTTCACCGACCTGCGCTCCGTGCAGACCCTCGTCGACGGCGACAAGCTCAAGATCAAGTACGGTGCCCAGGACATCTCGGCGCACGACTCCGGGGCCTACACCGGCGAGATCTCCGGCCCGATACTGGCCAAGCTGAAGTGCACGTACGTGGCGATCGGCCACTCCGAGCGCCGCCAGTACCACCACGAGACCGACGAGCTCGTCAACGCCAAGGTGAAGGCCGCCTACAAGCACGGCCTGACCCCGATCCTGTGCGTGGGCGAGGAGCTGGACGTCCGTGAGGCGGGCAACCACGTCACACACACGCTCAGCCAGGTCGAGGGCGGTCTCAAGGACCTCCCCGCCGAGCAGGCCGAGTCGGTCGTGATCGCGTACGAGCCCGTCTGGGCCATCGGCACCGGCAAGGTCTGCGGCGCCGACGACGCCCAGGAGGTCTGCGCGGCGATCCGCGGCAAGCTCGCCGAGCTGTACTCGCAGGAAGTGGCCGACGCCGTCCGTATCCAGTACGGCGGCTCGGTGAAGTCCGGGAACGTCGCGGAGATCATGGCGAAGCCCGACATCGACGGTGCGCTGGTCGGCGGTGCCTCCCTGGACGCCGAAGAGTTCGTGAAGATCGTCCGTTTCCGGGACCAGTGAGCCGAAGGCTCGCGGTCGCGAGTATGCGGTAGCGGCGATCCGTCGTACCCTTGCGGGGGCCAGGTGGGCAACCACCCGGCCCCCGTCGTCCGTCCAGATCCGAGGAAGTTGGTCCAGCCGTGGTTATGGGGTTCTCGATCGCCCTGATCGTCTTCAGCGGGCTGTTGATGCTGCTGGTGCTGATGCACAAGGGCAAGGGCGGCGGCCTCTCCGACATGTTCGGTGGCGGCATGCAGTCGTCCGTCGGTGGCTCCTCGGTCGCCGAGCGCAACCTTGACCGCATCACCGTGGTGATCGGTCTGCTCTGGTTCGCGTGCATCGTCACGCTCGGCATCCTGATGAAGGTCAACAACTGACCAACGGCCGACATTGGCCGACGCACATCGGTACAACTGCACATAACGCACGCACTTTGCGCACGTAAGGCCCCATGTTCGGTACGCGACGTAAATCGCGACCTATCATGGGGCTTGCGTCTAGGGGCGGGGGTGTAACTCCAATCACTGGACGCGCGTTGGGCCTTACGTAGACTGAGGCGCTCGCAGCGAAGCGTCACGCCGACTCGCTTCGCGGCACCATTACGCAGGGAGTTACGACCGTGGCAAGTGGCAACGCGATCCGAGGAAGCCGGGTCGGGGCGGGGCCGATGGGCGAGGCCGAGCGTGGCGAGTCCGCGCCGCGGCTGCGCATCTCCTTCTGGTGCTCCAACGGGCACGAGACGGTTCCCAGCTTCGCCAGCGACGCGCAGGTTCCCGAGACCTGGGACTGCCCGCGCTGCGGCTTTCCCGCCGGACAGGACCGGGACAACCCGCCGGCCCCGCCGCGCACCGAGCCGTACAAGACGCACCTCGCGTATGTACGGGAGCGGCGCAGCGACGCGGACGGCGAGGCGATCCTCGCCGAGGCGCTCGCCAAACTGCGGGGCGAGATCTAGGGGTTGAGAACCGGCCGGGTGCCTTTGGGCGCCTGGCCGGAGCTGTATCGCGCGCAGGGTCCGACGTGACTCACCTGCGGCTCGCTCGTCATGCGTCGAGTCCGCTTGTCCGTGCTCGCTTGTCAGTGGTTTGACGGTGAGTGGCTCGACGGTGAGCGGTTCGCTGGTGAGCGGTTCGCTTGTCAGTGGCTCGACGGTGAGCGGTTCGCTTGTCAGTGGCTCGACGGTGAACGGTTACCTTGTCAGTGGCTCGACGGTGAACGGCTCGCTTGTCAGTGGTGCCCTCTACGGTTCTTGAAGTGACGGAACCGAAGGGGGCGTTGTGACGGCGACGGAGCTGGCGGGGGTACGGGCGCCCGCGTGGCGCGGGGGATTCGGGCGGCTGTGGACCGCGGCTGTGGTGTCGCGGTTCGGCGACGCGCTGCGGACCGCCGCGCTGCCGCTGCTCGCCGTGCACCTCAGCGACGATCCGCTGGTCGTTGCCTCCGTCACGGCCTGCGGCTATCTGCCCTGGCTCCTCTTCGGTCTGCTCGGCGGGGCGATCGCCGACCGGGTCGACCAGCGGCGTGCGATGTGGGCGGTGGACGTCGTACGGGGCACGCTGGTCGCCTGTTTCGCCCTCGCCGTCGGGCTGGGGCACGCCTCGATCGTCGTCCTGATCGTGCTCGCTTTCACCCTGACGACCCTCCAGACACTCTTCGACAACGCCTCCACGGCCCTGCTGCCGTCCCTGGTGGACCGTGCCGAGCTGGGCAGCGCCAATGCCCGGCTGATGACCGGGCAGCAGCTTGCCGGCGGCCTGCTGGCCGGTCCCCTCGTGCCTCTCCTGCTGGTGGCCGGGGCCGCCGTGCCGTTCGCGGCCGACGCGGTCACCTATCTGCTGGCCGCCGCGCTGGTGGCCTCCCTACGGATACGGCTGCCCGCGCGGGATCCGCGTCCGGCCGGGAGCACCCTGCGCGCCGAGATAGCCGCAGGGCTGCGCGTCCTGTGGCAGGACCGGGTGCTGCGGGCGGTGTGCGTGGCCACCCTGCTGTGCAACATCGGCATGGGCGCGCTCATCGCCACCCTCGTCCTGCACGTGACGCGCTGGCTGCACGCGGGCAACGTGGAGTACGCGGCCGCGATGACCGCCTTCTCCGTCGGCAGCCTGGCCGGAGGAGCACTGGCCCCGTGGCTGGCGCGCCGGACAGGGAGGGTCGGCAGCCTGTTCCTGGGCGGTTGTGTCCAGACGTCGGCGCTGCTGCTCATGGGCACCGTCCGCCACCTGGGCGCCGTCATCGTGGGCATGGTGCTGCTCGGAGCGATGAACCTGGTGTGGAACGTCAACCAAGTCACGCTGATGCAGCAGCGCAGCCCGGACGCCATGGTGGGCCGCATCAGCTCCGCGGTCCGTACGGCCTCGACGTCCGGAGGGCCGGTCGGTGCCCTGCTGGGAGGCGCGGTGGCGGGCGGCTACGGGCTGAACGGGCCGGCACTGCTCGCGGCCGCGCTGTTCGCACTCGCCGTCATTTCGCTGATACCAGGGTGCCTGCCGGACGTATCTGTTGTTGAGCCGGACGACGGTGCCACGACAGCTCACGTCAAGCCCTGATCAATTAGGTTGGGACCGGCAGCGGGGCAAGGTACGCAGCAGCACAGGCAGGAAAGAAGGCGGAAGTCCGAGATGAACGCAGAAAGCCGTTCCAGGCTCAACCAGACGCCCGAGTGGACCGCGCTGGCCGAGCACCGCGAGGAGCTCGCGGAGACCCACCTGCGCGAGCTGTTCGCGGCCGATCCCGGGCGCGGTGGCGGATACACCCTTGAGGTCGGCGATCTGCACGTCGACTACTCCAAGCACCTGGTCACCGACGAGACACTGAGGCTGCTGCGCGAGCTGGCCGCGGCGACCGACGTCTTCGGGCTGCGGGACGCCATGTTCCGCGGCGAGAAGATCAACACGACCGAGGACCGGGCGGTGCTGCACACCGCGCTGCGTGCCCCGCGCGACGCGGTCATCGAGGTCGACGGCGAGAACGTCGTTCCGGCGGTGCACGCCGTGCTCGACAAGATGGCCGGCTTCGCCGAGCGTGTCCGCTCCGGCGAGTGGACCGGCCACACCGGCAAGCGCATCAAGAACATCGTCAACATCGGCATCGGAGGCTCCGACCTCGGCCCGGCGATGGCGTACGAGGCGCTGCGCTCCTTCACCGACCGCGGCCTCACGGTCGGCTTCGTGTCGAACGTGGACGGCGCCGACCTGCACGAGGCGGTGCGGGACCTGGACCCGGCCGAGACGCTGTTCGTCATCGCCTCGAAGACGTTCACCACGATCGAGACGATCACCAACGCGACCTCGGCGAGGAACTGGCTGCTGACCGAGCTGAAGGCCGGTCAGGAAGCCGTCGCCAAGCACTTCGTGGCCTTGTCGACCAACGCGGAGAAGGTGTCGGACTTCGGCATCGACACGGCGAACATGTTCGAGTTCTGGGACTGGGTCGGCGGGCGGTACTCGTTCGACTCGGCGATCGGTCTCTCGCTGATGATCGCCATCGGGCCCGAGCAGTTCCGGTCGATGCTCGACGGGTTCAGGATCGTGGACGAGCACTTCCGCACCGCACCCGCCGAGTCCAACGTGCCTTTGCTGCTCGGCCTGTTGGGCATCTGGTACGGCAACTTCCACGACGCCCAGTCGCACGCGGTGCTGCCGTACTCGCACTACCTGTCCAGGTTCACCGCCTACTTGCAGCAGCTGGACATGGAGTCCAACGGGAAGTCCGTGGACCGGGACGGACTTCCCGTGGAGTGGGAGACGGGTCCTGTCGTGTGGGGCACGCCCGGTACCAACGGGCAGCACGCGTACTACCAGCTCATCCACCAGGGCACGAAGCTGATCCCGGCCGACTTCATCGGCTTCGCCGAGCCCGTCGCCGATCTGCTGCCCGGTCTGGTCGCCCAGCACGACCTGTTGATGGCGAACTTCTTCGCGCAGACGCAGGCGCTGGCCTTCGGCAAGTCGCCGGACGAGGTGCGGGCGGAGGGGGTGCCCGAGGAGTTGGTGCCGCACAAGACGTTCAAGGGCAACCACCCGACGACGACGATCCTCGCGCGTGAGCTGACGCCGTCGGTGCTGGGGCAGTTGATCGCTCTCTACGAACACAAGGTGTTCGTCCAGGGTGCCGTCTGGAACATCGACTCCTTCGACCAGTGGGGAGTCGAGCTCGGCAAGGTGCTGGCCAAGCGGGTGGAGCCGGCGCTGGCGGAGGGGGCCGATGTGCCCGGGCTTGACGCGTCGACGACGGCACTTGTGGCCAAGTACCGGGCGCTGCGGGGGCGTTAGCCGGGTGGGTGGTGGGGGTTTTCTTCGCCCCCTCCGCCCCTGCCCGTCCCTTGTTCCTGGGGCTGCCCCCAGACCCCCGCTTCGGCCCGAACGGCCTCGTCCTCAAACGCCGGACGGGCTGAAAGATGTCCCCCGGCCCGGAGCCGAAGAGCGCCGCCCTCATGGGTGGGTAGGGGGCCGGGATGGCGTCGCCTCGTCCCTCAAGCCCCGGACGGGCTGGAGACAGCCTCTCCGGCGTTTGAGGTGCGGGGTCTGGGGCGGAGCCCCAGAAGGACGGGAATGGGTAGGGGTGGAGGGGCGAGGAAAACCTCTTCCGCCCCCTCCGCCCCTACCGTCACGCCGAAGCCGGCGGATACAGCGACCGCGGCAGCTGGGAAGCCGCTGCCGCGTCCAGGAGCCACAGGGTGCGGGAGCGGCCCCGAGCGCCGGCGGCCGGGGCCTGTACCTCGCCCGCGCCCGACAGGGCGATCGCCGCGGCCTCGGCCTTGTCCTCGCCCGCCGCGAGCAGCCACACCTCACGTGCGGAGCGGATCGCGGGAAGGGTGAGGGAGATCCGGGTCGGCGGAGGCTTCGGGGCGCCGTGGACACCGACCACCGTGCGGTCGGTCTCCCTTACCGCGGGCAGCTCGGGGAAGAGCGAGGCCACGTGGGTGTCGGGCCCGACGCCCAGCATCAGCACGTCGAAGGTCGGGACCGAGCCGTGGTTCTCGGGGCCGGCAGCCTTCGCGAGCTCTGCCGCGTACGCCTCCGCCGCGGCCTCCACGTCCGAGCCGTACGGGCCGTCCGAGGCAGGCATCGGATGCACCCGGGCGGGATCCAGCGGCACGGAGTCCAGGAGCGCGGCACGAGCCTGCGTGTCATTGCGTTCCGGGTCGCCCTCGGGCAGGAACCGCTCGTCGCCCCACCACAGGTCGAGGTGGGCCCAGTCGACGGCGTCCCGGGCGGGGGCCGAACTCAGCGCAGCCAGGAGCCCGTTGCCGTTGCGGCCGCCCGTGAGGACGATCGAGGCGTAGCCGCGCGAGGCCTGCGCGTCCACGATCTTCGTGATCAGCCGGGCCGCAGCGGCCTCGGCCATCAGCTCCTTGTCGCGGTGGACGACCAGTTGCGGAGTGCTCACTTGGCAGCCGTCCCCTTGGCCGGCGGCATCTGCGCCGGAGACGGCCGGTTGCCGGTCGCGGCCGCGGAGGACGTCCTCGAAGCAGAGTCCGCCACGGCGGACGCCGGAGTCCGGGTGGGCAGCGGAGACCGGTCCGTCGTCGACTGAGCGCCTCCCAGCCGGTCCACCCCGAACCGCAGCGCCGACGCGTACGTGTCGTCCGGATCGAGTCGGCGCAGTTCCTCCGCCATCAGCTCGGAGGTCTCGCGGCGCTTGAGCGCCACCACGCGGTCCGGCTGGCCCTCCAGCGTCAGGGTGGCCATCGCCCCGTCAGGGCGTTGCAGTGCGACGGGACCACCGGTGGTCTCCAGGCGTACCAGGGTCAGCCCGGGGCCGGCGGAGACCCCGCGCTGGACGTGGACGTGCAGCCGGTCGGCGAGCCACATGGCGAGCAGTTCGACGCTCGGGTTGAACTCCTCGCCGGTCACCTCCGCGGAGATGACCTCGCAGTCCACCTGGTCGAGGGCGGCGGCCAGCATGGAGCGCCAGGGGGTGATCCGGGCCCATGCCAGGTCGGTGTCGCCCGGCTCGTAGTTCTCGGCGCGGGTGCGCAGTTCGTCGACGGGCTTGACCGCCGAGTAGCTGTCGGTGACCCGGCGCTGGCCGAGCGCCCCCAGCGGGTCCTTCGCCGGGTCGCGCGGGGAGGCCACCGGCCACCAGACCACCACCGGGGCGTCCGGCAGGAGCAGCGGGAGCGCGACGGACTGGGCGTGGTCCGCGACCTCGCCGTAGAGCCGCAGGACGACCGTCTCGCCGGTGCCCGCGTCCGCGCCGACCCGTACCTCGGCGTCGAGGCGGGACTTCGTGCGGTCGCGCGGCGAGCGGGAGACGCGCTTGACGACCACGAGGGTGCGCGAGGGGTGCTCGCGCGAGGCGTCGTTCGCGGCCCTCAGGGCGTCGTAGGCGTTCTCCTCGTCGGTGACGATGACGAGGGTGAGCACCATGCCGACGGCAGGGGAGCCGATGGCCCGGCGGCCCTGCACCAGCGCCTTGTTGATCTTGCTGGCCGTGGTGTCCGTGAGGTCTATTTTCATGGGCGCCGCCAGCTCCGTCCGTCTCGCTCGAGCATTTCGTCCGCCTCGACGGGGCCCCACGTGCCCGAGGGGTACTGCGCGGGCGTGCCGTGCTTGTCCCAGTACCGCTCGATCGGGTCGAGGATCTTCCAGGACAGCTCGACCTCCTCGGTGCGCGGGAAGAGGTTGGAGTCACCCAGGAGGACGTCCAGGATCAGGCGCTCGTACGCCTCGGGGCTCGACTCCGTGAAGGACTCGCCGTACGCGAAGTCCATCGATACGTCCCGGATCTCCATGGAGGTGCCGGGGACCTTGGAGCCGAAGCGGACCGTGATGCCCTCGTCGGGCTGGACGCGGATGACGATCGCGTTCTGGCCCAGCTCCTCCGTCGCGGTGTGGTCGAAGGGGGAGTGCGGGGCGCGCTGGAAGACCACCGCGATCTCGGTGACGCGGCGGCCCAGCCGCTTGCCGGTGCGGAGATAGAAGGGGACCCCGGCCCAGCGGCGGTTGTCCACCTCCACCTTGATCGCCGCGTAGGTGTCGGTCTTCGACTTGGGGTCGATGCCGTCTTCCTGGAGGTAGCCGACGGCCTTCTCGCCGCCCTGCCAGCCGGCCGCGTACTGCCCGCGGACCGTGTTCCGGCCCAGATCCTTCGGCAGCTTCACAGCGCCGAGCACCTTGGTCTTCTCGGCGGCGAGCGCGTCCGCGTCGAAGGAGGCGGGCTCCTCCATCGCGGTGAGCGCCATCAGCTGGAGCAGGTGGTTCTGGATGACGTCACGGGCGGCGCCGATGCCGTCGTAGTAGCCGGCACGGCCGCCGATGCCGATGTCCTCGGCCATCGTGATCTGTACGTGGTCGACATACGACCGGTTCCAGATCGGCTCGAACATCTGGTTGGCGAAGCGGAGCGCCAGGATGTTCTGGACGGTCTCCTTGCCCAGGTAGTGGTCGATGCGGAAGACCTGGTCCGGGGCGAAGACGTCCTCGACGGTCGAGTTGAGCTCCTCGGCCGACTTGAGGTCGTGACCGAAGGGCTTCTCGATGACCGCACGGCGCCAGGAGCCGTTCGGCTGGTCGGCCAGCCGGTGCTTCTTCAGCTGCTTGATGACCACGGGGAAGGCGGACGGCGGCACGGAGAGGTAGAAGGCGAAGTTGCCGCCCGTGCCCTGTGCCTTGTCCAGGTCCTCGATCGTGGAACGCAGCCTCTCGAAGGAGTCGTCGTCGTCGAAGGTGCCCTGCACGAAGCGCATGCCCTGGACGAGCTGCTGCCAGACCTCCTCGCGAAAGGGCGTGCGCGCGTGTTCCTTGACCGCGTCGTGGACCTCCTGCGCGAAGTCCTCGTCGGCCCACTCGCGCCGGGCGAAGCCGACGAGGGAGAAGCCCGGCGGCAACAGACCCCGGTTGGCGAGGTCGTACACCGCGGGCATCAGCTTTTTACGTGACAAATCGCCCGTGACGCCGAAGATGACCAGGCCCGACGGCCCCGCGATACGCGGGAGCCGTCGGTCTGCGGGGTCACGCAGCGGGTTGCTGCTTGACAAGGTTTCAGCCCTCCGAGGGGGCGAGGCGCTGGAGCTCTGCCTCTGTCGACTTGAGCAGGTCGTTCCAGGACGTCGCGAACTTCTCGACGCCCTCGTCCTCCAGGAGCTGGACCACGTCGTCGTAGGAGATCCCGAGCTTCTCGACCGCGTCGAGCTCGGCACGGGACTGCTCGTACGTACCGGTGATGGTGTCGCCGGTGATCTGACCGTGGTCCTCGGTGGCCTCAAGAGTGGCCTCCGGCATGGTGTTCACCGTGTTCGGCGCGACCAGTTCGTCGACGTACAGGGTGTCCTTGTACGCCTTGTCCTTGACGCCGGTCGAGGCCCACAGCGGACGCTGCTTGTTGGCCTGGGCCTTGTCGAGGGCGGCCCAGCGGTCGGAGGAGAAGACCTCCTCGTACGCCTGGTACGCGAGCCGCGCATTCGCCAGGCCCGCCTTGCCGCGCGCGGCCTTGGCCTCCGGCGTGCCCAGGGCGTCCAGCCGCTTGTCGATCTCGGTGTCCACGCGGGACACGAAGAACGACGCCACCGAGTGGATCTTGGAGAGGTCGAGGCCGGCGGCCTTCGCCTTCTCCAGGCCCGCCAGGTAGGCGTCCATGACCTCGCGGTAGCGCGCGAGCGAGAAGATCAGCGTGACGTTGACGCTGATGCCCTTGCCGATGACCTCGGTGATCGCGGGCAGGCCCGCCGGGGTCGCCGGGATCTTGATGAGGGTGTTGGGGCGGTCCACCAGCCAAGCCAGTTGCTTGGCCTCGGCGACGGTCGCCGTCGTGTTGTTGGCCAGCCGTGGGTCGACCTCGATCGAGACCCGGCCGTCCTGACCCTGCGTCGCGTCGAAGACCGGGCGCAGGATGTCGGCGGCGTCACGGACGTCCGCCGTCGTGATCATGCGGACGGCTTCTTCGACGGTGACCTTGCGGGCGGCGAGCTCGGTGAGCTGCCGCTCGTAACCGTCCCCACTGGAGATCGCCTTCTGGAAGATCGACGGGTTGGTGGTGACGCCCACGACGTGCTGCTGGTCGATCAGTTCGGCGAGGTTGCCGGACGTGATCCGCTTGCGCGACAGGTCGTCCAGCCAGATCGCGACGCCTTCCTCGGAGAGGCGCTTGAGTGCGTCTGTCATGGAAATTGCATCTCCTACGTGTCGTATGTCAGCGTCAGCGCTGGGCTGCGGCGATCGATTCCCGGGCGGCGGATGCGACGTTCTCGGCAGTGAAACCGAATTCGCGGAAGAGCACCTTGCCATCGGCCGAAGCACCGAAGTGCTCCAGCGAAACAATGCGTCCCGCGTCCCCGACGAACCGGTGCCAGGTGAGACCGATACCGGCCTCGACCGAGACTCGCGCCCGCACCGAAGTCGGGAGAACGCTGTCCCGGTACCCCTGGTCCTGCTCGTCGAACCACTCCACACACGGCATGGACACGACCCGCGTCGGGACGCCCTCGGCCTGGAGCTGCTCACGCGCCTCGACGGCGACGTGCACCTCGGAGCCGGTGCCGATGAGGATGACCTCGGGCGCTGTGCTCTGTCCTTCGGGCCCTTCGGCCTCGAAGAGCACGTAACCGCCCTTGGCGGCATCCTCGTTGGGCTCGTACGTCGGTACGCCCTGGCGGGTCAGCGCGAGACCGTGCGGGGCGCCCTTGCCGAACACCTTGGTGTAGCGCTTGAGGACCTCGCGCCAGGCGATCACGGTCTCGTTGGCGTCCGCGGGACGGACCACGTTCAGGCCGGGGATCGCACGCAGCGAGGCCAGGTGCTCGACCGGCTGGTGCGTCGGACCGTCCTCGCCGAGGCCGATCGAGTCGTGCGTCCACACGTACGTCACCGGTGCGTGCATGAGGGCCGAGAGACGGACGGCATTGCGCATGTAGTCGGAGAACACCAGGAAGGTGCCGCCGTAGATACGGGTGTTGCCGTGCAGCGCGATGCCGTTCATCTCGGCGGCCATCGAGTGCTCGCGGATGCCGAAGTGAATCGTGCGGCCGTACGGGTTCGCCTCCGGCAGCGGGTTGTCCGCCGGCAGGAAGGAACTCGTCTTGTCGATGGTGGTGTTGTTCGAGCCGGCCAGGTCGGCGGAGCCGCCCCACAGCTCGGGTACCACCGCGCCGAGAGCCTGCAGCACCTTGCCGGACGCGGCACGGGTGGCGACACCCTTGCCCGTCTCGAACACCGGGAGGTGCGACTCCCAGCCTTCGGGCAGTTCACCCGCGGCGATGCGGTCGAACTCGGCGGCACGCTCGGGGTTGGCCGTACGCCAGGCAGCGAAGCCCTTCTCCCACTTGCCCTTGGCCTCGCGGCCACGGTCCAGGGCCTGCCGGGTGTGCGCGAGGACCTCGTCGGCGACGTCGAAGGTCTTCTCCGGGTCGAAGCCAAGGACGCGCTTGGTGGCCGCGACCTCGTCGTCGCCGAGCGCCGAGCCGTGCGCGGCCTCGGTGTTCTGCGCGTTCGGGGCTGGCCAGGCGATGATCGAACGCATCGCGATGAACGACGGCTTGTCCGTGACCGTCTTGGCGGCCTCGATCGCGTCGTAGATGGCGTGCGGGTCGAGGTCGCCGTCCGGCTTCGGGGCCACGCGCTGCACATGCCAGCCGTACGCCTCAAAGCGCTTGACGGTGTCCTCGGAGACCGCGGTCTCCGTGTCGCCCTCGATCGAGATGTGGTTGTCGTCCCACAGCAGGATCAGGTTGCCGAGCTTCTGGTGACCTGCCATCGAGGACGCTTCGGCGGAGATGCCCTCCTGGAGGCAGCCGTCACCGGCGATCGCGAAGATGAAGTGGTCGAACGGGGATTCACCCTGAGGGGCGTCCGGATCGAACAGGCCGCGCTCGTAACGGGTGGCCATCGCCATGCCCACCGCGTTGGCGACACCCTGGCCCAGCGGACCCGTCGTCGTCTCCACGCCGGGGGTGTGCCCGTACTCGGGGTGGCCGGGAGTCCTGCTGCCCCACGTCCTGAAGGCCTTCAGATCGTCCAGCTCCAGGCCGAAACCGGCCAGGTAGAGCTGGGTGTAGAGGGTCAGGGACGAGTGGCCCGCGGACAGCACGAAACGGTCGCGTCCGGTCCAGTCGGGGTCCGCCGGGTCGTGGCGCAGCACCTTCTGGAAGAGGGTGTACGCGACAGGCGCCAGGCTCATCGCCGTACCGGGATGGCCGTTACCGACCTTCTGTACGGCATCGGCGGCCAGGACGCGGGCGGTGTCCACCGCCCGCTGGTCCAACTCGGTCCACTCGAGGTCTGTGGTGGTCGGCTTGGTGCTCACCCTGGGTCAGGGCTCCTCTCCACATGTTCCACGTGTCGAAATACCGGCGCGCGTGCGCCCACCGGCCGTTGTCGAGCCTACCCCCGTAGGTACGTGCGTTCTTTCGAGTCATTCCAGACTGCCGGGAGTCGCCGGAATCCGCCTCCCGACCGGTCCATTCCTCATTCGGCAAGTGAATACGGAGCCGCTCGTCCGAGTGCTCAACCGAGCCTCGTGCCGCCCGTCGCGAGTGCGTTGCTGCGTCCCTGGTGCGACGCCTTCCAACACGACCCCACCCCCGCGAATGTCGGGGTATGGGCAACGTCTACAGTGGCGTGGTACGCGCGAGCCTTTACGGGGAGTTCACACCCGGGGCTCGCTGGGATGTCTCTGTCAGGGGTGTACGTGACGGCCGTCGAATCCCGTCCACCGGGGGTGCTCGGGACGAGCAGCAGTCCAAGCCACCGGCCGTTCGGGGCCCGTGTCATGGCGTTTGTGGCGCTCACGAAGCCACGGATCATCGAGCTACTGCTGATCACCACCGTCCCGGTGATGTTCCTGGCCCAGCAGGGGGTGCCCGACCTGAAGCTGGTGCTCCTCACCTGCCTCGGCGGCTACCTCTCGGCGGGCGGCGCCAACGCACTCAATATGTACATCGACCGTGACATCGACGCACTGATGGACCGGACCTCGCAGCGGCCCCTGGTCACCGGCATGGTCAGCCCGCGCGAATGCCTCGTCTTCGGTCTCTCGCTCGCCGCGGTCTCCACGCTCCTGTTCGGCCTGACGGTCAACTGGCTCTCGGCCTGGCTCTCCCTCGGCGCACTCCTCTTCTACGTCGTCGTCTACACGATGATCCTCAAGCGCCGTACGTCGCAGAACATCGTCTGGGGCGGTATCGCCGGCTGCATGCCCGTCCTCATCGGCTGGTCGGCGGTGACCGACTCGATGTCCTGGGCCCCGGTCGTCCTCTTCCTGGTCATGTTCTTCTGGACGCCGCCGCACTACTGGCCGCTGTCGATGAAGGTGCGCGCCGACTACGCGCGCGTGGGCGTGCCGATGCTGCCGGTCGTCGCCTCGAACAAGGTGGTCGCCCGCCAGATCGTCCTCTACAGCTGGGTGATGGTCGCCGTCTCGCTGCTGCTCACCCCGCTCGGCTACACCGGCTGGTTCTACACGGCGGTCGCCCTGGTGGCCGGCGGCTGGTGGCTGTGGGAGGCGCACGCGCTGCAGCATCGCGCCAAGCACGAGGAGGCGGGCGGCAAGCTCAAGGAGATGCGGCTGTTCCACTGGTCCATCACCTACGTATCACTGCTGTTCGTGGCGGTCGCGGTGGATCCCTTCCTCCGCTGAGCTTTCCGAGGCCCTCGACGGGCGGGGGGGGGGGGGCAGGCCCCCCCCCCCCCCCCGCCCCCGGCAGCAGACCCCCCGCCCACACCCCGCCCCCCGCAGTACCCCTCCGACCACCCCACGCCGCCGGCACAACCTCCCGCCCAA
>NZ_JBHXMF010000112.1:0-14302 GCF_042721055.1 Streptomyces sp. NPDC058470
TAATTCCCCATAACCCCCCCCCCCCCCCCCCCGACTCTTTCTCCCGCCTTGCCGGCTCGCCTTGCCCAGTGAGCGAGGGCGCCTACCCCCAGGCCCACTCGATTCCCAGGATCCCCGACCGCACCCGTGGCTCGACCAGGTGCACCGAGCCGTGGTGACCGCTCAGCGTCAGCTCCTGGCGGCCGCTGCGCGGCGCCGCCGCCGAGTGCTGCGTGAACCGGTGACATCGCACGGGCAAGGTCTCCCCGGTGAACCGCACCTGGAGGGCGTACTGCCCGCCCGCGAAGCTGAATCCGCGTACGTACTCGCTGGACGCCCCGGCCGTGCCGTCGTCGAAGCCGTAGCGGAAGAGATACGTGTCGCCCGCGCGCAGCCGCGTGTCGAAGAGCAGCTCGGCCACGAGGACCCCGGTCTCCTGGTGCCAACGCACCCGCCCCGTACGGCAGTTCTCCAGAGCGTGCACCGCCATCCGCTCCGGAGCGCACCCCGGGTCGCCGTGGTGGATGGCCATATAGCGGTCCACGCCCTCTTTGTGGGCGCGCACTATGTGGTGCGACTCGCGGCCCACCAGCTCGCGCTGGGCGCCGATCCGTACGCATTCGTGATGACCGAGGGTGTGCAGCCCGCTTTCGAGGGGCGAGTCCAACTCGTCCAGGAGCCGCTCCAGGACGCCGGAGGCCTCCACGAGAGCGCGGTAGGAATGGCCCGAGGAGCGGTCCGGGACGGACTGCTCCTCGGCCTTGGCGAGCAGCCGGATCAGTGACTCGTCCGGGAGTTGGAGGATCTCCTCCAGGGCGCGGACGGCGCGCAGCGACTCGGGGCGCTGCGGGCGGCGGGCGCCCTGCTGCCAGTAACTCAGGCTGGTCACCCCAACCTTGACCCCGTAGCGCGACAGGTGGTGCTGTACCCGCTGCAGGGGAAGTCCGCGGGCGGCGATCGCGGCGCGCAGTGCGATATGGAAGGGCCCGCCACGCAGGGCCGTCTCCAGTTCCGCCGTGGCGAGGTCCGCGTGCTGTGTGCCGTGCCGCATGCAGGGGGCCTTTCTATGAATGCTCACAACGGCTGGTCAGGCCGCTCGTGCGGGTGGTCGGTGCCGCCGTGGCGGCGCGCGGGGTCTGTTTCACGCGCGCGTGTCGCCGTTCGCAGCCTCAAGTTCCACCGCATTGAAGCGTGTTGGCCAAGCCGCGACAACACCTGATGCGCAACGCGCCCCAGGAGTCGCCTGAACCCCTGCCGACCCTTGTGTCCCAGTAGTCTCCTAATCCTCACGCCCCAACAGCTCTCGTATCGCCCCCACCGAAAGCGCCGACTTGTGGAGGAAGCCGCGGGCCGGGCTGGCGGCGACGAGTTCCTGGAAGTCCTCCAGGGAGTGCGTGGAGATCAGGATCACGGCGGCCACGCCGCCCGCGAGCCGCCGCGCCAGGTCGAAGCCGCTCTCGCCGTCGAGGTCGAGATCGACCAGGACGACGTCCGGGGCCAGGTCACGGACCCGCACGACGGCCTCCGCGCCCGTCGAGGCGACACCGACGACCTGCACCCCGTCACGCTCCAGCAGGGCGCGCGCAGCCTCCAGGAACCGGGCGCTGTCGTCGACGAGGAGACAGCGCATGGACATGCTGAAAGCTTCCCAACGGGTTGTCCGGTGCGCCTTGCAGCTAGCCGGAAAGAGGTGAAGTCCTTTGGACCCGAAAGGGAGATCCGTGCTCACGGAGAGCAGTGGCGAGTCACGCGCGGTAGCGTGACGATGCCCTGGGCGGCCGTGTCCTGTCGGTCGGACAGGGGTGCACGATGATGTTGCTCCGACGAGAACGAAGGCGAGCCCCGCGCCCGTTCTTCCCCGTCTCTGCGCGGGCCTGCTTGGCGTCGGCGGCGGAGAGCGCGACGGAAAGCGTTCCGGGGCGCGTACGGGTCCGGTCGACTCGGCGGCCGCCGGGGGCGACTTGCCGGACCTGCTCACCAGCACGCAGGGTGGGTCCAAGGAGGGGCTGTTCGACCCCGACACGGACGACAAGGCCTTCACGAAGGGGCGCGGTTCGATCTCCTGGGTCGGGCACTGGATGTACGGCGAGTACACGAAGGCGTTCCCCGGCGAGGTGAGGACCGTCCCGTTGCCCGACTTCGGCGAGGGCACGGTCGCCGGTACGGGGTGCTGGCAGCGGGGTGCCATCACCGGCACCACCGACGGCGACGCGGTCTGTCGCCTCCTCGCTCATCTGCTGGAACCCGGCCACATCCGCCGTATGACGCAGGCGAACGGGGCGATCCCGGCGACGAACGGCGCGGTGAGGATCTCCCCGGCCGTCGCGGCGGGCGGTATCGAGCACCTGTTCATCCAGCAGCTGAGGACCGTCGCGCGACCGCGCTCGCAGACGCCCGCCCACCCCGCCGTGACCTTGGCCTCCCCAAGGCCGTCACCCAGGCCTTCGCGAAGATCGTCGTCGATGGTGCCCCGGTCGGGGCGGCACTGGACCAGGCGGTCCGCGAGATCGACAGTGATCCGGCCGACCACCAGGGTTACCCGGACGACGGGCCATGAGCAGCCCTCCCGGCGTGGGCGGCGCACCCGCCGACGGCACCCAGCGCGCGTGGCGCAGGCCCGCTCACCGCTGCTCGCGCGGCTTCGGGTGGGCACCAAGCTCATGCTGCTCGTCCTGCTGCCGGTCGCCGCACTGCGCGCCTTCACCGTCGTCTCGGCGCTGGCCCGGTGGAGCGGCGCGCGCCATCCAGGACTTCCAGGCGTCGACCGAGGTGTCCTTCGTGACGGCCGGACTCCAAGAGGCGGTCGCCCGCGAACGTCTCGCCGAGGTGCTCGCCGAGGCGGCCCCGCAGCGGGCGGAAACGGCGGCCGAGCGGGACGCGGCCCGTCGGGCCACCGACCGCGCCTTCACGGCCGCGGAGGACGCCGCCTCAGGCCACGAGGGGCACACCGACATCAGCGGCGTCCTCAGGTCCCTGGAGAACCGACTCCACGCGGTGGACAGGTGACCGCCCGGGGCGTACACGGAGGGGGTCCAATAGGGGGGGCCTTGGACTCGGTGACGTGTGTACGCGCCGGGCGGTCGGTCTCGGACGGAGAGGCAGCCGTCCGGGTTCAGGGGAGGCAGACACCAGGTCTTGGGACAGGCATTTGCCCTGTGTCGGCGCCTCTATCGGCAGGCAGCGCCGCCTCGTGCCGCGAGCCGCAGGCCCTTGGCACGCACGATGTCGGGGTCCCGCGGGTCGAGGGCTTCGCGAAAGGAGCCCACCTCGTCGTCGTACCGGCGGACACGGACCGACCGCCGTCGTTTCTCGATCCGTGTCCGCCGCATCTCCCGCTGCCCTTCCACCGCTTGACCCGCCGTCCCTCGCCCGGGACGACCGGTGCCTTGCTCCTGCACTGGTTCGAGCATGGCTCCGCGAGGTCCGGGTGTCGTCACGGGCAGCCCCCAATTCCGCTTCCGGCTAGCCGTAACCGCCCAGGTTCCGGCAGGCTGTTGGAGGCGCACCGTGCCGCAGGGGCCGGGCCAGGGGAAGCCGGGGCCATGGACGCCAATCAGCAGCTCCCGCAGGGGCGGGTCGTTCTCGCCGACGACGATGTTCTGCTCAGAGAGGGGCTCGCAAGTCTCTGCGAGCGCGTCGGCTACCAGGTGGCCGGACAGGCCGGTGATGCCGTACGACTCCTCGAACTCGTCGCCGAGGAACGCCCGGACCTGGCGATCGTCGACATAAGAATGCCGCCCCATCACTCGACCGAGGGCCTCAAGGCGGCCCGCACGATCCGTGAGCGTCACCCCGCCACCGGCATTCTGGTCCTGTCGGCCTATGTCGAGGTCGAGGACGCCCTGGAACTGCTGGCCGGCGGCCACAAGGTCGGGTACCTCCTGAAGAGCCGGGTCACAGTCGTGGACGAGTTCATCGAGTCGCTCGACCGGATCCGCAGGGGCGGCTCGGTCGTCGACCCCTCCCTGGTGCGCGAGCTGTTCGCGGCCCAGCGGCGCGACGACCCGCTGTCCTTCCTCAGCAGCCGCGAGCGGGAGGTCCTCGCACTCATGGCCGAGGGCCGCTCCAACGCGGGCATCGGCCGCCGACTGTGGGTCACCGAGGGCACCATCGAGAAGCACGTCCGCAGCATCCTGGGCAAACTGCACCTTCCGGAGGCCTCCGACGACCACCGCCGCGTGCTGGCCGTGCTGACGTTCCTGGAGTCGCGCTGAGAGGTCCCCATCTCCGCGTTCTGTCCACAGGCGGGAGCCGGGAGCACGACGCGGTGTCAGCCCCCGCCAGTAGGGTGTGAGACATGGCCGACCCCTCCAGCTACCGCCCCAAGCCGGGACAGATCCCGGACTCTCCCGGGGTGTACAGATTCCGCGACGAGCACCGCCGGGTGATCTACGTCGGGAAGGCGAAAAGCCTGCGCCAGCGCCTGGCCAACTACTTCCAGGACCTGGCGAGCCTCCACCCGCGCACCCGCACCATGGTCACCACCGCCGCGTCGGTGGAGTGGACGGTCGTGTCCACGGAGGTCGAGGCGCTCCAGCTGGAGTACTCCTGGATCAAGGAGTTCGACCCCCGGTTCAACGTCAAGTACCGCGACGACAAGAGCTATCCGTACCTCGCGGTGACCATGAACGAGGAGTTCCCGCGCGTACAGGTGATGCGCGGCCACAAACGCAAAGGCGTGCGCTACTTCGGTCCCTACGGACACGCCTGGGCGATCCGCGACACCGTGGACCTGCTGCTGCGCGTCTTCCCTGTGCGCACCTGCTCCGCCGGCGTCTTCAAGAACGCCGTCCGCACCGGCCGCCCCTGCCTCCTCGGCTACATCGGCAAGTGCTCGGCCCCCTGCGTCGGGCGCGTCTCCGCCGACGAACACCGGGATCTGGCCGAGGAGTTCTGCGACTTCATGGCCGGGCGTACGGGGACGTACATCCGCCGCCTCGAACAGCAGATGACGGACGCGGCCGACGAAATGGAGTACGAGCGGGCGGCCCGGCTGCGCGACGACGTCGAGGCCCTGAAGAAGGCCATGGAGAAGAGCGCGGTCGTGCTCGCCGACGCGACCGACGCCGACCTGGTCGCCGTCGCGGAGGACGAGCTGGAAGCGGCCGTGCAGATCTTCCACGTGCGCGGCGGACGCGTGCGCGGCCAGCGCGGCTGGGTCACGGACAAGGTGGAGGCCGTCACCACCGGTGATCTCGTCGAACACGCGATCCAGCAGCTCTACGGCGAGGAGACGGGCGACTCCGTCCCCAAGGAAGTGCTCGTCCCGGCGCTGCCCGACCCGGCGGAGCCCGTCCAGGAGTGGCTGACCGAGCGCCGCGGATCGAACGTCTCGCTGCGTATCCCGCAGCGCGGCGACAAGAAGGCGCTCATGGAGACGGTGCGCCGCAACGCACAGCAGTCCCTCGTCCTGCACAAGACCAAGCGCGCCTCCGACCTGACCACCCGCTCGCGCGCGTTGGAGGAAATCGCCGAGGCCCTCGACCTGGACAGCGCGCCGCTGCGGATCGAGTGCTACGACATCTCCCACCTCCAGGGCGACGACGTCGTGGCGTCGATGGTCGTCTTCGAGGACGGACTCCAGCGCAAGAGCGAGTACCGGCGCTTCCAGATCAAGGGCCGCGTCGGAGACACACAGGTCTGGCACGGCGAGGGGCAGGACGACGTCCGGTCCATGCACGAGGTGATCGCCCGCCGCTTCAAGCGCTACATCGCGGAGAAGGAGAAGACGGGGGAGTGGGCGGACGGCGAGGCCGCGCTCACCGAGGACGATGGGCGCCCCAAGCGCTTCGCCTACCCCCCGCAGCTCGTCGTCGTCGACGGTGGCCAGCCGCAGGTCGCCGCAGCCAAGAAGGCTCTCGACGAGCTCGGCATCGACGACATCGCCGTATGCGGTCTCGCCAAGCGGCTGGAGGAGGTGTGGCTGCCGGGCGAGGACGACCCGGTGGTCCTGCCCCGCACCAGCGAGGGCCTGTACCTGCTCCAGCGGGTCCGTGACGAGGCGCACCGCTTCGCGATCACCTATCAGCGCGTCAAGCGGGCCAAGCGCTTCAGGTCGGGCCCCCTCGACGAGGTGCCGGGGCTCGGCGAGACGCGCAAGCAGGCGCTGATCAAACACTTCGGTTCGGTGAAGAAGCTGCGATCCGCGACAATCGACCAGATCTGCGAGGTTCCCGGCATAGGCCGTAAAACGGCCGAGACGATCGCCGTGGCCCTGGCCCAGGCGGCCCCGGTCGCCCCCGCCGTGAACATGGCGACTGGAGAGATCATGGAAGACGAGGAATACGGGGCGCCCGAAACGACGGCGAGCTCCCCGGAGGAGCCCGTATCCGCGGGCGCCTCGGACAAGCGACGGGGGCAGGAGACATGACCGAGAACGAACGCCAAGAACGCCAACCACATACCGGCGACGCGCAAGAACACGAACCACGGCCCGGTGACGGTCAAGCACGCCCGTCACAGCCCGGCGACGGTCAACAACACGAAGCACAGCCAGACGGCGCTACGGACGCCCCCGACAGCCCACAGGAGAGTACGACGATGGAGACGGTCGCGGTGCCCGAAGCCGCCATCCCCGAGCTGGTGATCATCTCTGGGATGTCCGGCGCCGGACGGTCGACGGCAGCCAAGTGTCTGGAGGACCTCGGCTGGTTCGTCGTCGACAACCTGCCGCCCGCGCTGATCCCCACCATGGTGGAGCTCGGCGCCCGCTCCCAGGGCAACGTGGCCAGAATCGCGGTCGTCGTCGACGTACGAGGCCGCCGCTTCTTCGACAACCTCCGCGAGTCGCTCGCCGACCTGGCGTCCAAGCACGTCACCCGGCGGATCGTCTTCCTGGAGTCCTCGGACGAGGCCCTGGTGCGCCGCTTCGAGTCGGTACGCCGCCCGCACCCCCTCCAGGGGGACGGCCGCATCGTCGACGGCATCGACGCCGAGCGCGAACTGCTGCGCGAGCTGCGCGGCGACGCCGACCTGGTGATCGACACCTCCAGCCTGAACGTGCACGAGCTGCGCGCCAAGATGGACGCCCAGTTCGCGGGCGAGGAGGAGCCCGAGCTGCGGGCCACCGTGATGTCCTTCGGCTTCAAGTACGGCCTTCCGGTCGACGCCGACCTGGTGGTGGACATGCGCTTCCTCCCCAACCCGCACTGGGTTCCGGAGCTGCGCCCCTTCAACGGCCTCAACGAGGAGGTCTCGGCGTACGTCTTCAACCAGCCCGGCGCCAAGGAGTTCATCGACCGCTACGCCGAGCTGCTCCAGCTCATCGCGGCCGGATACCGCCGTGAGGGCAAGCGGTACGTGACCATCGCGGTCGGCTGCACCGGCGGCAAGCACCGCTCGGTCGCCACCGCCGAGAAGCTCGCCGCCCGCCTCGTCTCCCAGGGCGTGGAGACCGTGGTCGTGCACCGGGACATGGGTCGCGAGTGACCGGACGTGCCGCTCTGCGGCTGAGCAGGCTGCGCCGGGTTGCCGCCGAGGGCCAGGGCGGCAAGCCCGTCGTGGCGCGCGGTGCCAAGCCGCGCCGCCGCGGCGCCCAGCCCAAGGTCGTCGCCCTGGGCGGCGGCATGGGCCTGTCCGCCTCGCTCGCCGCGCTGCGCCGGATCACCGGTGACCTCACGGCCGTCGTCACCGTGGCCGACGATGGCGGCTCCAGCGGGCGCCTGCGCGACGAGCTGGGCGTGCTCCCGCCCGGTGACCTGCGCAAGGCCCTGGCCGCCCTCTGCGGCGACGACGACTGGGGCCAGACCTGGGCCCGGGTCATCCAGCACCGCTTCCAGTCCAAGGGCGACCTGCACGAGCACGCGGTGGGCAACCTGCTGATCGTCGCCCTGTGGGAGCAGCTCGGCGACCATGTCCAGGCCCTGGACCTGGTCGGCAGACTGCTGGGCGCGCACGGCCGGGTGCTGCCCATGTCCGCCGTACCCCTGGAGCTCCAGGCCCTGGTCAAGGGACACGACCCGGACCGGCCCGACGACGTCGACACCGTGCGCGGTCAGGCCACCGTGGCGCTCACCCCCGGCGAGGTGCAGTCCGTGCACGTCGTGCCGCACGACCCGCCGGCCGTCCCCGAAGCCGTCGCCGCGGTCCTGGACGCGGACTGGGTGGTGCTCGGCCCCGGCTCCTGGTTCTCCTCGGTGATCCCGCACCTGCTGGTGCCCGAACTGCTCGACGCGCTCATCCAGACGAAGGCCCGCCGGGTGCTCTCCCTGAACCTCGCGCCGCAGCCCGGAGAAACCGATGGCTTCTCTCCGCAGCGTCATTTGGAGGTTTTGGGACGACACGCCCCTAAACTCGCCCTGGACGTGGTGCTGGCCGACGAGGCCGCCGTGCCCGACCGCGATTTGCTCACCGATGCCGCCAAGCGGCTCGGCGCCGCGGTCGAGCTGGCGCCGGTGGCCCGGACCGACGGTAGCCCGAGGCACGACCCGGAGCTGTTGGCCGCCGCGTACGACCGTATTTTTCGGATGCATGGAAGGATCGGCCCATGGCGATGACGGCAGCGGTGAAGGATGAGATTTCCCGGCTCCCCGTCACCCGGACCTGCTGCAGAAAGGCGGAGGTCTCCGCCATTCTGCGGTTCGCCGGCGGCCTCCACCTGGTGAGCGGCCGGATTGTGATCGAGGCGGAGCTGGACACCGCGATGGCGGCGCGCCGGCTGAAGCGGGACATTCTGGAGATCTTCGGCCACAGCTCCGAACTGATCGTGATGGCACCCGGCGGCCTGCGCCGCGGCTCCCGCTACGTCGTGCGCGTCGTCGCGGGCGGCGACCAGCTGGCCCGGCAGACGGGGCTCGTCGACGGCCGGGGCCGCCCGATCCGCGGGCTGCCCCCGCAGGTGGTCTCAGGGGCCACCTGCGACGCCGAGGCGGCCTGGCGCGGGGCGTTCCTGGCGCACGGCTCGCTCACCGAGCCGGGCCGCTCCTCCTCCCTGGAGGTGACCTGCCCCGGCCCCGAGGCGGCGCTCGCCCTGGTCGGCGCCGCGCGCAGGCTCCAGATCGCGAGCAAGGCCCGCGAGGTCCGTGGCGTGGACCGGGTGGTCGTACGAGACGGCGACGCGATCGGGGCGCTGCTCACCCGGCTCGGGGCCCACGAGTCGGTGCTGGCCTGGGAGGAGCGGCGGATGCGCCGCGAGGTCCGCGCCACGGCGAACCGGCTCGCCAACTTCGACGACGCCAACCTGCGCCGGTCGGCCCGCGCGGCCGTCGCCGCCGGGGCCCGGGTGCAGCGGGCCCTGGAGATCCTCGCCGACGAGGTGCCGGAGCACCTCGCGGCCGCCGGCCGGCTGCGCATGGACCACAAGCAGGCCTCCCTGGAGGAACTGGGCGCGCTCGCCGACCCGCCGCTGACCAAGGACGCCGTGGCCGGCCGTATCCGCCGTCTGCTGGCGATGGCCGACAAGCGGGCCCAGGACCTCGGTATCCCCGGGACGGAGTCGAACCTCACCGAGGAGATGGCGGACAACATGGCCGTCTGAGCTCGTACGGGCGACGGGGCTGTCTGAAGCTCGCGCGGACGGCGCGGACGGCGCGGACGGCGCGGACGGCGCGGACGGCGCGGACGGCGCGGACACTGTGGTCGTCTGGGCTCGTACGGGCGTCCTGTCCGCATTGGCTCGTACGAGCGACGTGGCCGTCTGAGGTTCGCGCGGGCGACGTGGCCGTCTGGGCGCGGACGTTCTGTCCGTGTCGGCTCGCGCGGACGTCCTGACCGTGCCGGCTCGCGCGGACGTCCTGACCGTCTGGGCTCGCGCGGACGTCCTGACCGTCTCGGCCCGGGCGGATGCCCTGTCCGTGTCGACCCCCACGGGTGCCCCGTCCACCTCCGTCCGCTCGGACAAACGAGCGGTCCGAACCGGTCGTACAGACCGGCGTTCTGGCCCCCTGCGGACAACTGGCCCGCCTGAGCCCGTCGTTCATGCCTGACGCCGCTGGTGCCGAGTCCGGCACCAGCGGCGGTTTGCCGGTCCTTGTGGCCGTCTTGACATGATCATGGAGGATGACCAGCCTGGCGTCTGCGCACAGATGTGCCGGACAAATGCAAGGGGGGCTCATGAGACGAAGAGCGAGATCGATCCTCGCCATAGCTGCACTCATGCTGGGCGGGGCGAGTCTGGCGCCCATCGCTCAGGCGGAGGGCGGCCGTTCGGCCGACCCGGGTGCGGACGCCGTCAAGGTGTTCCACGCCGACGTCACACAGCAGCAGGTACCTCTGTTGCTGGCGGCGGGTCAGGACGCCCACGAACTCGGCGAGCAGGTTCCGGCGAAGGGCACCGCCCAGGTCGAGGTCTACCTCACCGACAAGCAGGCGGGGCAACTGGAGGACAAGGGCGTCGACCTCACCGAGTACAAGATCTCGGCGAATGCGGAGGCGCGCGTCGAGGCGGCCGCTGACGGTGTGTACCGCCCGTACAGCGGAGCGGGCAATCTCCAGGAGGAGATCGTCAAGACCGGCCAGGCGAACCCCGACCTCACCAAGGTCGTCTCCATCGGAAAGACCCTCCAGGGGCAGGACATCCTGGCGCTCAAACTGACCAAGGGCGCCACGAAGACCAAGGACGGCGCCAAGCCGGCCGTGCTGTACATGTCCAACCAGCACGCCCGTGAGTGGATCACGCCGGAGATGACGCGGCGTCTGATGCACTACTACCTGGACAACTATTCGACGGACAAGCGCATAAAGAAGATCGTCGACACGACCGAGCTGTGGTTCGTCATCTCCGCCAACCCCGACGGTTACGACTACACGTTCGACCCGGCCGGCGACCGCCAGTGGCGCAAGAACCTGCGTGACGTGAACGGCGACGGCGTCATCACCACCGGCGACGGCGTCGACCTCAACCGCAACTTTGCCTACCAGTGGGGTTACGACAACGAGGGTTCGTCGCCCAACCCCACCAGTGAGACCTACCGCGGCGCGAGCGCCGGCTCCGAGCCCGAGACCAAGGCAATGGACGCCTTCGAGAAGCGCATCGGCTTCACGTACGGCATCAACTACCACTCGGCGGCCGAGCTGATCCTCTACGGAGTCGGCTGGCAGGTGGCGACCCCGAGTCCGGACGACGTGCTGTACAAGTCCCTTGCCGGTACGCCCGAGAACCCCGCGATCCCGGGTTACCGCCCGCAGGTCTCCTCCGAGCTCTACACGACGAACGGTGAGGCCGACGGCCACGCCTCCAACGTCAACGGCCTGGCGATGTACACGCCCGAGATGTCGACCTGCCAGACCGCGTCGAACCTCGACCCGAACGACGCCTGGAACGCGGCGGACTGCGCTTCGGTCTTCACCTTCCCGGACGACGAGAAGCTGATCCAGCAGGAGTTCGCGAAAAACATCCCCTTCGCGCTCTCCGTCGCCGAGACCGCGGCCCACCCCGACCAGCCGTCCTCCTCGCTCGGCCTCCAGGCGGCCGACTTCACGCCCGCCGCCTTCTCCACCTCGTACTCCCGCGGCGCCGACCAGGAAGTCTCCGTCGTCGTACGGAAGTCCGTGCGTGACAAGGAGCTCAAGTACCGCGTCAACGGCGGCCGTACGTGGGACCAGGCGCTCAAGCCGTGGGAGGGCGGCGAGACCTACGGAGGCGAGGACAACCTCTACTTCGACGAGTACCGCGCCCTCGTCCAGGACGGTGAGCCGGGCGACAAGGTGGAGGTCTGGTTCACCGGAGAGACGAAGAGCGGAAAGCCCACCTCCAGCGAGCACTTCACCTACACCATCGCCGAACGGCCCCGTGCCGACACCCTCGTGGTAGCCGAGGAGACCACCGCCGCCGCCCAGACCCAGACGTACGTCGACGCGCTCAAGGCCAACGGCCGTAAGCCCCTCGTCTGGGACGTCGCCACACAGGGTGCGCCTGACGCGCTCGGTGTGCTCGGCCACTTCGACACGGTCGTCCACTACACCGGCGCCGACCGGCCCGGCTACACCACCCAGCTCCAACTGCGCGCCTACCTCAACGAGGGCGGCAAGCTGATCGAGGCGGGCGAGCAGGCGGGCGGCAGCGTCGCTCTCCCAGGCGCCCTGACGAACGACTTCAGCCAGTACTACCTGGGCGCCTACTCCCGTACGAGCACTCCGGGCGCCACCGCCTTCACCGGCTCGGGAGCGCTCGCCGGCACCACCGGAGCACTCGCCGGCGCGCCCGGCAACCCGCTCAACGCGGCGGGGTCGTACAGCGTCACCTCGGACAACCTGCCCGCCACCACGTACCCCCAGTTCACGAGCGCGGGCGCGGGACAGTACCCGGGGACCGTCAATCCGTACGGGCCCTACGAAGGCGCGTCCATGGCGGCCGTCACCCACTCCGACTACGCCTGGAACCGTCTCACCCGCACCATCGACCTCACCGGAGTGAGCGCGGCCGAAGCGCCCACCCTGCGCACCCAGCTCCTGTGGGACACCGAGGAGGCCTACGACCACGCCGTGCTCGAGGCCCACACGGTCGGGGCCGACGACTGGACGACGCTCCCGGACAAGGGTGGCGCCACCAGCACGGCCGTACCCGTCGAGTGCGAGGCCGGGTACTTCGTGAAGGCGCACCCCGCCCTCACGCGCTATCTGACGCTGGGCTCGACCGCCTGCACACCCACGGGCACCAGCGGGTCCTGGAACAGCTTCACCGGAGCCTCCGACGGATGGCAGGAGGTCAACTTCGACCTCTCCGCGTACGCGGGCAAGACGGTCGAGGTGTCGCTGAGCTACATCACCGACCCGGGTTCGGGCGGCCACGGTGTCCTCGCCGACAACGCCACCGTCGTCATCGGCGGCACGGCCGGCCCGGTCGAGGGCTTCGAGACCTCGCTCGGCGCCTGGAGCGTCCCCGGACCGCCCGCGGGCAGCCCCGCGGTCATCAAGGACTGGGGGCTCTCCGGTGAGCTCTTCAAGACATACGGAGCGATCACCACGGACGACACCGTGCTGCTGGGCTTCGGCCTGGAGCACGTCACCGCGGCGGCCGACCGCACGGCCCTCGTCGGGAAGGCTCTGGCGGCACTGCGCGGCTGACTCCGCGTGACAGTCGTGTGAACACGGAGGGTGGTCCATACCCCTACTGGTGGGTACGGACCGCCCTGCCGTGTATAGGGCATCTCGATGTCATGCCGGAAGCCTCAGGGAGGTAGGGTCGTAGGCGGTCGGGGACATCCCATACAACTCGCCGGCATCTGAGCCGGCGTACCAACGAGGAGATCGGTTCGTGACGATCCGCGTAGGCATCAACGGCTTTGGCCGCATCGGTCGTAACTACTTCCGCGCGCTGCTGAAGCAGGGTGCTGACATCGAGATCGTGGCTGTCAACGACCTGGGTGACACCGCGACCACCGCTCATCTTCTGAAGTACGACACCATCCTGGGCCGCCTCCAGGCCGAGGTGACGCACACCGCCGACACGATCACCGTGGACGGCCACATCATCAAGGTGCTGTCGGAGCGCAACCCTGCCGACATCCCGTGGGGTGAGCTGGGCGTCGACATCGTCATCGAGTCGACCGGCATCTTCACCAAGAAGGCCGACGCCGAGAAGCACATCGCGGGCGGCGCCAAGAAGGTCCTCATCTCGGCTCCGGCCTCGGACGAGGACATCACGATCGTGCTCGGCGTCAATGAGGACAAGTACGACGCGGCGAACCACCACATCATCTCCAACGCCTCCTGCACCACCAACTGTGTGGCGCCGATGGCCAAGGTTCTCCTGGAGAACTTCGGCATCGTCTCGGGCCTGATGACCACGGTCCACGCCTACACCAGCGACCAGCGTCTCCAGGACTTCCCGCACAAGGACCTGCGCCGCGCCCGTGCCGCCGCCGAGAACATCATTCCGGCGAGCACCGGTGCGGCCAAGGCTCTCGGCGTGGTCATCCCGGAGCTGGCGGGCAAGCTCAACGGCATGGCGATGCGGGTGCCGGTTCCGACGGGATCCGTCACCGACCTGGTCGTCGAGACGGAGCGCGTGGTGACCAAGGAAGAGGTCAACGCCGCGTTCCAGAAGGCCGCCCAGGGTGAGCTGAAGGGCTACCTGGACTACACCGAGGACGCGATCGTCTCCTCGGACATCGTCGGCTGGCCGGCCTCCTGCACCTTCGACTCCTCCCTGACCATGGTGCAGGGCAACAGTGTGAAGATCATCGGCTGGTACGACAACGAGTGGGGCTACTCCAACCGCCTCGTCGACCTCACGGTCTTCGTCGGCGGCCAGCTCTAAGTCCCGGAGCAGGCAACTCGATGTGAGTCAGGGGGGGGGGGGGGCCGGGGGGGGGGGGCGCCCCCCCGCGGGCCGGGCGCGGTTAACAAAAAACAACCCCACCCCACACAACAAAAAAACCAATAT
>NZ_JBHXMF010000113.1:0-9095 GCF_042721055.1 Streptomyces sp. NPDC058470
TCCTGGGGGCTGCCGCCCCCAGACCCCCGCTGTCGCGCTGAACGCGCTCGTCCTCGAACGCCGGACGGGCTGAAGATGCCCGCCCGGGTTGAAGAGTGGAGCCCCCGTGGGGTGGGTGGGGAGCGGGACGGCACCGTCTCGTCCACAAGCACCGGACGGGCTGAAGATGCTGGCCCGGGTTGAAGAGCGCAGCCCCACCGGGTGGGTGGGGGATCGGGACGGCACGGTCTCGTCCTCAAGGACCGGACGGGCTGAAGATGCCTCAAGCACCAGGCGGGCTGAAAGACCTCCAACACCGGGCGGGCTGGAAAACGGCCGAAGCCCGCTCCCCTTCAACGCCCCAAGCCCTGGCTCCCCTCCAACGCCAAAAGCCCCGCTCGCCTCCCGGGGAAGGGAGGAAGAGCGGGGGCCTTGGATCACGTTGTTGGAACCACGCCCGCGTGGCGAACGCAGGTCGTGCGTGGGTCCGGGGTGCCGGGCAGGAGCGGAAGAGAGGGCCCGCTGGGTCCTTTCCGGCAGTTAAGTCGGGTTGGATCAGCCCTTGAGGGAAGCGACCTTGGAAGCAAGCGCCGACTTCTTGTTGGCGGCCTGGTTCTTGTGGATGACGCCCTTCGAGACGGCCTTGTCGAGCGCGCGCGACGCATCGCGCGTGTACTCGGTGGCCTTCTCGACGTCACCGGCGGCAGCTGCCTCGCGGGCCTTGCGGATCGCGGTCTTCAGAGAGGACTTGGTGGCCTTGTTGCGCAGCCGAGCCTTCTCGTTGGTCTTGATCCGCTTGATCTGGGACTTGATGTTCGCCACGAATGAGCCTTTACAGGTTCAGGCACGCGAGACAGCACGTCTCACACGCCGTTTGATTTCCTTGGGTGTGCCTCGTGCAGAGAGGGCATGAGACACAGCTACCCAGGCTACCAGTGCTCGTACGACCGGCCCAAACCGGTCGCAGCTCTCCGCCCGTGGGACCATGGAGCCTACGTATCGATCCGACCCGAGGCGACAGGCGCCTCAAGAGACAGGACCCTGCGTGCCCGCGACCCCTAACAATGTGCCCGAGCCGAGCCGTACCGCCCCGGCGCTGCTCCGCAATTTCTGCATCATCGCGCACATCGACCACGGCAAGTCCACGCTCGCCGACCGCATGCTCCAGCTGACCGGGGTGGTGGACCAGCGGCAGATGCGCGCCCAGTACCTCGACCGTATGGACATCGAGCGCGAGCGTGGCATCACGATCAAGTCCCAGGCGGTCCGGCTGCCCTGGGCATCGTCCGAGGATCCGGGCAAGACCCACATCCTCAATATGATCGACACCCCCGGGCACGTGGACTTCACGTACGAGGTGTCCCGGTCGCTTGCCGCGTGCGAGGGGACCGTGCTCCTCGTCGACGCCGCCCAGGGCATCGAGGCGCAGACTCTCGCCAACCTCTACCTGGCGATGGAGAACGACCTCAAGATCATCCCCGTACTCAACAAGATCGACCTGCCGGCCGCGCAGCCGGAGAAGTTCGGCGAGGAGCTCGCCAACCTCATCGGCTGCGACCCCGAGGACGTGCTGAGGGTCTCCGCCAAGACCGGGCTGGGTGTCGAGGCGCTGCTGGACAAGGTGGTCGCCGAGATCCCCGCCCCGATCGGTGTCGTGGACGCCCCCGCTCGCGCGATGATCTTCGACTCCGTCTATGACTCCTACCGCGGTGTCGTGACGTATGTGCGTGTGATCGACGGGCAGCTCAACAAGCGTGAGCGGATCCGGATGATGTCCACCGGAGCGACCCATGAGCTGCTGGAGATCGGGGTCTCGTCCCCCGAGATGACCGCGGCCGACGGGCTGGGCGTCGGTGAGGTGGGCTACATCATCACCGGGGTGAAGGACGTCCGGCAGTCCAAGGTCGGTGACACCATCACCACCCTGCACAAGGGGGCGACCGAGGCGCTCGGCGGGTACAAGGACCCCAAGCCCATGGTCTTCTCCGGGCTGTATCCGCTCGACGGGTCCGACTACCCCGAGCTGCGCGAGGCCCTCGACAAGCTGCAGCTCAACGACGCCGCACTCGTCTACGAGCCGGAGACCTCCGCCGCCCTCGGCTTCGGGTTCCGCGTCGGGTTCCTCGGGCTGCTGCACCTCGACGTGGTCCGGGAGCGGCTCGAGCGCGAGTTCGGGCTCGATCTCATCGCGACCGCGCCGAACGTGGTGTACCGCGTCGACATGGAGGACGGCAGCGAGCACGTCGTCACCAATCCGAGCGAGTTCCCCGAGGGGAAGATCGACAAGGTCTTCGAGCCGGTCGTGCGGGCGACGATCCTCGCGCCCTCCGAGTTCATCGGCTCGATCATGGAGCTGTGCCAGACCCGGCGCGGCACCCTGCTCGGCATGGACTACCTCTCCGAGGACCGGGTCGAGATCCGTTACACGCTGCCGCTCGCGGAGATCGTCTTCGACTTCTTCGACCAGTTGAAGTCCAAGACCCGCGGGTACGCCTCGCTCGACTACGAGCCCACCGGCGAGCAGGCCTCCAGCCTGGTCAAGGTCGACATCCTGCTGCACGGCGACAAGGTCGACGCCTTCTCGGCGGTCACGCACAAGGACGCGGCGTACGCGTACGGGGTGCGGCTCGTCGCCAAGCTGCGTGAGCTGATCCCGCGGCAGGCCTTCGAGGTGCCGATCCAGGCGGCCATCGGGTCGCGGGTCATCTCCCGCGAGACCATCCGCGCCATCCGCAAGGACGTTCTCGCCAAGTGCTACGGCGGTGACATCTCCCGTAAGCGGAAGCTGCTGGAGAAGCAGAAGGAGGGCAAGAAGCGGATGAAGATGGTGGGCTCTGTGGAGGTTCCGCAGGAGGCCTTCATCGCCGTGCTCTCCAGCGACGAGGACAGCGGCTCGGGCAAGGGGAAGAAGTAGCCGCGCGGTACGCCGTTGTTCCCGGCTGTTCTCAAGGGCCCGCTGTGCTCCGGCGCGGCGGGCCCCTGCGCATGCGTCCGGTCGCGCTCTGTAGGAAGTGACAGGCCGCCGACTCTTACGCAGTGGCCGGACGGGCTTTACTCTGATCACTGCTCGATAGTTACTCGCGAGTTAAACAACAGCCGCACCATTGAGCCAGCCGCGCTGTCGCGGGCTCCGGAGGATGTCGTGAGCGACACACAGACCCTGATCGAGAACCGTCCGCCGTCCGTGGCGGCGCTCTTCCTGGAGCGTGTGGCGGCCACGCCGGACGCCGAGGCCTACCGCTACCCGGTACCCGCCGCCTCGGGCGTGGGCCCGGACGACTGGAAGTCGCTGAACTGGGCCCAGGCCGCCGAGCGGGTCTTCGCCGTGGCGGCCGGTCTGATCGAACTGGGCGTACAGCCCGAGCAGCGCGTCGCGCTCGCCTCCTCCACCCGGGTCGAGTGGATCCTCGCCGACCTCGGCATCCTGTGCGCGGGCGCGGCCACCACGACCGTGTACCCGCAGACGAACGCCGAGGAGTCGGCGTTCATCCTCTCGGACTCCGGGAGCAAGATCCTGATCGCGGAGGACGCGGCCCAGCTCGCCAAGGCGGTGGAGAAGCGCGCCGACCTTCCCGAGCTGACGCATGTCGTAGTGATCGACCCCGAGGGCGTAGAGAGCAGCGACTGGGTTCTCACCCTCGCCGAGCTGGAGGCCCGCGGCGCCGCGTATCTGGAGAAGAACCCCGACCTGATCAAGGAGAAGGTCGGCGCGATCACCTCCGACCAGCTCGCGACGCTGATCTACACCTCCGGCACCACGGGCCGCCCCAAGGGCGTCCGCCTGCCGCAGGACAACTGGTCGTACATGGCGAAGGCCATCGCCGCGACCGGGCTGCTCGGCCCCGACGACGTGCAGTACCTGTGGCTGCCGCTCGCGCACGTCTTCGGCAAGGTGCTCACGTCCGGCCATATCGAGATCGGGCACGTCACCGCCGTGGACGGCCGAGTGGACAAGATCATCGAGAATCTTCCGGTGGTGCAGCCGACGTACATGGCGGCCGTGCCCCGCATCTTCGAGAAGGTCTACAACGGGGTCGCGGCCAAGGCGCGGGCCGGCGGCGGCGCCAAGTACAAGATCTTCCAGTGGGCGGCCGAGGTCTCGCGCGAGTACGCCAAGGCCATCCAGGACAACTTCCGCCGCACCGGCGTCGCCTCCGTGCCCTTCGCGCTCGGCGCCAAGCACAAGGTCGCCGACGCGCTCGTCTACGCCAAGATCCGCGAGGCCTTCGGCGGCAAACTGCGCGCCTGTGTCTCGGGCAGCGCCGCGCTCGCGCCAGAGATCGGCTACTTCTTCGCCGGCGCCGGCATCCACATCCTGGAGGGCTACGGCCTCACGGAGTCCTCCGCCGCCTCCTTCGTGAACCCCGGTGAGGCCTACCGCACCGGCACTGTCGGCAAGCCGCTGCCCGGCACCGAAGTGCGCATCGCGGACGACGGCGAGGTCCTGCTGCGCAGCCCCGGCATCATGGAGGGCTACCACGGGCTGCCCGAGAAGACCGCCGAGGTGCTCGAGTCCGACGGCTGGTTCCACACCGGTGACATCGGCGAGCTGTCCCCGGACGGCTACCTCAGTATCACCGACCGCAAGAAGGACCTCATCAAGACCTCGGGCGGCAAGTACATCTCGCCCGCCGAGGTCGAGGGTCACTTCAAGGCCGTGTGCCCGTACGTCTCCAACATCCTCGTGCACGGCGCCGACCGGAACTTCTGCACCGCGCTGATCGCACTTGACGAGCCGTCAATTCTGGGCTGGGCCGCGGAGAACGGCCTGGAGGGCAAGTCGTACGCCGATGTCGTCGCCGCGCCCGCCACGGTCAGCCTCGTCGAGGGTTACGTCAAGGAGCTCAACGAGGGTCTCCAGCGCTGGCAGACCATCAAGAAGTTCCGGCTGCTGCCCCGTGACCTCGACGTCGAGCACGGCGAGGTCACGCCGAGCCTGAAGCTGAAGCGGCCGGTTGTCGAACGCGAGTACAAGCACCTGATCGAAGAGATGTACGCGGGGTCGCGCGAGGCATGAGTCCCCCGAGGGGGCGGGGAGTCACAGGCCTCGCCCTCTTCGCATCTCCCGCAGCAGCCCCTCCATCTGCCGTACCTGGTGGCGCAGTTCGGACACGTCCTGCAGGCTGCCGGCCGACATGTGCGTCTCGATCTTCTTCAGGCGGCCCGAGAGTTCGTCGAACTGTTCCTGTTCGCGGGCGAGCATGCGTTCGAGCTGCTGGTTCTTGCGGTGGAGGTCGAGGAAGACGGTGACCTTGGCGCGCAGTACCCAAGGGTCGAAGGGCTTCGTCAGATAGTCGGCGGCTCCGGTCGCGTATCCGCGGAAGGCGTAGCCCGCGTCGGCGTCGGTGCCGGTCAGGAAGATGATGGGGACGTCCTTGGTCTGGTCGAGCCGCTTGATGTTCGCGGCCGTCTCGAAGCCGTCCATGCCCGGCATCCGGATGTCGAGCAGGACGACGGCGAACCGCTGCCGCAGCAGGGCCTTCATCGCCTCCTCGCCCGAACGCGCGCGCACCAGCGGCTCGTTGAGGGATCCCAGGACGGCCTCAAGGGCGATCAGATTGTCCTCCATGTCGTCCACCAGGAGGATGCTGGCGCGCTCGTCGGTTGTTTCCTCAGCGCTCATGGTGACTGTGCCTCACTCAGTCGTCGGCGGGATCGCGGGCTCCCCTGATGTGCTCGGTCCCGGTACAACGGGTACAGCAGTCTCTGTGGCGGCGTCCGGCCGCCGGTCCTCGTTCGCGCGCTCCGGGTTCCCCGGGTTCTCCGGCACAACCGGGAAGCCCGCGGATCCGGAGCCCGCTGTGGTCTGCGGGTCGAGAAGTGCGCAGACGACGGTGAGCAGTTGGTCGACGTCCACCGGCTTGGGTACGTAGTCGTTGGCGCCCTGCGCGATGGACTTGTCGCGGTCTCCCGGCATCGCCTTCGCGGTGAGCGCGACGATGGGCAGGCCCGTCCAGCGAGGGGTGTGGCGGATGGCGGCGATCGTTTCGTAGCCGTCCATCTCCGGCATCATGATGTCCATCAGGACGAGTTCGACGTCGGGGTTGCGCTCCAGCGTCTCGATGCCCTCGCGGCCGTTCTCCGCGTACAGGACGGGCATGCCGACGCGGCCCAGGACATGGGTGAGTGCGAAGACGTTGCGGATGTCGTCGTCCACGATCAACACCCGCCGCCCCGGCAGGACTTGTCCCGCCCGGCCGGCCTTCCACGCCTCCAGTTTGGTGGGCGTGGGCCAGGTGTCGTCCGCGTCGTGAGCGGTGTACGGATCGGTGGACAGCTCCGGTACGGGCAGTTCGTGGTCCTCGTGGGTGCGTCCGGTCGCCCCGTGCCCGGGGCTGACGACAGGGACGTACAGCGTGAAGGTGGAACCCTGGCCGGGCTTGCTCTCGGCGATGATCCGGCCGCCGAGCAGTCCGGCGATCTCCCGGCTGATGGACAGCCCGAGGCCCGTGCCGCCGTACTTGCGGTTGGTGGTGCCGTCGGCCTGCTGGAACGCCTCGAAGATCACCGGGAGTTTCCCCGGGGCGATGCCGATGCCGGTGTCGGAGACCGCGAAGGCGATCACGTCGTCGCTGTTCTCGCGGGTGTAGACGTGGTCCGGGTCCTTGACGCGCCTGACGCGCAACTCGACCCGGCCGGTCGCGGTGAACTTGATCGCGTTGGAGAGCAGATTGCGCAGGATCTGCTGGAGCCGCTGCTCGTCCGACCACACCTCGCGCGGTACGTCCTCGCGGACGGTCACCTCGAAGGCGAGCCCCCGGTCGAGGGTGAGCGGGCGGAAGGTGGCGTGGACGTAGTCGAGCAGTTTGATGAGGGGGAGCTTCTTGGGGCGTACGTCCATCCGGCCGGCCTCGATCTTCGAGAGGTCGAGGATGTCGTTGATGAGCTGGAGCAGGTCGGAGCCCGATCGGTGGATCGTGGTCGCGAACTGCACCTCCTGGTCGGAGAGACGACCGTCCGGGTTGTCCGACAACAGGCGGGCGAGGATCAGCAGCGAGTTCAGCGGGGTGCGCAGTTCGTGCGACATGTTCGCCAGGAACTCCGACTTGTACTGCGAAGACGTCGCCAACAGGGCTGCCTTTTCTTCCAGTTCCGCGTTCGAGCGCTGCAACTCCGCCTGCTGCGACTGGAGTTCGTCCGAGCGGTCTTGGAGCTGGATCGCCAGGCGCTGGGACTCGCCGAGCAGGGACTCGGTACGGGAGTTGGCGATGATCGTGTTGATCGCGACGCCGATGGTGTTCACGAACTGGTCGAAGAAGGCCAGGTGGACATCGGAGAAACGGGAGAACGAGGCCAGTTCGATCACGCCGAGGAGCTTGTCCTCGAAGAGGATCGGGATGATGACGACGCTCGCGGGAGCGGCCTCGCCCAGACCGCTGTTGATCTTGATGTAGTCCGGCGGGGCCTCCTCCACCAGGATCCGCTTCTTCTCGCGCGCGGCCTGCCGGACCAGCCCGTGCACCGGCATGCCGCCCGTGTCGACGGTCGCGCTCTGCGCCGAGCCGTACCCGGCGATGAAGGCGAGTCCCTTGGCGGGGATGGCGGTCCGCAGGGTCTCCTCCTGGGGGTCGGCCAGGAAGAAGGCGCCGTACTGCGCGTTCACCAGCGGGGTCAGCTCGCGCAGGATCAGGTCGGCGACCTCCATCAGGTCGCGGTGGCCCTGCATCAGCGCGGCGAGGCGGGCGAGGTTCGACTCCAGCCAGTCCTTCGCGCGGGTGGTCTCGCGCAGGTTGGCCACCATCAGGTTGATGTTGTTCTTCAGCTCGGTGACCTCGCCCTTGGTCTCCACCGTGATGGCGCGGGACATGTCGCCCTGGGCCACCGCGGAGGCGACCTCGGCGATGGCGCGGACCTGCGTGGTCAGATTCAGCGCCAGCTCGTTCACGTTCGTCGTCAGGCGCTTCCAGGTGCCATACACGCCCTCGACCCGTGCCTGGCCGCCGAGTTGGCCCTCGGAGCCGACCTCGCGGGCCACCCGGGTGACCTCCGAGGAGAAGGAGGAGAGGGTGTCGACCATCGTGTTGATCGTCGACTTCAGCTCCAGGATCTCGCCGCGGGCGTCCACGTCGATCTTCTTGGAGAGGTCGCCCTGGGCCACGGCGGTGGCGACCTGCGCGATGTTGCGGACCTGCGAAGTCAGGTTGTCGGCCATGTAGTTGACGTTGTCGGTCAGGTCGCGCCAGACGCCGGAGACGCCCAGCACCTGGGCGCGGCCGCCAAGCCGTCCGTCGGTGCCGACCTCGCGGGCGACGCGGGTGACCTCGTCGGCGAAGGCGCGCAGCTGCTCCACCATCGTGTTGACGGTGTCCTTCAGCTCCAGGATCTCGCCGCGGGCGTCGACGGTGATCTTCTTGGAGAGGTCGCCGTTCGCGACGGCCGTGGTGACCTGGGCGATGTTGCGGACCTGTGAGGTCAGGTTCAGGGCCATGAAGTTGACGTTGTCCGTGAGGTCCTTCCACACGCCGGACACCCCGCGCACCTGCGCCTGGCCGCCGAGGTTTCCTTCGGTGCCGACCTCTCGGGCGACGCGGGTGACCTCGTCGGCGAAGGCGGAGAGCTGGTCGACCATCGTGTTGATCGTCGACTTGAGCTCCAGGATCTCGCCCTTCGCCTCGACGGTGATCTTCTTGCCGAGGTCGCCCTGGGCCACCGCCGTGGACACCAGGGCGATGTTGCGGACCTGCGAAGTCAGGTTGTCCGCCATGAAGTTGACGTTGTCGGTGAGGTCCTTCCAGACCCCGGAGACGCCGCGGACCTGGGCACGGCCGCCGAGGTTTCCTTCGGTGCCGACTTCGCGGGCGACGCGCGTCACTTCGTCGGCGAAGGCGGAGAGCTGGTCGACCATCGTGTTGATCGTCGACTTCAGTTCGAGGATCTCGCCCTGCGCGTCGACCGTGATCTTCTGGCTCAGGTCGCCGTTGGCCACGGCCGTGGTGACCTGGGCGATGTTGCGGACCTGTGAGGTCAGGTTCGAGGCCATGAAGTTGACGTTGTCGGTGAGGTCCTTCCAGACCCCCGACACGCCGCGCACCTGCGCCCGACCGCCCAGCTGCCCTTCCGTGCCGACTTCGCGGGCGACGCGCGTCACTTCGTCGGCGAAGGCGGAGAGCTGGTCG
>NZ_JBHXMF010000113.1:9192-11427 GCF_042721055.1 Streptomyces sp. NPDC058470
ACGACCATCGTGTTCACGGTGAGCTTCAGTTCGAGCAGCTCACCGGTCGCCTCGACGGTCACCGTGCGGGTCAGGTCGCCGCGGGCCACCGCCGTCGTCACCAGCGCGATGTCCCGGACCTGGGCGGTCAGCCGGGACGCCATGGTGTTGACCGCCTCGGTCACGTCCCGCCAACTCCCGGACAGACCCGTCACCTTGGCGCGGCCACCGAGCCGCCCCTCCGTGCCGACCTCGCGCGCGACCCGGGTCACCTCGCCGGTGAACAGGGACAGCTGGTCCACCATCTTGTTGACGGCCCGTCCCAACCGGCGTAAGTCGCCCCGGAGTTGACGATTGCCGTCGTGCAGGTCGACCCGCTGGGTCAGATCGCCGCCGGCCACCGCGTCGAGGACGCGGGTCGCGTTCGCGGCGGGCGCGACCAGGGCGTCGAGCAACTGGTTCACGTCGTTGACCCGCGCCGTCCAGTTGCCCTGGCCCGGACTCGCCGAGAGACGCTCGTCCAGGCGGCCGTGCCGCACCAGGTCCCGGCGGACCCGCTGCGCCTCGGAGTTGAAGTGGGAGCTGCGGTCCATGATCTGGTTGAACATCGCGCAGAGATCGGCCACCACACCGTCGCCGGTCTCCGGCACCTTGCTGAAGTCACCATCCCGGGCGGCGGTCATCGCGGCGAGCAGCGGGCGCAGATCCGATGCCTGAATCCGGCCGTCGATCCGGCCGTCGATCCGGCCGTCGATCCGGCCGTCGATCCGACCGTCGATCCGGCCGTCGATCCGACCGTCTTCGAGCCCACGCATACCACTGTTCTCAGCCATGGCGGCCCACTTCGGTAACTCGGCGCTTATGGGCACAGTCAGTCTGTCACTGTGTCCGCATCGGCTGAGGCCTATTCGTCCGAACTGCTCAGGGAGCCGCACCGTGGGGGCCATTCCGACGCAACGGGAGTCCAAGGCGCGTGTGCCCGACGCGCCCGCGCACTACCGCGCCGGCCACGAAACGGTCGCCCGCACTTCGCTGGCGGGCACCCCGCTCGCTCCCGGAGCCGCCCGGGAGTTCGTGCGCGCCGCTCTCGCTGAGTGGGCCGAACTCGCCCCGCACGGCGCCGATATGATCGACGACCGGCTCACCGATGACGCCGTCGTGGTCGTCAGCGAACTCGTCACCAACGCCGTTGTGCACGCCGGCACCGACGTTGAGCTGGCATGCGGCATGGAAAGCACGGAGGACGGCTCGCCGGGCTCGCTGATCATCGAGGTGTCCGACCATCACGCGGCGCGTGCGATACGCGACGACTGCGTCGAACGGCCGTACGGCACACCGGAGTACGGGCGCGGTCTGCGGCTCGTCTCCGCGCTCTCCGACGCCTGGGGGATCACCTACCGCACCGGAATCAAGACCGTCTGGGCCCGGCTGCCCGTGGGCGGTAGCGGCCTCGGCGTGGGCGGCGAGGCGATCTCGGACGTCGACAAGGTCGACAAGGTCGACAAGGTCGAAAGGATCGTGGAAGACGGCGAGAGGGCAGAGGCGTACGCCGGTGAACAGGCCCTGGAGCGCGGGCTGCGGGTGGCCGAAACTCTCGCCCCCGAGCCGAGGCGCAGCGCCCAGCAGGAGCACGACTGGCTCGACCGTGGTGCCCTCTCCTTCCTCGCCGAGGCCTCCGACCTGCTCGCCGGGCAGCTCGACGAGGACCTCGTGGCCGCGCTCGCCGGACAGCTGATCGTGCCGCGCCTCGCCGACTGGTGCGCGGTGTGGCTGGAGGACGAGGCCACCGACCGGGCCGGCGGTCTCGGTCTCGCCCTGGGGCCGCGCCTGGCCCGCGTCTGGCACGGCAGCGAGAACCGCATCGAGGACCTGCGCCGTGCCCTGGAGAAGGACCCGCCCCGGCTGCCCGACTCGATACGCTCCCGCGCCGTGCCCGTGCCCTGGCCGGGGGAGGCGTTGGCCTCGGGTGGGGGGCACGGCGCGAGTGGGGTGGGCGGGGCGAGTGCTGGGGTGCGCGGGGCGGATGTGCTGCGTGGGGCGGGTGCGGCCAGCAGGGCAGGCGGGGCGAGTGAGGCTACCGGGGCTGACGGGTCGAGTGGGGTAGGCGGTGTAGGCGGGGCAGGTCCATCGAGTGGGTCGGGTGGGAGCGGACCGGGTCCCAGGAGCGGGGCAGATGGGCCGGGCGCCAGCGGGGCAGACCTGGGGAGTGGGGTGAGTGGGGCTGGTCTGGGGAGTGGGTCGGGGGTGAGTGGGGCG
>NZ_JBHXMF010000113.1:11524-14042 GCF_042721055.1 Streptomyces sp. NPDC058470
AGTGGGTCGGGGGCGAGTGGGGCCGGTCTGGGGAGTGGGGTGAGTGGGGCTGGTCTCGGGAATGGGCCTGGGGCGAGTGGAGGCGGTCTCGGGAGGGGGGTGAGCGGTCCCGGTGTGAGTGGGGCGGCGCTCGCGTACCGGCTGATCGCGGGTGGGCGGCCGCTGGGCACGCTCGTCATCGGGCGGGCCGGAGTGACCGGCTTCGCCGACGAGATCACGGGCCTCGTCGAGGACCTCAGCCGACGTATCGCGCTCGCCATCGGCGCGGCCCGCCAGTACGCGCGCCAGGCCACCATCAGCCGGGTCCTCCAGCGCGGCCTGCTGCCCGGGGCGGTCGCCGAGATCCCCGGGGTGCGCAGCGCCCTCGTCTACGAGCCGCTCGACAAGGGCGGCCCCAGCGGCGACTTCTACGACCTGTTCCCGGCGGGTGACGGGCGCTGGTGCTTCGTCGTGGGCGACGTACAGGGCAAGGGGCCCGAGGCCGCCGTGGTGATCGGCCTTGCCCGGCCCTGGCTGCGGCTGCTGGCCCGCGAGGGGTACGAGGTCGCCGACGTCCTCGACCGCCTCAACAGGCTCCTGCTCGACGACGCGACGGAGGCGGCGGACGCGGCGGCCCGCGCGCTGGTGGCAGCGGGCGGGCCCGGGCTCGGCGCCGACCCCGGACCGCAGACACGCTTCCTGTCCATGCTGTACGGCGAACTGGTGCCCTTCGACGGCGGAGTGCGCTGCACCCTCGCCTCCGCCGGGCATCCGCTGCCGTTGCTGCTCGGCCCCGACGGCGACGTACACGAGGTGGCCTGCCCCCAGACCCTCCTCGGCGTCTTCGAGGACGCGACCTACGTCTCCGAGACCTTCGAGCTGTACCCCGGCGACACCCTGCTGTGCGTCACGGACGGCGTGACCGAGCGCCGCAGCGGGCCGCGCCAGTTCGATGACGACGACGGCCTCGCCGAGGCCCTGGTCGGCTGCACCGGCCTGAGCGCGGAACTCATCGCGGAACGGATCCGCAGGCTGGTCCACGAGTTCGGCGCCAAGCCGCCGGAGGACGACATGGCGCTGCTGGTCCTCCAGGCGGAATAGCGGCCTGTGAGGAGTGCGGACCAACCGGCTGCGGGGAGAGTGGACCAGCCGGCCGTACGGAGTTCCGGCGGGCGTACGGGACAATGGAAGGCATGCCTTCCGCACTCCCCGACGGTGAGCCCGTCCCCGACGACGGGGCGCTGCCCGCGCACGCCCTGGCCGGGGCCGCCGACCGCCCCCTCGGGTTCTATCTCCACGTGCCGTACTGCGCGACCCGCTGCGGCTACTGCGACTTCAACACCTACACGGCGACCGAGCTGCGGGGCACCGGAGGCGTGCTCGCCTCCCGTGACAACTACGCCGAGACGCTGGTCGACGAGGTCCGTCTCGCCCGCAAGGTGCTCGGCGACGACCCGCGTCCCGTCCGTACGGTGTTCGTCGGCGGCGGTACGCCCACCCTCCTGCCCGCCGACGATCTCGTACGGATGCTCGCCTCGATCCGTGCCGAGTTCGGGCTCGCGGACGACGCGGAGATCACCACCGAGGCGAACCCGGAGTCCGTAGACCCGGCGTACCTGGCGACCCTGCGGGCCGGGGGCTTCAACCGGATCTCCTTCGGTATGCAGAGCGCCCGGCAGCACGTGCTGAAGGTGCTCGACCGCACGCACACGCCCGGGCGGCCCGAGGCCTGTGTCGCCGAGGCCCGCGCGGCCGGCTTCGACCATGTCAACCTCGACCTGATCTACGGCACCCCGGGGGAGTCCGACGACGACTGGCGCGCCTCGCTGGAAGCGGCCCTCGGAGCCGGGCCCGATCACATTTCCGCGTACGCGCTCATTGTCGAGGAGGGTACGCAGCTTGCCCGGCGGATCCGGCGTGGGGAGGTGCCGATGACGGACGACGATGTCCACGCGGACCGTTATCTGATCGCCGACGAGGTGCTCGCGGGGGCGGGGTTCGACTGGTACGAGGTGTCCAACTGGGCAACCTCCGATGCCGGGCGGTGCCTCCACAACGAGCTGTACTGGCGTGGTGCCGACTGGTGGGGCGCCGGGCCGGGCGCCCACAGCCACGTGGGCGGGGTGCGGTGGTGGAACGTGAAGCATCCGGGGGCGTATGCCGGGGCGCTGGCGGCGGGGAGGTCGCCCGGGGCGGGGCGTGAGCTGCTTTCCGGGGAGGACCGGCGGGTGGAGCGGATTCTTCTTGAGCTGCGGTTGCGGGAGGGGTGTCCGTTGTCGTTGCTCCGGCCGGAGGGGCTGTCCGCCTCGCGGCGGGCGCTGTCGGAGGGGCTCCTGGAGGACGGGCCGTACGACGACGGGCGGGCCGTTCTTACCTTGCGGGGGCGGCTGTTGGCGGATGCGGTGGTGCGGGATCTGGTGGACTGAGGTGGGGGGTTCTCGCCCCCTCCGCCCCTACCCGTCCCTTGTCTCCGGGGGCTGCCGCCCCCGGGCCCCCGCTTCGGCCTGAACGGCCTCGTCCTCAAACGCCGGACGGGCTG
>NZ_JBHXMF010000114.1:0-13238 GCF_042721055.1 Streptomyces sp. NPDC058470
GGGGGGCGTCCTCCGGGGGGGGGGGCTTAGGCGGTGGGGGCCGCCGAGATACACCCCGCCCCCCCCCTCCTCGTGGGGAGCGTTTCAACCTGCGGGTGCGTCGTGGTTGCTCGCGCCGTTCCCCGCGCCCCTGAAGGGGCGCCTCCAGCGACTCCAGTCCCGTACTCAGAATTTGTTGCGCGGCGTGATCCCCAGGGACATGCCCGACAGGCCCCGTGCCCGGCCACCCAGCTTGCCGGCGATGGCGCGCAGGGCCGAGCCCGCCGGGGAGTCCGGGTCGGTCAGGACGACGGGCTTGCCCTCGTCCCCGCCCTCGCGGAGGCGGACGTCGATGGGGATGCTGCCGAGGACCGGGACGTGGGCGCCCGTGGTGCGGGTCAGGCCCTCGGCGACGGCCTGGCCGCCGCCCGTGCCGAAGATGTCGACCATCTCGCCGCAGTGCGGGCAGGGCAGGCCCGACATGTTCTCGACGACGCCGACGATCTTCTGGTGGGTCTGCACGGCGATGGAGCCCGCGCGCTCGGCGACCTCGGCGGCGGCCTGCTGAGGCGTCGTCACGACGAGGATCTCGGCGTTCGGGACGAGCTGCGCGACCGAGATCGCGATGTCGCCCGTGCCTGGCGGAAGGTCGAGGAGCAGTACGTCCAGGTCGCCCCAGAAGACGTCCGCCAGGAACTGCTGGAGGGCGCGGTGGAGCATCGGGCCGCGCCATACGACGGGCGCGTTGCCCGGCGTGAACATCCCGATCGAGATCACCTTCACGCCGTGCGCGGACGGCGGCATGATCATGTTCTCGACCTGGGTCGGCTTGCCGTCGGCACCGAGCATGCGCGGCACGGAGTGGCCGTAGATGTCGGCGTCGACGACACCGACCTTGAGGCCGTCGGCCGCCATCGCCGCCGCAAGGTTCACCGTCACCGAGGACTTGCCGACGCCGCCCTTGCCGGAGGCGACCGCGTACACGCGCGTGAGCGAGCCGGGCTGGGCGAAGGGGACCTCGCGCTCGGCCGTCCCGCCGCGCAGCGCGGCCGCGAGCTCGCGGCGCTGTTCGTCGCCCATCACGTCCAGGGTCACGTCGACGTGCGTGACGCCCGCGACCGCCGCGACCGCGGCCGTCACGGTGTCCGTGATGGTCTGGCGCATCGGACAGCCGGAGACGGTCAGATAGATAGTGACCGCGACTGCACCATCCGCAGCGATCTCAACCGATTTGACCATCCCCAGTTCGGTGATGGGTCGTTGGATCTCGGGGTCGTTCACCGTCGCCAGTGCTTCGCGCACCGCGTCTTCCGTAGCCACCATGCTGTCGATGGTACGGGGCTCCCCATGTGCCCCGGAAAGCCCTGTCACAGGTCGTCTGCGTCACGTCCCCGGGGCCGCTCCGACGGGAATACGACGCGGCCGTCCGGACGCCGCTCCTCCAGTTCCCTGATCAGGTCCTGGAGCTCGGAGCGGATCCAGTCGCGGGTGGCGACCTCGCCGAGGCCCACCCGCAGCGAGGCGATCTCCCGGGTGAGGTACTCGGTGTCCGCGATCGACCGCTCGTTCTGCTTGCGGTCCTGTTCGAGGTTGACCCGGTCGCGGTCGTCCTGCCGGTTCTGCGCGAGCAGGATCAGCGGGGCCGCGTAGGAGGCCTGGAGCGATAGCATCAGGGTCAGGAAGATGAACGGGTAGTTGTCGAAGCGCAGGTCGCCCGGCGCGAAGACGTTCCACAGCACCCACACCACGACGACGACGGTCATCCAGACGATGAACCGCCCGGTGCCCAGGAACCGTGCGATCCGCTCCGAGAACCGCCCGAACGCCTCCGGGTCCCACTCGGGCAGCAGTCTGCGGCGCGTCGGCTTCGGCTGGTCGAGCCGGTTGCGCGGCCGGGGGGCCGCGGTCGCCCCGGAGACGGCGCGCTCGCGCGTCTCGCGTTCAGGCGCCATCGGCCATCCCCTCGTCGTCCACCTCGTCCTCGTCGAGGTGGAACTCCGTCTCCCGCCAGTCCTCGGGCAGCATGTGGTCCAGTACGTCGTCCACGGTCACCGCGCCGAGCAGCGAGCCGCTCTCGTCGACGACGGGCGCCGCGACCATGTCGTACGTCGCGAAGAACCCGGCGACGACGGGCAGCGCGGCGTCCGGGGAAAGGGGCTGCAGATCGTCATCGAGGATCGAGCTGACCAGGGTGTACGGCGGGTCGCGCAGGAGCCGCTGGAAGTGCGCGGTGCCCAGGTACTTGCCCGTGGGTGTCTCGTCCGGCGCGCGGCACACGTACACCTGGGCGGCGAGTGAGGGGGAGAGGTCGGGGCTGCGGACCCGGGCGAGTGCCTCGGCGATCGTCGCGTCGGGCCGCAGAATGATGGGTTCGGTCGTCATGAGACCGCCGGCGGTCCGCTCCTCGTACGCCATCAGCCGCCGTACGTCGGCCGCGTCGCCGGGCCGCATCAGCTTCAGCAGCCGCTCCACGTCGTCCTCGGGGAGTTCGGCGAGCAGGTCGGCGGCGTCGTCCGGGGCCATCGCCTCCAGGACGTCGGCCGCGCGTTCCTCCTTGAGCTTGCCGAGGATCTCGATCTGGTCGTCCTCGGGGAGCTGTTCGAGCACGTCGGCGAGACGGTCGTCGTCCAGCGCGGCGGCCACCTCGCCGCGCCGCTTCGGCGACAGGTGGTGCATGACGTTCGCGAGGTCGGCCGGGCGCAGCTGCTCGAAGGTGGCGAGGAGGCTCTCGGCGCCCTGTCCCTCCTCGTCCAGCGAGAAACCGGTGAGCGCGGACCACTCGACGGTCAGGGTCACCCCCTTGGTGCGCCTGAAGGCCCCGCTGCGGCCCTTGCGGACGAAGACCCGGTCGATCTCCCAGTCCCGTCGTGCCGGGAGCTGCTGGATGGACACGTCGAGCACGGTCACCTCCTCGTCCGTCTCGACGAGGGTGAGGCGCCGGTCGAGGAGTTCGCCGAACACCAGCCGCTCCGTGGGCCGTTGTTCGAAGCGGCGTACGTTGAGGACTCCGGTGGTGATGACCTGGCCGCTCTCGATGCCGGTCACCCGGGTCATGGGCAGGAAGATGCGGCGGCGCGTGGACAGTTCGACGACCAGGCCGAGGATCCGGGGCGGCCGCCGCGCGACACGCAGAATGGCGACCAGGTCCCGCACGCGGCCCACCTGGTCGCCGTTCGGGTCGAAGACGGCGACGCCGGCCAGGTGCGAGACGAAGATCCGGGGGGCGCCTGCGGCCATGCCCGCGCCTCCTGTTCCTGCCGTTTTGTCCGCTCGAGTGGGCTTCAGGCTAGCCCGTCCCGGTCGGATACGCCCTGGTGGGCGGTCCGGACGGACCCCTTCCGGCGGGCGAGGGAAGCACCGGTACGCTGCCGTAACGCCGCCGCCGGACCCCCGCTCGAAAGGCGCCCCACCTGTGACTGCAATTCTCCAGGGCCGTACCCGCAGGGCCGCACTGGTGAGCGCGATGTGCGCACTGGTCGTGACGGGGACAGGACTGACGGGGTGCAGCAGCGAGGATCCGGACGCGGGCACGAACGGGGTGGGCAAGCTGACCGCCGCCCAGATCCAGACGAAGACGAAGCAGGCGGCCGAGGCGGCGAAGACGGTACGGCTCTCCGGAACCGTCGTGACCAACGGGACCACGTACACCCTCGACATGAGCCTCAAGGACGACGGCGGCACCGGGTCGGTCACCTCGAAGGAGTCGACCTTCCGGCTGCTGAGGGTCGGCGAGCACCTCTACCTGAAGGCCGACGCGGACTTCTGGACCCACCCGGACGGCTCGGGCGGCGCCACCTCGACGGACACGGACGTCGCCGACAAGCTCAGCGGCATGTACGTGAAGGTCCCCACCGACGACCCCACCTACAAGCGCTTCAGCGGCTTCACCGACAAGGACGTCCTCCTCGACGGCCTGCTCACCCTGCAGGGCACCGTCTCCACCGACGGCTACCACGAGCAGTCCGGCGTCCGCACCTTCCGCATCACCGGCGGCGACGGCTCGGGCGGCTCCCTGGACGTCTCCCTGGAGGGAACGGCGTACCCCCTCCTCCTGGTGCGCGCGGGCAACGCCGGCACCCTCCGCCTCACGGACTGGGGCAAGGACTTCGCGCTGACGGAGCCCACCAAGAAGGAGACGGTGGACTACGGGCAGCAGCTGCCGTCCTCGTAGGCCTGCCGCGCCTGGTTCAGTCGTAGGCGTGCCGCGTCTGCTTCTAGCGTCGCCTGCGCTTCTTGAAGAGAAGACGGGGAAGGCCCGCGGGGGCCGGCTGCCGGGTGGTGGCGGGGGTGGGCAGCGGCGGCGCGGAGAGCGAGCCGTCGGGGAGTTCGGAGGTGCCGCCCGTCGGCTCAAGTCGGACCACCCGGCACTCGCGTGCCCAGCGCTCGGTCATCGCCTCCCCGTCGGGGGCGTTCAGTCGCTTGCCCTTGAGCTCGGCGACCACCGCCTCCCACTCCGGGGATCGGGGCGTCAGCTCCACGACCTTCGCGGTCCAGGCCACCAGGCGCCCGCCCTTGTCCTTGCTGCGTACGGTGACGACCGCCTCGCCCCCGTCGACCAGCCCCGGCAGCGGCTGCTCGCCGGGCCCGTCGCCGATCAGACAGGCCGCGCCGTCGTGCCACACGTGCCACAGGGCGCGGGTGGGCACAGCACGGGCCTGCCCCTGAAGTACCGGCACCTCGCTGCCCCGGACCCAGATCAGCCCGGACTTCTTGGTGGCCTCCTCGACGAGGGCCTGGTCGAGCAGCTCTTGCGTCATGGGGCCAAGACTAACCAGCCGGGGTTCACAGCCAGCCGTTGCGCTTGAGCGTGCGGTGGATCCCCACGCAGAGGGTCACCATGAGGCCCATGACCACCGGGTAGCCGTACCGCCAGTGCAGCTCCGGCATGTGCTCGAAGTTCATGCCGTACACCCCGCACACCATCGTCGGTACGGCGATGATCGCGGCCCAGGACGTGATCTTGCGCATGTCCTCGTTCTGCGCGACGGACGCCTGCGCGAGGTTGGCCTGGAGGATCGAGTTGAGCAGCTCGTCGAAGCCGAGGACCTGCTCCTGGACCCGGGCGAGGTGGTCGGCGACATCGCGGAAGTACTTCTGGATGTCGGGGTCGACCAGCCGCATCGGCCGCTCGCTCAGCAGCTGCATGGGGCGCAGCAGCGGCGACACCGCCCGCTTGAACTCCAGCACCTCACGCTTGAGCTGGTAGATCTGCCCGGCGTCGGTGCCGCGCGGGGAGCCCTTGCGGCCGGGGGAGAAGACCTGGGTCTCGACCTCGTCGATGTCGTCCTGCACGGCGTCCGCGACCGCGATGTATCCGTCGACGACATGGTCGGCGATGGCGTGCAGGACCGCGGAGGGCCCCTTGGCGAGCAGTTCCGGGTCGTCCTGGAGCCGGTGCCGCAGCGCCCGCAGCGAACCCTGCCCGCCGTGCCGGACGGTGATGAAGAAGTCCCGCCCGGTGAAGCACATGACCTCGCCGGTCTCGACGATCTCGCTGGTGGCGGTCAGCTGGTCGTGCTCGACGTAGTGGATGGTCTTGAAGACGGTGAAGAGCGAGTCGTCGTACCGCTCCAGCTTGGGCCGCTGGTGGGCCTGCACGGCGTCCTCGACGGCGAGCGGGTGCAGCCCGAACTCGCTTGCGATACCGGAGAATTCGGCCTCGGTCGGCTCGTGCAGACCGATCCACACGAAGCCGCCGTCACGGTGCACCTGACGCACCGCCTGGTGCGGCGTCAGGGGCTCGCGGGTCTCCACCCGGGCGCCGTCGCGGTAGATGGCGCAGTCGACCACGGCGGAGGGGGTACCGGGGTCACGCGTGGTGTCGTACGAGCCACTGTCCTTGCGCAGCGAGGGACGGGGGCGGACCGCGGCACGGAGGTCACGAATCATCGACATGGCAGGCTCCTTCGCAACGGAGGCGGCCGACGACGGTTGGAACTGCCCGGAATGGGGACGTCCTGACTGCGGATGTTTGGTACGTCCACAAAGCGGGGAGCACCGCACCGTCGCGGTGGCAGCTTCGCTACTGATTCAGATCAGGCAGATCACGTCTCGATCAGACGGATCGCGTTCGGATCGAACGGATCAGGTGGGAACGAAGCGCTCTTCCGTGGTGCACCGGGCAACGCTGACACGTATGCACATGTTCGCAGGAGGCGACAGCCAGCAGGATTACAGAGCCAGCTAAAGAACTCAGCGACCGGAAGAGCGGGTAGTACTGCACGGGTGACTTCGGTCCATTGCAGCCCCACCTCCTCCGGTCGGTCCCCCGTGAGGGACGATCCATCCCCCGTAGGGGGTCCAGCTCCCTCCACAGGGGAGTTGGACGGTTCCCCCGTGGGGGGACTCAGCCTCAGAGGGCCGGGACTTGAGAGCGACGCTTCTGCGTGCTGCCCCGGCCGAGGGCCAAGAGTATCAGCGCACCGAAGCGTCAAGGCGCCGCTTTACCCCGTACTAACGAGTTCTATGCTCGGCTCATGGCTGATGTTCTCCCTCTGGTCGAGGCCCGGATGCGTTCCGCGCTGGGCGAGCCCGACGCGCGGGCCGCGGTCACCTTCCTCGGTACCGACCGCGTCGAAGTGCTCCGTTTCACCGAGGGCGACATCGTCCGCTACGCGACGCTCGGGATGTCCGCCCAGCCGATGGCGGACCCCACGTCGGTGGTCGCCGACCCCGTGAAAGGCCCGCGCGCCGAGCTGGTCCTCTCGGTGCGCGCCGGCGCCGCCGACACCGACAAGGTGCTCCGCCCGCTCGCCGTACTCGCCGCGTCTCCGCAGGTCGAGGGCCTGATCGTGGCTCCCGGCGCCTCGCTCGACGTGGGCGAACCCCTGTGGCCGGGCGCGCCGTTCACCTCCGTACTGGTCGCCGAGCCGGGTGGCCTGGTGGAGGACCTCGACCTGGACGAGCCCGCCGACCCCGTACGTTTCCTGCCGCTGCTCCCCATGACGCCGAACGAGGCCGCGTGGAAGCGCGTGCACGGCGCGGGCGCCCTCCAGGAGCGCTGGCTCAGCGGCGGAACGGACCTGCGTGATCCACTGCGCAGGTCCGTTCCGCTGGACTGAGGTTTCTGGCCCACTCCGGCTGATCCCAGGTCAGAGCCTGGCCGAAATCAGTCAGTTGGCAAAGACGGTGGCACTGTCCTCCGTGGCGTGCCGCGGCTCCAGCTCCTCGGCGTCGTGCGTGAGCGCGTCCCGTCGTACGAAGACCACCGCGGCGCCGATCACCGCCGTGAGGGCGGCGACCACGAACGGGATGTGGATGTCGCTCCACTCCTCGATCTTCGGCGCGAAGTACGGCGCCGCCGCGGCCGCGAACCACCGCACGAAGTTGTACCCGGCGCTCGCCACCGGGCGCGGTGCGTCCGAGACTCCCAGGGCCAGTTCCGTGTAGACGGTGTTGTTCACGCCGATGAAGGCGCCGGACAGGATCGTGCAGGCCACGGCGGTGGTGTGACTGCCGTAACCGAGGACGAGTACGTCGACGGCGAGCAGGACCAGTGAGCCGCCGAGCACCTTGAGCGAGCCGAAGCGGGCCTGCATACGCGGGGCGACGATCACCGAGAAGAGGGCGAGCAGCAGGCCCCAGCAGAAGAAGACGGCGCCCGACTTGTACGGGTTCATGTTCAGCACGAACGGGGTGAAGGCCAGCACGGTGAAGAACGTGTAGTTGTAGAAGAACGCCGAGACGGCCGCCGAGGCGAGGCCGCCGTGGCCCAGTGCGCGGATCGGGTCGAGCAGGGAGGTCTTCTTCGCGGGCTTCGGCTGCTCCTTCAGGAACGCCGTGATGCACAGGAAGCCGACCGCCATCAGGAACGCGGTGCCGAAGAACGGGTAGCGCCAGCTGGCGTTGCCGAGCAGCGCGCCCAGCAGAGGTCCGCACGCCATGCCGAGGCCCAGGGCCGACTCGTACAGCAGGATCGCCGCGGCGCTGCCGCCGGCCGCCGAGCCGACGATCACGGCGAGGGCCGTGGACACGAACAGCGCGTTGCCCAGGCCCCAGCCGGCCCGGAACCCGACGAGTTCGCCGACCGATCCGGACGTGCCCGCCAGGCCCGCGAAGACGACGACGAGGGCGAGGCCGAGCAGCAGGGTCTTCTTGCCGCCGATACGGCTGGAGACGAAGCCCGTCACCAGCATCGCGACGGCGGTGATCAGGAAGTACGAGGTGAAGAGCAGCGAGACCTGGCTGGTGGTGGCGTCCAGGCCCTTGGCGATGGACGGCAGGATCGGGTCGACGAGCCCGATGCCCATGAAGGCGACGACGGACGCCCCGGCAGTCGCCCAGACGGCCTTCGGCTGGCGCAGGATGCTGCCGGCCCCCGCGTCGAAAGGGTCGCCGATGGGGTCCGCTTCAGCCGCTTCTCCTGTGGTGGTGCGCATGTGTGGTCCTCGCAGTCCTCGACCAGATCGTTGACGTATACACATAATAAGTTAGGTCGACTAAATAATGCAAGCTACATCTAATTTCACCGGGCGGCCCGGGATGAGGTGCGGGCGCCGGACGGGTGATCGTCCTTGACGCGGCGCAGGACGGGGAGGACCGTTGGGCTCTATGAGGGGCGAACCCAGTTGCCCGAAGTGTGGTGGCCGGGTCAGGGCTCCCGGCCTCTTTGCCGACTCCTGGCAGTGCGATCTGCACGGCACCGTGCATCCGCTGCAGCCCGTGATCCCGCCCAGCGTCGAGGCCCTCGGCGTGGTGGTGCACCGTGCCCGGGTGCCCGTGTGGATGCCGTGGCCACTGCCGGTCGGCTGGCTGTTCACCGGCGCCGCCTTCGCCGGTGACGACCGCAGCGGCGGGCGCGCGACCGCCGTCGCCTGCTCCGGACCCGGACCGCTCGGCGGCACAGGAGAACTGATCCTCATCGCCGAGGAACTCGGCGTCGGTCTCGGCGCGCGGTACGCGGGAGTCGACGGCCCCGACCCCGGCCCGTACATGAGTGTCGAGAAACCGCCCGAGGCGAAGGTCCTCGCGGCCGGCCGCCCCACACCCCTCTGGCATGTGGCCGGCGCTCCCGAGGACCGCGCCGTCTTCGCGGGCGAGGCGCTCGGGCTGTGGCTGTGGGCGGTCGTGTGGCCCGAGCAGTCGGGGCTGCTGATGTACGACGAACTGGTGCTGACCGACCTGCGGGACGCGGGCGCCGAGGCGGACCTGCTGCCGTGCGGGGCGCTGTCGCCGCGGATCCTGGAACCGTAGGGCTCACGGCGGTTCGTAGGGGGCGCCGGGCAGGTGCGGGTGTGACAGGGGAGGGTCGGGTTCCCGTTACCCTTGGGTGTTCCCTTCCGTGCCCCTGGGTGATCTCGTCCCTTCCGTGCCCTTGGGCGTCCTCTTTCCGTCCCGTCAGCGTCTGGAGTCCGCGTAGTGCGCATCGACCTGCACGCCCACTCCACCGCGTCCGACGGTATGGACACCCCGGCCCAGCTGGTCCGCAACGCTGCCGCCGCCGGTCTGGACGTCGTCGCGCTGACCGACCACGACACGACCCGCGGGTACGCCGAGGCGATCGACGCGCTGCCCGCCGGGCTCACGCTGGTCACCGGGGCCGAGCTCTCCTGCCGCCTGGACGGCATCAGCATGCACATGCTGGCCTACCTCTTCGACCCCGAGGAGCCCGCGCTGCTCGCCGAGCGTGAGCTCGTACGGGACGACCGGGTGCCGCGTGCCAAGGGCATGGTCGCCCGACTCCAGGAGCTCGGGGTGCCGATCACCTGGACGCAGGTGGCGCGCATCGCGGGCGAGGGTTCGGTCGGGCGGCCTCATGTCGCCTCCGCCCTGGTCGAGCTCGGCGTCGTACCGACCGTGAACGACGCCTTCACCGGGCATTGGCTGTCCGACGGCGGCCGGGCCTTCGTCGAGAAGCACGAGACGGACCCCTTCGAGGCGATCCGGCTGGTCAAGGGAGCGGGCGGTGTCACCGTCTTCGCGCATCCGGCCGCCGGCAAGCGGGGCCGGACCGTGCCCGACTCCGCCATCGCGGAGCTCGCGGCCGCGGGCCTCGACGGCATCGAGGTCGACCACATGGACCACGAACCGGCCACCCGGGCGCGGTTGCGCGGGCTGGCGGCCGAGCTGGGGCTGCTGACCACCGGGTCCAGCGACTACCACGGCAGCCGAAAGACGTGCGTGCTCGGCGAGTTCACGACCGACCCCGAGGTGTACGGGGAGATCACCCGGCGGGCGACGGGGGCGTTTCCGGTGCCTGGGGCGGGTGGGGGCCGGGGCGCGTAGGTCCCTGGTTTCCCGGTTTCCTCTTCCTGGTTGCCCAGTTCGCGCTGCCTGGTTGCTCACTTCCTGTTTTCGGTCCCACCCTTCCATACCTGCAAGGCCTCAGCTGTGTTCGACGTCGCCGTCTTCGGTTCCCTTTTCCTCACTCTCTTCGTGATCATGGATCCCCCCGGGATCACTCCGATCTTTCTCGCGCTCACCGCGGGTCGCCCCGCCAAGGTGCAGCGGCGGATGGCCTTCCAGGCCGTCTGTGTGGCCGGCGGAGTGATCGCCGTGTTCGGGCTGCTCGGGCACCAGATCCTGGACTACCTGCATGTGTCCGTGCCCGCGCTGATGATCGCGGGCGGCCTGCTGCTCCTGCTGATCGCCCTCGACCTGCTCACCGGCAAGACCGACGAGCCCAAGCAGACCAAGGACGTCAACGTCGCCCTCGTACCGCTGGGCATGCCGCTGCTCGCCGGACCCGGCGCGATCGTGTCGGTGATCCTGGCCGTGCAGAAGGCCGACAGCGTCGCCACGCAGGTGTCGGTGTGGGCCGCGATCCTCGCCATCCATGTCGTGCTGTGGATCGTGATGCGGTACTCGCTGCTGATCATCCGCGTCATCAAGGACGGCGGCGTGGTGCTGGTGACGCGGCTCGCGGGCATGATGCTGTCGGCGATCGCGGTCCAGCAGATCATCAACGGGGTGACGCAGGTGATCCGGGGGAGCTGAGTTGCCCTGCCCCGGTCATGAGCAGAGCCCCGTACGGCATGGTTGCCGTACGGGGCTCTGAAGTCTGTCCGCGTGTTATGAAGCGGATGAGTCGGCCGGGCGGATCCAGAGTCGCTGTCCTATGGCGGCAGCCTGCTGAACGATCCGGTTGACGGAGGCGGCGTCCACGACGGTGCTGTCCACGGCTGTTCCGTCGACATCGTCGAGTCGCATGATTTCGAAGCGCATTGGCTTCTCCCTTCGTCTGGTCATCCTCCTGAGGAGAACTACTTGTGAGTGGCGCGTGGGGCGTCGGTGTCCCTCGCTCCATACGGATTCAACGGGATGCGTGTTACAAACATTCCCTACGCTAAGGAAATTTTTCGAGTCGCTAACTACTTGCCGGTAGTGGACTGATTGGGACCGGTTGTGTTCGAAGCGTGACCACCGGGACAATGGAAGCGATGAACGACGACCTCGGGGCGCTCGGCGCCCGCATCGACCACACGAACGAACTGCTCCAGCGCATGCTCGCCGAGGTGGCCAAGACGCCCTCGACCCATGCGATCTTCGTCGACGCCGGATATCTGTACGCGGCCGCCGGACGGCTGGTCGCCGGCACCGAGGACCGTCGCTCCTTCGATCTGGACACCGGGGGTCTCATCGAGGCGCTCATCGACCGGGCCCGCACGATCTTCGCGGACAGCAGGCTGCTGCGCGTCTACTGGTACGACGGCGCCCGGCGTCGCATCCACACCGCGGAACAGCAGTCCATCGCCGAACTGCCGGACGTGAAGGTGCGGTTGGGCAACCTCAACGCCAACAACCAGCAGAAGGGCGTCGACTCACTCATCAGGTCCGACCTGGAGTCCCTCGCCCGGCACCGCGCCATCAGCGACGCCGCGCTGCTCGGCGGCGACGAGGATCTGGTGTCGGCGGTCGAGGCCGCGCAGGGGTACGGGGCACGCGTCCACCTGTGGGGCATCGAGGCGCCGGAGGGCCGCAACCAGGCCGAGCCGCTGCTCTGGGAGGTCGACAGCCAGCGCACCTTCGACCTCGACTTCTTCAAGCCGTACGTCGCTCGGCGGACCGCCGCCACGTACGACGCGACGGCGGCTGCCCGGCCCACGCGCGAGGACGTCCGGTTCGTGGGCGCCCAGGTCGCCGCGAAGTGGCTGGCGGCGCGCGGGCGGGAGGCGCTGGTGGAGCTGCTGCCCGGGCATCCGTATCTGCCCGGCTCGGTCGACCAGGATCTGCTGGTCGAGGCTGAGGGGTTGTTGCAGTACTCGCTGCGGGGACAGGCGGATCTGCGGCGGGCGCTTCGGGACGGGTTCTGGGAGCATCTTCGGGCGCAGTACTAGCCCGACGTACCGGGTGCAGTGCTGGTCCGCGGTACTAGCGTTTGTGGATGTGGTTCCAGAAGTCCGCGAGGGCGCGGGCTGTTTCCTCGGGGCGGTCCGTGTTCGGGGAGTGCTCCGAGCCATGGATGACCGTGCGGCGCGCGTCGAGGCGTACGGCCATGTCGTCGAGGAGCGGGAGCGGCCAGGTGTTGTCCTCGTCGCCGGACAGGACATGCTTCGGCAGGGGGAGCGCTGCGAGTTCGGCGACGCGGTCGGGTTCGGTGCACAGCTGGCGGCCGGTCGCGATGAGCTGCGCCGGGCTGTTGCCGAGCCAGCGGCGGCGTAGGTCGGCGAGGTCGTCGAGGCCCTCGTCGAGGCCGCCGGTGTCGGTGTCCTCCGGCGGTTCCATCGCCTGCATGGCTTCCCACACCTGGGTCATGTCCATGACGGCGAGCGCGTCCCGGAGCAGTTTGACGCGCTGCTGCTGGGAGACGGAGATCTGGGCGGGGCCGGAGGAGATAAGCGTGAGGGAGACGAAAGGGGAGGGGTTCAGCAGTACGGCGGCGCGGGCGATCTGGCCGCCGAGGGAGTGTACGGGGGTGCCGACGGCGTCCGCCTGCGCGAGTACGTCCCTTGCCAACTCGCCCTGCGCATACGCCGTTTCGTCGTCCCGGGGGCCGGGGGACTCGTGCTGGCCCCGGCCGTCCACGGCCACGGTGCGGTAGCCGTCCGCGGCCAGCGGCTCGTGCAGCGAGATGAAGTCCTCCTTGCTGCCGGTGAACCCCGGCACGAACAGCACGGTGCCCTTGCGCTGTCCCTGCGCCGCCGCTTCGAGCGTGGCGAAGTCGCCGCGTGCGGTGTGGAGGCGGTGGGCGTGGATGCCGGGGGGAGGGGTGAAGGTGGCGGGCCTGCTCATGGTTCGAGGCTATCCGGCGTTGCTGGTGGTGCGCCGGGTGGGTGGGTCGGGGCCGGGGGCCGGTACATCCGCCCGTCGCCGCCGGATCA
>NZ_JBHXMF010000115.1:0-12512 GCF_042721055.1 Streptomyces sp. NPDC058470
ACATTTAGACGGGCCTGGGGGGCACGCAGATTACCAAACCCCCCTCGGCCGGGCCCCGGCCTTGGGCCCGGCCCCGGCCTTGGGCCCGGCCCCGGCCCAGGCCCGGCCCCGGCCCAGGCCCGGCCCTGGCCCAGGCCAGGCCAGCCCAGCCCAGCCCAGGTCAGCCCAGCCCAGGCCTCAGGCTCGCCTCCAGGCTCGCCCCCGGACGAGCCCTCCCACCGTCCGGCAGCGGCCGAAAAGCGCCCCGCGTCAAGACGAACCCCCAGCAAGTAGGGGCCAATTCGAGCCGTTCTATTGGCGCATCCATGACAAGATCGCCCGTGCGATGTCACTCTGATCTTCGCGCGTTCACCCTTCCTTCACACCCCCACGTCTTGCATGCCACGGAGTTCTGACACGCCTCGCGTGTCATCTCGTGCCGTGCCCTTCCCTGCTCAGCGCGTCGCCGGCCGGCCACACCCTGCCGGCCTGTCTTCCGGCCTCCATCACAGGCCTCCGCCGCATAAGGAGAAGCCCTTGCTCCGGCCACACCGCACCTTCAACCGACGTAGATACACGGCAGCGTTGGCCCTCACCACCGCGGGCACTCTGCTCGCCGCAGGTTTCCAGGCCGGCGTAGGGTCCGCGGCCCCCCGCGACCGCGGTGACGGGAAGATCGTCGCCACGCCCCGGGCCGGTGCGGCCCCGGCGGAACTGTCTCCCGCCAAGCACGCCGCGCTCATGAAGAGCGCGGGTCTTGCCGTCGGCGACACCGCCAAGAACCTTGACCTCGGCTCCAAGGAGAAGCTGATCGTCAAGGACGTCGCGAAGGACGCCGACGGCACCACGCACACCCGCTACGAGCGCACCTACGCCGGCCTGCCGGTCCTCGGCGGCGACCTGGTCGTGCACGCCAAGGACGGCCGCACCACGGTGTCCGAGGCCACCGAGGCCGCGATCAAGGTCCCGACGATCACCCCTCGCATCACCTCCAAGACCGCCGCCGGCAAGGCACTTGCCGCCGCGAAGAAGGCCGACGCCAAGAGCCCCGCGGTCGACGGCGCCCCACGGCTGGTCGTCTGGGCCGGCGGAGCCGAGCCGGTCCTGGCCTGGGAGTCGGTGGTGGAGGGCCTGCAGCACGACGGCACGCCCAGCGAGCTCCACGTCCTCACCGACGCCGCCTCGGGCAAGGCCCTCTACGACTTCGAGCAGGTCCACACCGGCAGCGGCACGGGACAGTACAGCGGGACGGTCGATGTCGGCAGCACGCTCTCCGGCACCACGTACCAGCTGCAGGACCCGGCCCGGGCCGACCAGAAGACGTACGACCTGAACCAGGGCACCTCGGGCACCGGAACCCTCTTCACTGATGACAACGATGTCTGGGGCGACGGCACTCCGGCCAACCGGCAGACGGCCGGTGTGGATGTCGCGTTCGGCGCCGCGGCCACCTGGGACTACTACAAGGACGTGTTCGGCCGCAACGGCATCCGCAACGACGGAGTGGCCGCCTACAGCCGGGCGCACTACGGCAACGCGTATGTCAACGCCTTCTGGTCCGACAGCTGCTTCTGCATGACCTACGGCGACGGCGCGAGCAACACCCACCCGCTGACCTCGCTGGACGTCGCCGCGCACGAGATGACCCACGGCGTCACCAGTGCCACCGCCGGCCTGGTCTACTCGGGCGAGTCCGGTGGCCTCAACGAGGCGACCTCGGACATCTTCGCCGCGGCCGTGGAGTTCCAGGCCGACCTGGCCGCCGACGTTCCCGACTACCTGGTCGGCGAGAAGATCGACATCCGCGGCAACGGCACCCCGCTGCGGTACATGGACAAGCCCTCCAAGGACGGGGCGTCCCGCGACTTCTGGGACTCCACGCTCGGCAGCGTCGACGTCCACTATTCCTCTGGCCCGGCCAACCACTTCTTCTACCTGCTCTCCGAGGGCAGTGGCGCCAAGACGGTCAACGGCGTCTCCTACGACAGCCCGACCTACGACGGCGTGGCCGTGACCGGCATCGGCATCGAGAACGCCCAGCAGATCTGGTACCGGGCTCTCACCACCTACATGACCTCCACCACCAACTACGCCGGCGCCCGCACCGCGACCCTGCGGGCAGCGTCCGACCTGTTCGGCGCGTACAGCGACACCTACCTCGCCGTCGCCGCCGCCTGGGCCGGCATCAACGTCGGTGACCGGATAGCGCTCGGCGTCAACGTGGCCCCGATCGCCGACCAGACCAGCGGTGTCGGCCAGACGGTTTCGCTGCAGGCCGAGGCCTACACCACCAACTCCGGTGCCAGCCTGACCTACGAGGCCACCGGCCTGCCGGACGGTCTGACGATCAGTGACACGGGGCTTATCACGGGCGTCCCGACCACTGCCGCCAACAGCGAGGTGACACTGACGGTCACCGACAGCACGGGCGCGACCGCCCCGGTGACCTTCGACTGGCGGGTGGCGTACATCTACGCCAACGGCACGCGCGTCGACATCCCCGACGTCGGAGCCGCGGTGGACTCGCCGATCGTCATCAACGGCCTGAGCGGCAACGCCTCGGCCGCCACCCAGGTCTACGTCAAGATCATTCACACGTACCGCGGTGACCTGACGGTCGATCTGGTCGGCCCGAACGGCACCGTCTACTCGCTGCTGAACCACAGCGGTGGTTCTGCCGACAACGTCGACCAGACCTTCACGGTCGACGCCTCCGCACAACCGATCAGCGGCACATGGATCCTGAGGGTCCGTGACACGGCCTCGATCGACGTCGGCTACATCGAGCGGTGGCAGCTCACTCCCTGACCTCCTCTCCTGAGCCACCTTGCCCGTCCGGACCGCTTTGCGCGGGCCGGGCGGGCAATGCCGTTCACCCCCGGGGTGACGGACGCGCGGCGGTCACCTGCCTTTGCAGGCGGCCCGACGTCTCAGGCCGTGCCGTCGACGGGAGTGTCCTCGCGCATCCCCCACGGCGCGCCGTACTCGCTGAGCAGGTCGAGGAACGGCTGGGGAGGCAGGGCCTCGGGGCCGAGCACCCCGCTGCCGTACCAGGCTCCGGACGCGATGAGTTCGAGAGCGGCCACGGGGTTGATCGCGGTCTGCCAGACCACGGCCTGGGAGCCGTACTCCCGCATCGACCACTCGTTGTCGACCACATGGTGGAGATAGACCTCTCGGGGCCGCCCGTTCCTGGTTCCCCTGACCCACGTGCCCGCGCACGTCCTGCCGTGCATGCGGTCCCCGAGACCCGCCGGGTCGGGCAGGCAGGCGGCGACCACGTCGCGCGGGGAGACCGCGACCCTGCCCGTGCCGCCGCTGTCCACGGTGACCGGATCCGTGCGGTCCAGGCCCAGCTTGTGCAGGGTCTGCAGGACACCGATGAACTCGTTGCCGAGACCGTACTTGAAGGTGACACGCCGGGCCTTCAACCACCTTGGGATCAGCAGCACTTCCTCGTGCTCGACGTTGACGCACTCCACCGGTCCGATGCCCTCGGGAAAGTCGAAGACCTCCGGCTCGCTGAAGGGCGGCGTGGTGAACCAGCCCCGATCCGCTTCGTAGACGACCGGTGGGTTCAGGCACTCCTCGATCGTCGTCCAGATGCTGAAGGACGGCGCGAAGTCGTATCCGTCCACGACCAGGTTGGCGCCGTCACGGATGCCGATCTCCTCGATCTATTCGAAGAGTTCGTCGGCGGCGTAACGGGCGAAGACGTCCGACAGGCCCGGCTCCACACCCATGCCGACCAGTGCGAGTCGGCCCGCCGCCGCCCACTCGGCGGAGCGTGCGAACTGCGCGTCCCCCAGCTTCACTCCGCACTCCTCGTACGGGCGTGCCGGGTGCGGCCGGGACAGGGACATCGCCATGTCGAGGTAGTGCGCGCCGTGGGCGAGTGCCGCGTCGAACAGTGGCAGCACGAAGCGGGGGTCGGTGGCGTTGAGCAGGACGTCGCAGCGGTGTTCGGCGAGGGCGGCCCGTACGCCGTCCGCGTCCGAGGCGTCGAGCCGTACGGCGGTGAACCTGCGCCCGTCGGCCCCGACACCGGCGACGGCCGAATCAGCCCGTGCCCGGTCGTAGTCGGCGACGACCATGTGCTCGAAGAAGGAACGACGGGCCGCGATCCTGGTGATCGCGGTGCCCACGCCGCCCGCTCCGACCATGAGAACTCGCATGGCTGCACTCCTTCGTTCCGTCATCGGCAGGGACGCCTCCGCTGCCGGTCCGGTGCGCCAGGACGATATCGGGTTCGTCAATGCCGACGTCGTCGGATCAGGCATGCCGAAAGCGCGTTGCGAAGCTTCTCAGCAGCCAACTTGCCTCTCCGGCTGTCCATTTGGGGGCTCGCCCGCAGCGGCAGCGGAGTATGGCCGGGGTACCCATAGGGTGACCCCCATGTCTGCCGCCATGAGTTCCACGAAAGCCCGCGCCGCGCTCCGCGCATCAGCGCGTATCTCCGTTGAGTTGTTGCTGGTCCTCGTGATGACCGGGGTGGCCCTATGGCTTCTGGGCCGGATGTGGTCGGTCGTGTGGCCGCTCATAGTCGGCCTGTTCGTCACCACGCTGACCTGGCCCCTGGCTCGGTTTCTGCGCCGGCGCGGGTGGCGCCCCGCCCTGGCAGCGTCGGCGGTGACCGTGTTGTTCCTCCTGGTGGCCGTGGGCATCGTGGCGCTGATCGCGGTGCCGGTGGCGTCCCAGTCCGGTGACCTGACCGATGGCGTGGTCGCGGGCATCGAGAAGGTGCGCGAGTGGGCCGCCGGGCCGCCGCTCAATATCGCCGACGATCAGATCGCGGATGCTTCCGATGCCGCGATCGCCCGCCTTCAGGACAGTGCCGGCAGTCTTGTCACCGCTTTCGCCACCGGTGTGAGCACTGTGATCAATGGCGTGGTCACCGCTGTGCTGGCGTTGTTCCTGATGTTCTTCTTCCTCAAGGACGGCCCGCGGTTCCTGCCGTGGCTCACCCGTCAGCTGCCGGGTCGGCTTGCCACCGACGTTCCGATCGTGGCCGCGCGCAGTTGGGACACCCTGGGCGCGTTCGTGCGTTCCCAGGCAGTCGTCGGCCTGCTGGACGCCGTACTGATCGGCATTGGCCTGTGGATATTGGGAGTTCCCCTGGTGCTTCCGCTGGCGGTGTTGACCTTTGTCTCCGCGTTCATTCCGATCGTGGGCGCGCTGTTCGCGGGTTTTGTCGCGGTTCTCATCGCGCTGGTGTCGAACGGCCTGACGGACGCACTGCTTGTGCTGGCGATCATCGTGGTGGTGCAGCAGCTTGAGGGCAACGTGTTCCAGCCCATGATCCAGAGCCGGGGCCTGGGCCTGCACGCGGCGGTGATCCTGCTGGCCGTGACGCTGGGCGGCAGTCTGGCCGGCATCGTGGGAAGCCTGCTCGCCGTACCGGTCGCCGCGATGATCGCGGTGTTCTGGAACTATCTGCGCGAGCAGCTCAGCGACCCGCCGCAGGAGCCGGAGACCGATGAGTCGCACTCCGGCGCCCCCGTCCCGTTGTAGCAAGTCACCCTGGCCGGGGATCGTTCACGAAGCCGCGAACCAGCAGATGACCGAAGAGGCCGAAGACGACGCCGGACATGCCCGCTGTCGTGGAATGCTCGGGGGACGTGAACCAGACGCCCAGGCCGCTGACGAGGATGATGTCAATTGCCTCAAGCACCCACAGCAGGGCAACCCACCCCGCAACCAGGACGGCCGCGCTCTGGGTCCGCGCACGGCGCGGCACTGGTGCGGGGAGCGTCACGCCCTGCGGTCCGTACGCCACGGGAACCCCCCGGCTTACCTCGAGTGGCGGGTCGGCCCAGTCCCAGCAGGGGCAAACCGGCCGGGGCAGGAGGACCGGCCGGAGGGCCGTGACCCAGGCGGTTCTGCGGAGAAGGCTTCGCGAACCTCTACCGCTCGGGCAGGTGGACAAACCCGCCTTAGACTGAGGAAACCGTAGCGATGTCAGTCGACAGGCGAATCATGACCGCAACCCGATCGAAGCGGCGCGTCGGATGGGGCCTGACGCGCCTCACGGTGGTCGCGAGCACCGTGCTCGCGCTGCTGATCGGCCTCGCCTTCGGTGTGCTGCTGTGGGCGATCCAGGACATGCGTGAGTCGACGGACGCGAGGAAGAGCATCCGGACGGCGCTCGTCGAGGCTGCGGGCCTCGAGAAGCTCGTCCTCGACGTCGAGACGGGCCAGCGCGGCTTCGTCATCACCCGTCAGGACCGCTTCCTCCAGCCGTGGGAGACCGCCAGGCTCGACTTCCCCGGGCAGGCAAAGGAGCTCGTGCGTCTCACCGACCCGCCCGAGCTGCGGAAACTGGCGCTGCAGATCACCCGTGACGGAGAGTCCTTCATCCGGGACTACTCGGTGCCCCTCGTCGAGGCGGCGAAGCAGGGCAATCCCTCCACGCGGAGCGTGCAGACGACGGCCGAGGGGCAGGACCGGGTCGACGGGCTGAGGGCCGAGTTCGACCGTTTCGACAAGGACGCGCGCACCATACTGGCGGCGCGTGAGGACATTGCCGAGGGCAGGGTTCGGTGGTCGATCGCCGCGGCGACGTCCGGGCTCGCGGGATCGGTCCTCCTCATCGCCGCTTACACGGGATATCTGACACGGGCGATCGTCCGGCCGGTCCGTCGGGCAGCCGCCGTCGCGGGCCGGCTCGCCGACGGAGAGCTGTCGGCCCGTATGCCTGAAACGGGTGCGGGCGAGATCGGCGAACTCGAAGTCGCGTTCAACACCATGGGGCACTCGCTCGAGGAGAGCCGCGAGCTGACGGACGTCGCGCACAGACGTCTCAAGCTGCTGTACGGCGCCAGCGTGGCGGTCGGCACCAGCCTTGATGTGGGGCGGACCGCGCAGGAGTTGGTGAAGGTCGTGGTCCCCGCGTTCGCCGACTTCGTCACTGTCGACCTGGCCGTCTCCGCTTTGCAGGACGGCGAGCAACTGCCCGCCGGGGGTGTGAAAACGCGCCGGGTCGCTGTGGGAGGCATCGTCAAGGTCCCTCCGTTCCAGCCGGTGGGCGCACTGATCACGCTGTCTCCGTGTACGCCGCAGGCCCGCAGCTTCGGCAGCGGGCTCGCGACGATCGAACCCGATCTGCGGGCTTCCGCCACATGGCAGTCCCAGGATCCGGCACAGACCGGGCGGATCCTGGAATACGGCATCCATTCGCTGATCACGGCTCCGCTACAGGCCCGGGGCATGCGGATGGGCGTGATCACCTTCTGGCGCTCGGGTTCGACCGGACGATTCGAGGAGGCCGAGCTGTCCTACGCCGCGGAGCTGGCTGCCAAAGCAGGGGTCGCCATAGATAACGCACGGCGCTACACCCGTGAGCGAGACACCGCGCTCACCCTGCAGCGCAGTCTGCTGCCGCAGCGGTTCCCCGCGCAGCCGGCTGTGGAGGTCGCCTCCCGTTATCTGCCGGCAGGCTCACAGGCAGGAGTGGGCGGCGACTGGTTCGACGTGATCCCGCTGTCCGGCGCCAGGGTCGCCCTCGTCGTCGGGGACGTCGTCGGCCACGGCATTCATGCCTCTGCCGACATGGGCCGGCTGCGTACCGCCGTACGCACCCTGGCCGACGTCGACCTGCCGCCCGACGAGCTCCTTACACACCTCGACGACCTGGTCATTCACCTCGCCAGTGATGAACAGCCGGGTATCGCCGAAGGCGACGCTGCTGCGAGCGGCGACCTGGGAGCCACTTGCCTGTACGCCGTATACGACCCCATCTCCCGCCGTTGCACCCTGGCGACCGCCGGTCACCCCATGCCCGTCCTCGTCACTCCCGAGGGCGTCCCGGAACTTGTGACCGGCTCGATCGGCCCCCCGCTCGGCGTCGGCGGCCTCCCCTTCGAGACCACCGAGCTGCAACTGGCCGCAGGCAGCGTTCTCGCCCTGTTCACCGACGGTCTGATCGAATCCCGCAACCGCGACATCGACCATGGTCTCGCCGAGCTGATACGCACGCTGGGCGCGCCGGTGACATCACTGGAGGACACCTGCGACACGGTGATCGACACCTTGCTCGACGGCCGGCCGGCCGACGACGTCGCCCTTCTCCTCGCGCGAACCGGAGCTCTGCCCCCGGATCACGTCGCCACTTGGGACATCCTCCCCGACCCGGCCCAGGTCGCGGTCGCCCGGACGCTCGCCACCGACCAGCTCGACGCCTGGGGACTCGCCGACCTGGAGTTCATCACCGAACTCGTGGTCAGCGAGCTGGTCACCAACGCCATCCGCTACGGAGCTCCTCCGATCCAGCTACGGCTGATCCGCGACCGAACGCTGATCTGCGAGGTCTCGGACGCCAGCAGCACGGCACCGCACCTGCGCCGGGCCCGGGCCTTCGACGAGGGCGGCCGCGGCCTGCTGCTGGTCGCGCAGCTCACCCAGGGCTGGGGCAGCAGACAGACCACCTCCGGCAAGACCATCTGGTGCGAACAGACCCTGCCCCGCGCAGCTGCCGACGCGCACTCCGGTGCCGGCCGGGCGGGCAGCGGCGTCGGGTAAGGCCAACCGCTACAAGGAGACCCTGTGCTGCCCACTGGCACCGCCTAAATGATCCAAACAGCAGGGGATTAGCATATGAGCGCCTCCTAGCTCGAAAGATGGACCTGTGACTGTCAATGACGACTCGTTCACCAACTGGAAAAACCGCGAGGAGATCGCGGAGTCGATGATCCCCGTCATCGGAAAGCTGCACCGGGAGCGGGACGTGACGGTCCTGCTCCACAGCCGCTCCTTGGTGAACAGGTCGGTGGTCAGCATCCTCAAGACCCACCGATTCGCCCGGCAGATCGCCGGTGAGGAACTCTCGGTCACCGAGACGCAGCCGTTCCTGGAGGCTCTGACCACGCTCGATCTCGGCCCTTCCCAGATCGACATCGGCATGCTCGCCGCGACATACAGGACCGACGACAGCGGCCTGTCGGTGGAGGAGTTCACCGCTCAGGCTGTCGCCGGGGCAACCGGTGCCAACAAGGTCGAACGCTGCGAGCCCCGTGACGTGGTCCTCTACGGGTTCGGCCGCATCGGCCGCCTCCTGGCCCGCCTGCTCATCGAGAAGGCCGGCTCCGGCAACGGCCTGCGCCTGCGCGCCATCGTCGTTCGCAAGGGGGCCGGCCGGGCCGCGGAGGATCTGGTCAAGCGCGCCTCGCTGCTGCGCCGTGACTCCATCCACGGCCAGTTCCACGGCACGATCACCGTCGACGAGGCCAACAGCAAGATCATCGCCAACGGCAACGAGATCAAGATGATCTACTCCGACGACCCGGCGACGGTGGACTACGCGGCGTACGGTGTCAAGGACGCCATCCTCATCGACAACACCGGCAGGTGGCGCGACCGCGCGGGACTGTCGAAGCACCTCCGCCCGGGTATCGCCAAGGTGGTTCTGACCGCGCCGGGCAAGGGCGATGTCCCCAACGTCGTCCACGGCGTCAACCACGACATGATCAAGCCGGACGAGCAGATCCTGTCCTGCGCGTCCTGCACCACCAATGCGATCGTCCCGCCGCTGAAGGCGATGGCGGACGAGTACGGCGTCCTGCGTGGCCATGTGGAGACCGTCCACTCGTTCACCAACGACCAGAACCTGCTGGACAACTACCACGACTCCGACCGGCGCGGCCGCTCGGCGCCGCTCAACATGGTCATCACCGAGACCGGCGCCGCCTCCGCCGTCGCCAAGGCGCTGCCCGACCTCAAGGCCAGGATCACCGGCAGCTCGATCCGCGTTCCGGTGCCGAACGTCTCGATCGCCATCCTCAATCTGCGGCTCGCGCGCGAGACCACCCGCGAGGAGGTCCTCGACTATCTCCGTGACGTGTCGCTGACCTCGCCGCTCAAGCGTCAGATCGACTTCATCAGCGCTCCCGACGCGGTCTCCAGCGACTTCGTCGGCTCGCGCCACTCCTCGATCATCGACGCCGGGGCACTCAAGGTCGAGGGCGACGACGCGATCCTCTACCTCTGGTACGACAACGAGTTCGGCTACTCCTGCCAGGTGATCCGCGTCGTGCAGCACGTGTCCGGGGTGGAGTACCCGACGTACCCGGTTGCGGTGGCCTGACCTCGGCGGACCGGCCGGACCGGCCTCCCGGTGGGCGGGGCGGCAACTGATTCCGGTCGGCATCGAGTTGCCGCCCCACTGGCAGCCCGCCGTCCGTCGCTGGTGGTGACAGAGACAGTGGGGCTGAACCTGATTCCTAGGAGATTTCTATGAATCTCCGAGGTGTTTGAACATGCCGGGGCGCGGCTGCGTACTGGGGCAGGGGATTGCCATACCGAGCCGTCCATCACGCGTAGGAGCACTTCCTTGAGACGCAACACGCGCAGACGCCCGACAGGCGCACGGCGCGCGACCTCTGCAGCAGTCGCGCTGATATTGGGGGGAGTCGGGCTCGTAACGGTCAACGTCTACGCCTCGGCGACCGAAAGCGGTTCGGGCGGCGAGTCCGGGCAGGACAACCAGGTCCTGTCATCGGCGGGTGCCACGATCGACTGCCCGGACGTCGGTAGTCAGCTGACGACCGTTCCGGACGCGGCCAGGGAAGACGTCGACAAGGAACTCGCTCTCCTGGACCAGCAGATCACCGAGGCCTATCAGCAGCTGCAGGTTGCGGCGCAGGCCGCGGATCAGGGCGCCGACGTCGACGACAGCGAGATTCTGAATCCGCTGACGGAGAAGCGTGCGGCGGCGATCGACCGCATCGTGCTCGCCATCGATGGCGCGGGGGACCGTCCGGAAGGACTCGAGGCCCTCGCGACCTGCACCTTGCTCGATTCCGCCAACCAGTCCGGCAGCGGTGAGAACAGTGACGCGGGCGGCGACGGCCAGGGCGCTGAGGACCAGAACCAGGGCGGCGACGCGGCAGCGGACGCCCAACAGGGCGGCGACGCCGGCCAGGTCGGCAACGGGCCCGTGGCCGCCGACTTCCAGGACATCAACTCGGTGCAGCCCAACGTGCAGAGCCCGCAGGCCCAGGACAACGCCTCCCGTGGCGAGTTCACCACCAGCTGCGGGGTGAACGCCAACGGCCTGTTCAACTCCGACAACGTGATCGTGGCTCCCGGCGTCACCAACGGCGCCCACCACTTCCACGACTACGTCGGCAACCAGTCCAACAACGCCTTCGCCAGCGACGACGACCTGGCCAACAGCGACACGACCTGCGAGGACGAGGGCGACAAGTCGTCCTACTTCTGGCCGGTACTGAGGCTGCAGAACGGAACCCAGGAACAGGACGCCGGGTCGGCCGGGGGCGGAATCGAAGGCAACGCCGGTGAGATCGTCACGCCCAAGCAGGTCACGCTGACGTTCGTCGGCAGCCCGCAGAGCGAAGTCACCGCCATGCCCCGGCTGCTGCGCATCATCACCGGTGACGCCAAGGCGTTCGTCAACGGCAACGCCAACGCCAACGCGTCGTGGAGCTGCACCGGGTTCGAGGACCGGCAGTTGAAGGACAAGTACCCGATCTGCCCGCAGGGCAGCGATGTGGTGCGCACCTTCAAGTTCCAGAGTTGCTGGGACGGCGCGAACATCGACAGCGCCAACCACCGCACCCACGTGGCCTTCGCGGACGCCCAGGGCAACTGCCCCACCGGGTTCCGTGCCATTCCGCAGCTGGTGCAGCGCCTTGTCTACGACGTCGACGCACCGAGTCTGGTCGACGGAGGCAGGACGACACCGTTGTTCGCGGTGGACTCCTTCCCCGAACAGCTGCACAAGCCGGTCACGGACCACGGCGACTTCATCAACGTCTTCGACGAAGGCCTCATGCAGGAGATGGTCGACTGCATCAACAGCGGCCGTCAGTGCGGTGCGGGTGCCGACCCGGGCACCGGTACCGAGGAGCCGCAGGAACCCCCCGCCTCGGAACAACCCTCGCAGGAGCCCCCCGCCTCCGAAGAGCCCCCGCAGTCCCCGACGCCCAGTGCGGACGACCCGTCCTACGGGCAGGGGAGCGAGGAGCCCGGCAACAACGAGGGCGACAATGGCGGCGGCGGCGGTGACCAGAGCTCGGAGCCCGCGACCACCACACCGGCCACCGAACCGGCGGGCGAAGTCTCGCCCGACGCCCCCGTCAGCGTGGAACCCAAGGTCGAGACGCCTTCGGCCACCTACGAGGCCGCCGCGCCGTCGTCCCACGCCGGCTCGGACGAGGATCACGGCAGTGAGGTGGGCACCGCCGCGCAGACACCGCCCGTCGGCGGGACGGACCCGTCCGCCGCATCAGGGACCGAACCGCAGACAGAGGGCACGGCCAGTCTCGCTGCCACGGGAGCGCAACTTTGGCCCGCCGCGCTGGGCGGAGTCTTCGTGATCGCAGGCGTTGTCGTGCTCCGCCGCATCAGGCGCGGGCAGATCTGACAGCGCTCCGAGGAGGACGCTTGAACGGTGGCGGGGGGGCGGCCCCCGCGGCCCCCCCCCCCCCCACACCCCCCCTCACCGGGCCCCCCCGCCCCGCGACTCCGGCATGATCCGCCGGACAGGCCCTAGCCGCGGAGCGCGGCCAGCGATTCCC
>NZ_JBHXMF010000116.1:0-11871 GCF_042721055.1 Streptomyces sp. NPDC058470
TTGAGGACGAGGCCGTCCAGGCCGAAGCGGGGGTCTGGGGGCGGCAGCCCCCAGGAACAAGGGACGGGCAGGGGCGGCGGGGGCGAAAAAACCTCAGTGCGCCAGCACCGGGCCCCGCCGGGCCCGTACCCGTGCCGCGTGGGAGCCGAACACCGTGATGGCGACGACGCCGAGGACGGCGAGCAGGCCGAGGGAGACGGTGCCCGCCCAGCCGCCGGCGTGGAAGGCGACGGCCCCGAGCGTGCTGCCGACGCTGGAGCCGACGTAGTACGCGGACTGGTACAGGGCGGACGCCTGCGCCCGCCCCCGCGTCGCCGTGTGGCTCACCGACGACGACGCCACCGCGTGTCCCGCGAAGAACCCCGCGGTGATCAGCACAAGGCCGAGCAGGATGAGGGTCAGCGAGTCGGCCAGGGATACCAACAGACCCGCGGTCGTCGTGCCGCCCGCCAGGTAGAGAGAGCCCCGGCGCCCCAGGCGGGCGACCAGCTTCCCCGCCGTGGACGCCGACACCGTACCCACCAGATACACCAGGAAGATCGAGCCGATGATGCCCTGGGGGAGGGAGAAGGGCGCCTCGGTGAGGCGGTACCCGATCACCGTGTACACCCCGCCGAACACCGTCATGAACAGGGCGCCGATGGCGTACAACCGGCACAGCAGCGGGTTCGCGAGGTGGTCACGGACCGTGCGGACAAGGACCCGCGGCCGCAGCGACCCGGCCGCGAAGTGCCGAGGGGCGGGCAGCAGCAGCCGGAACGCGACCGCGCATGCCACCGCGATCAGGCCGATCACTCCGACGGCGACCCGCCACCCCCACTCCTGCGCGACCCAGCCGGTGATGACCCGTCCGCTCATGCCGCCGACGCTGTTGCCCGCGACGAACAGACCGATCGCGGTGATGAGTGCCTTCGGCCGGACCTCCTCGGCCAGATACGCGGTCGCCGAAGCGGGCAGCCCCGCGAGCGCCGCGCCCTGCACGGCGCGCAGCGCGATCAGCGCGCCGATCGACGGGGCGAAGGGGACCAGCAGCCCGACCGCCACGGCCACCACCAGCGACGCCGTCATCAACGTACGCCGTCCGAACCGCTCCGACAGCGCGCTCATGGGGAGGACGAACAGCGCGAGCGCGCCCGTCGCGGCCGACACCGTCCAGCTCGCGTCACTCGCGCTGACGGCGAAGTCGTGCGAGATGAGGGGGAGGAGCGCCTGCGTGGAGTAGAGGAGCGCGAAGGTCGCGACGCCCGCGAGGAAGAGGGCGAGGCTCATCCGGCGGTAACCGGGCCCGCCCGGGGCCATACGGGAGTCGGCCGAGACGGCGGAGGCCGAGACGGTCGGAGCCGAGACGGTCGGAGCGGAGGCGGTGGAAGCGGAGGCGGTGGAAGCGGAGGCGGTGGTCGCGGCGTCCATGGTGGTGGACGCCCCGGTACTGGCAGAAGGCATGCTTCGAAGCTAAAGTCCCACCACTCATCCGTCCAATGCACAGAAACGCCATAATCGTTCCTGTGATGCATGAGCAGAGGTCAGAAGCGCACCTGTCACCGTCCAGTGACACAGAAGACATTGTGGCGATGCTCGTCCCGCGCCTCACCTACTTCGCGGGAGTGGCCCGCACCGAGCACGTCACGCGGGCCGCGCAGGAGATGGGGGTGCCGCAGTCGACCCTGTCACGGGCCATGGTCCGGCTGGAACAGGACCTGGGTGTCGAACTGTTCGCGAGAAGGGGGCGGACGGTCTCGCTCACGTCGGCCGGCCGTACGTTCCTCGGCTCCGTCGAACGTGCCCTCGCCGAGATCGAACGCGCCGCCGACGAGGTGCGCGCGGACGCCGACCCGGCCACCGGCAAGGTCGCCTTCGGCTTCCTGCACACCATGGGCTCGGAGACGGTCCCCGAGCTCATCCGCGCCTTCCGCGCCGACCACCCCCGCGTCCGCTTCAGCCTCGTCCAGACCTACGGCGAGGCGATGCTGGAACGGCTGCGCTCCGGAGAGCTGGACCTGTGCCTCACCTCGCCGGTGCCGGACGCGCCCGACCTGGTGGGCCGCCGCCTCGACGAGCAGAAGCTCCGGCTCGTCGTCCCCGCCGACCACCGCCTCGCCGGCCGCCGACGCATCCGCCTCGCCGAGGCCGCCGACGAGACTTTCGTGACCCTCGAACCCGGCTACGGCCTGCGCCGTATCACCGACGCGGTCTGCCGGGAGGCGGGCTTCAAGCCGAGGGTCGCCTTCGAGGGCGAGGAGGCGGAGACGCTACGAGGTCTCGTCGCCGCCGGCCTCGGAGTGGCCCTGCTCCCGCCACCGGCCTTCGCCCGCCCGGGAGTTGTCGAGCTGACGGTCACCGCCCCGCGGGCGGTGCGCGAGATCGGCGTCGCCTGGCTCGACGGTCACCCCGACACCGCGCCCGTCGCCGCCTTCAAGAAGTTCCTGCTGTCACGGCGGGGGCACCTGCTGCCGGAGTGATCCGCTGTCGCAGGGCCCGCGTCAGCAGCCCGTGCCGTGGCGCCAGAAACCAGGTGACGATGAAGACGCCGGTCAGTACGACGACCACCGAACCACCGGCGGCGAGGTCATAGGCGTACGACACATAGAGCCCGGCCACACTGCCCGCGCAGCCGATCCCGGAGGCGAGCAGGGTCATCGCCCACAACCGGTCCGTCAGCATGCGGGCCGTCGCCGCGGGCGTGATGAGCAGCGCCAGGACGAGTACGTTGCCGACGGCCTCCAGTGACATCACGATCGTCGCGGTGACGACGACGTACAGCGTCAGGTCGAGACGGAAGACCGGCAGTCCGGCCGCACGGGCGGTCTCCCGGTCCAGGCTGACGGCCACCAGTTCCTTGCGGAGCGCCAGGACGACGACGACCAGCACCGTCCCGATCCCGGCCACCGTCCACACGTCCGACGCCGACACCGCGAGCACCTGCCCGAACAGGAACGACGACAGGTCCGTCGTCCAGCTGTCGCGCGTCGACACGAGGACGATCCCGAGCCCGAACGCGAAGGCGAAGAACACCCCGATGACGGTGTCCTCCTTCAGCCGCCGGTTCTGCGACACGAAGGCGATCAGTACGGCGGTGGTGATCCCGGCGGCCGCCCCGCCGAGCAGCAGGTTCCCCTCGAAGGTGTACGCCAGCGCCACACCGGGGAACGCCGAGTGCGCCACCGCGTCCCCGATGAACGCCATCCCGCGCAGCACGACGTACACCCCGACGACCCCGCAGACCAGCCCGACGACGGCGGTAACAGTGAACGCCCGCTGCATTAAGGGCAGTTCCCAGGGGTCGAGCAGAAAGTCGATCACGCGATCACTCCCTTGCCTGCCATCGCGCGGTCCAGTCCGAACGCCCGCAGCATCTGTTCCGGGTCCGCGAGCAACTCCGGGCCGCCCTCCGCGAGGACCGTCCCGTTGATCAGCACCACCCGGTCGCAGGTACGGGCGGCGGCCGCCAGGTCGTGGGTCGTCATCAGCAGCGCCTTGCCCTGTTCGCGGGTGAGTTGACCGAAGAGGTCGTTGAGCAGATGTTGGGTGGGTACGTCGACTCCGGTGAACGGCTCGTCCAGCAGCAGGAGTTCGGGCTCGGCGGCGAGGGCGCGCGCCACGAGCACGCGCTGGCGTTGCCCGCCCGACAGCTCGCCGATGGGCCGCCGGCGGAGCGCCGTGAGCCCGGTCAGCTCCAGCGCCCGGTCGGCGGCCGCCCGGTCGACGGCACGCGGCACCCGCAGCCAGCCGATGGACCGGGTACGTCCCGTCAGCACGGCCCCCGCGACATCGACGGGGAAGTCCCAGGCGAACTCGTGGCGTTGGGGCACGTACCCGATGGGCGACGACTCGGCGCGCACCGCCCCGGAGGCGAGCGGGACAAGACCGAGGACCGCCCTCAACAGGGTTGTCTTTCCAGCTCCGTTGGGACCGATGAGCCCCACCAGCTCGCCCCCGTCGACGCTCAGTGAAGCCTCCCGCAGGGCCGGGCGTCCGCCCAGGACGACAGACGCCGAGTCGACCGTGAGCAGCGTGCCGCTCACGCTTCCTCACCCGTACGGCGGCGACGTGCGGCCCAGACGGCAGCCGCGCCGGCCACCGCCAGACCGACGGCAGCGGAACCGAGCAGGACGGGGTCGTCCGCGCCGGTGTGGGCCATGGAACCGGAAGGGTCGCCACTCGCGGTGGTGCTGCGGTCGGACGTCTCTGAACTCTCAGAGTCTCCGGCGGTGTTCGAGGGGGCACCCTCCCCGCCGCTCACCTCCGACGGATCCGTGTCGTCCCCGACCACGAAGGCCAGCGTCTCCGTGTCGCTCACCTTCGTCCCGCCCGCCAGCTGCCCGGACATGGTGACCGTCAGTCGGTAGGTCCCCTCCTTCTGGAAGGCCCAGCCGCCGTGCGCGTGGGTGTTCTGGGCGACATCGAAGGAGTCCGGCACGCCGTCCGCGCTGTTGAACAGCACGTCGGCGCCCGACAGTCCGTCGTACGTGTAGAGCGCGAAGTCGCCCGGCCCGGTAGCCTTGTCGAGGGAGAACCGCACCTCGCCCTTGGCCGCCCCCGACGCGATGTTCTCGGTCGACCAGCCGGGCCACAGCAGCCCGTCCTGCTGTATCTGGTCGAGCAGCCACACCGGGTCGCCCGCCCCGCCGAGGAACGCGAAGTCGTCGTTGTCCGGGATGGTCTTCTCGGCGGCCGGCCTGACGTGCAGCACGAGGGACGAGGGCTCGCGCCAGGTGGTCTTCCCGGCGACGGTTCCGTCCTTGACGTGGATCTGCATCTTCCCGCCCACGACCCGGGCGGCGATGTCGATGTGCCCCTCGTCGAGGGTGGTCCTGGTGGAGACGACGGTCACGTCGTCCTCGGCGGCGGACTGGGCTTCCTCGGCAGCGAGTTCGGGGACCTGCTGGGAGTTCTGGACGGTGAACGCCGAGATCACGGGAGCCTCGGGCACCTTGGCGGCAGGAGTCCCGGCCACCGCCGAAGGCGCGGGTGAAGTCGCCGTATCGGGCTCTTCCTCCGCCTCCGCGATGACCGCGTCCCCGACGAGCACCTGATACCGCGCCTCGGTCGCCTCGCCCGTACGGAAGACCAGCTCGTACGTCCCCGCAGTCGCGAACACCCAACGGGCGTCGCCCTCTTGGCCATCGGAGGTGACCGCCCCCGGCCCGTCGGCCTTGCTCAGCGACCAACCGTCCCGGCCCCAGCCGGTCTCGTCCGCCGTCACCTCCCACACCCGGGAACCCGCGAGGTCCGCGCCGCCCTGGGACACGACCACCCGGTGGGTGTCGTCCACCCTCACCACGGGCACTTCGCCGCCGTCCGCCGCGAAGGCGACACTCCCGCCCACCGTCAGCGAGGCGGCCAGCGCCACCACCGTACAAACCCTGCCGCGCATCAAGTGGCCCCTCCGCCAAGGCACTTCGCGAGCTCGGTCGCGTTGTGCCGCATCATCGCCACGTAGTCGTGGACCTTGTCGTCGAACGAGTCGCCGTAGATCGTGCAGACGCGTACGTCCTCGTCCTCGGCGACCCGGCGCAGTACGTCGGCGCGGGCGGCGAGGTTCGGTTCGAGGAAGACCGCCGGGACGTTCTTCTCCCGGATGGTGGTGCCGAGTTCCTCGACCTCGGCGGCGCTCGGCTCCTGGTTCGGCACGGGGACGACGAAGCCGGCGACCTCCATGCCGTAGGCGTTCGCGAGATAACCGAAGGCGTCGTGCGTGGTGATGAGCCTGCGGTTCTCCTCCGGGATCGTCGCGAGGGTGTCCGCGACCTCCTGGTCGAGCGCGCCGAGCGTCTTGAGGTAGGCGGCGGCGTTCTTCTCGTACGTCGCCTTCCCGGCCGGGTCCGCCGCGGTCAACTCGGCCTCGATGCGCCGCACATACGCCTCCGCGTTGGCTACGTCCTCCCACGCGTGCGGGTCCAGGTCGCCGTGCACGTGCTTGCCGAGGACGGCCTGCGGCAACACCCACAGGTCGGCGCCGGGCGCGCCCAGGAAGCCGTACGCGCCCTCCTCGGGCACTTCCTCCTTCGCCCGGTCCGGCACGTTGAGCGTGACCTCGTCGGTGGAGTGGTACGTCCGCTTGCCGGTGGCGGGATCGTCGGAGCGTACGGACACCTTGTGCTGTTCCGTGTCGAAGGCGACGTCCGCGTGCCCGTCGTCGAGCACCGCGCCACCCCCCTTGGGGGCCGCGCCGCCGACCGTGAAGGTCAGCGTGCCGCTCCCGGCGCCCGAGCCCTCGACGGTCAGCCGGTACATACCCGGCTCCGTGAAGGCCCAGTTGACGTGGGTGTGCGCCTCGGCGGGCAGTTCGAAGGAGTCGTTCTCGTCGAAGCCGTCGGTGGAGTCGATAGAGCTCTGCGGATTGCCGAGGGTGTCGGTGAGATAGACGTGCAGGTCGCCCGGACCTTCCAAGTCCGTTGCGCTGATCCGCATTTGGGCGCCGGCGCCGCCGAGGTCCCCCTCGACCGCCCACCCCAGCCACAGCACGTCGAGCCCGAGGTCCTCCTCCAGCTTGATGACCGTGCCGCCGTATTCCTCCAGTTTTTCGCTGATCTCTACCTTGGGCACGTCCGCGCGGGCGTTGCTGTGGACCATCTTGGTGATCCCGGGCTCTTCCAGCAGCAGGCCGTTGCTCAGGACCAGGTCGGCCCGCGCGACCGTCGCCGCGTCGCCGGGGCTCGGTTCGTAGGAGTGCGGGTCGCCGTGCTGCGGCACGATCGAGGTGACGTCGACCCGGTCACCGCCGACCCGGCGCACCAGGTCAGCGATGATCGCAGTGGTCGTCGAGACCTTCAACTCGCCGTTGTCCGAGCCCGTTCGGGACCCCGCGCACCCGGCGAGCAGTGCCGCCGCGAGACTCACTCCGACGGCGTTGCGCGTACGCCTTCTCAACTCCGGGCTGGTTCTCACTGCTGAGCTCGCTTTCTTCGTACGGCCCACACGGCGCCGCCTCCGACGATCAGCGCGGCGACTGACGCGCCGAGCGGTGCGAGGACACCGGAGCCGGTGGAGGCGAGAGCGCCGGTGGGCGTGGTGGACGTACGGCTGGTGGAGGATGCGGCATCCGACGGTGATGCCGAAGTCTCCGGGCTCGCGCTCGCGGTCCCCGACGGCGATGCGGACTCCGACGCACTGGCCGTCGGCGTCGCCGTGGCCTCGTCGCCCGCCCCGGGCGCCACCGTGGACGGGTCGACGTCATCGCCCACGACCCACGCGATGGTCTCCGTGTCGCTGACCTTCGTCCCGTCGGCGAGGGTCGCGCTCACGGTGAACCTGGTTCGGTAGACGCCCTCTTGGGTGAAGGCCCAGTACGAGTGGGAGTGGGCGTCGACGCTGTGCCGGAAGCTGTCGGGCAGGCCGTCGCCGCTGTTGATCCAGAGGTCCCAGCCGCTGAGCGAGCCGCCCGAGAAGACGGCCATGGTTCCCGGGCCCTGCAAGGAGTCCACCTGGTAGGTGACCTTGCCGTCGAGTGCGGACGGTTCCCACTCCTCGGTGTTCCAGCCGGGCCAGAGGATGCCCGAGACCTGGGCGAGCGGCAGCCACCAGACCGGGTCGCCCTCGGCGCCGAGGAACGCCGTGTCGCTCGTGATCCTCTTCTTCGCGGCCGGGACGACATGCAGCACGACCTCGTCGGGCTCGTACCACTCGTAGTCGTACGCCGTGCCCTCCTTGATCTGGAACCGCAGCCCGCCGTCGACGGGCCGGGCGGCGAGATCCAGGTGCCCGTCGTCGATGACATGGGCGCGGGGGGCGACAGTTTCCGTTGGGGGCGGGCTGCTCGTCGGTGGCGTCGGTGGCGTCGGTGGCGTCGGTGTCGATCCGTCGCCCGGCAGTACGGCCGTCGGGTCCACGTTGCCGACCGCGACCGCGAGGGTCTCGGTGTCGCTGGAGACGGTGCCGTCGGCGAGGGTCGTGCTCGCCCTGAGGGTGAGCCGGTAGACGCCTTCGGCGCCGAACCCCCAGGTGGGGACGGCGTGTTCGGTGTCCTTGCCCAGCGCGTACGAGGTGTTCGCGGTCGGGTCGGAGGCGAGGTGGACGTCCGGCGGAATGTCGTCGTAGGAGTCGTCCTCCAGCCAGTCGTAGAGGGCGAAGCCGCCCGGGCCCTCGAAGGCGGTGAGCGTCACCTCGGTGTCGGCACCGGCCTGAGTGCCGTTCCAGCCGGGTTCGAGGGCGAAGATCTGGTCCGCCTCCCAGCCGTTGAGGTACCAGGCGTCCATCAGGCTGCCCAACGGCACCTGGAGCGGGCCCTCGACGAACGACTTCGCCTCGGGTACGACGTGCCAGACGACCTCGGAGGGTTCGCGGACCACCGCGGTGCCCGTCCTCCGGTCGTCGATCTGGAGCTGGAGTTCGCCGTCGACCAGCCGGGGCGTGAGGTCGACCGCTCCGTCGTCGAGCACGACGGCGCCGGACGAGGCCCGGGCGGGCGGGGTGCCGCCCGCCAAGAGCCCCACCGCGCCGGTGAGTACCGCCGCCGCGGCGATCACCGCGGCGGCGTAGGTGCGTCCTGTACTCATCGGTGCGGATCAGCCCGACACGACGAAGGTGAGGGTCTCCTGCTCGGAGGTGACCGTGCCGCCGCCCACCGTGCCGCTCACGGTGAAGGTGACCTGGTAGGTGCCCGCCTCCTCGAAGGCCCAGTTGGGGTGGTTGTGGGCGCCGACGGTGAACGACTCGGCGCGGTTGGCGGTGCTGCCGCTGTCGAAGTAGCGGTTCACCGAGCCCGAGGCGTCGCTGTAGACGCTGAAGTCCTCGGTGCTCGCGCCGTTCCGGGTCGCGTTCACCAGGGTGTAGGTGACGGTGTCGCCGGTGAAGGTGCCGGTGGTGAGGTGCTCGGTGGAGACGCCGGCGAAGAGCACGCCGGCCGCGGTGGCCTCGGCCTCCGTGTCGGGCAGCAGCCACACCTGGGTGCCGGTGCCGAGGAAGCCGTAGCCCGGGTTGGTGACCTTCGCGGCCGCCGGGACGGCCAGGGTCACATCGGCCGGCTCGTACTCGGTGTCGGTCACCTCGTCGTGCACGTGCAGGTGCAGGGCGCTGCCGTCCCACTCCGAGTCGAGTACGTCGACGTGCCCGGACGACAGCGTTGTCGCGGCGAAGGCGGATGTGTTGAGGCCGGCCGCGGCGAGAGCGGCGGCGGCGATACCGGAAACGGTCAGCAGGCGCTTGCGGGTACGCAAAAGAGACCCCCCTGAGTCATGTACATGCCCTCCGTGGGCACATAAAGACGATAATCATTTTCAGTAAAGATGTGCAAGGGGATCCTGTGGCGGGGGTGCCGCGGTTTTCGCGGGTGGTGTGCCTTGTGCGTGTTGCGCGTGGGCGGCTACCGGCGCCGCGACTGCCCGAAGCCCGCCGCGAGCGGCATCCGCAGTCCCAGCGGTGGCGGCGCGGCGAAGGCGTCCTCCACCGGCCGGGAGAAGGAACGGCCGAACAGTGCGCCCAGGACGAAGTCCTCGGCCAGGGCCATGACTTCGGTCCGGTGCTGCTGCAGCGCGTGTCCGTCGGAGTGGACCTCGAAGCGGCAGATGTCGCGGTTGGCCTTCTTCGCGCGTGCCGCGAGACGGAAGGACAACTCCGGGTCGGTGCGCTCGTCGTTCGTGCCGTGCACGATCAGCACGCGCCGCCCGGCCAGCTGTTTCACCGGTTCGGGTGGTGCCGCCACATCCTCCTCGGGCAGCCAAGGGGCAAGCGCGAGCACGGAGTTGACGGCGGTGTGACCGCCCGCGCGCAGCGCCGCCCGACCGCCCATGTCGACGCCGACGAGGCACACCGGGACGTCTCCGTACCGGCGTACGATCTCGTCGGCGGCCCAGGAGGCGTCGGCCGCCAGTTCCGCCTCGCCGCCGTTCCAGCCGCGGACCCGGTAGTGCACGACATGCGTGGCCAGGCCCTCCATGCGTCCCGCGCGCGTCAGATGGCGCCCCAGTGTGTGGACGGAGGCGGCCGCCAGCATCGAGGACGGTCTGCGGGCGGAGGTCTCCTCGCCGCCCGGGAGCAGCAGGACGACCCCGCTGACCGCCGTCTGTTCCGAGCCGAGCGCCCTCCCCAGCCGGGCTCTGCGAACCGGCGTCGCTTGATGTGCCATGACAGAACAGTCTCAGAAGCGGCGGTGTACGCCACCCGTCCGCGGGGTCACCGTTACGTATCGACGGATCTGCCCGACAGGAGATCTACGCGCGTAGGGGCTAGAGTGCGGTAATGACGAGCCAGATCCGGAACACCCCGAGCTCGGAGCAGATCCGCCGGGCGCCCAAGGTCCTGCTGCACGATCATCTCGACGGAGGCCTGCGCCCCGGGACGATCGTCGAACTCGCCCGTGCCACGGGCTATTCGGGTCTCCCCGAGACCGACCCCGACAAGCTCGGGATCTGGTTCCGTGAGGCCGCCGACTCCGGTTCCCTGGAGCGGTATCTGGAGACCTTCGCCCACACCTGCGCCGTCATGCAGACCCGTGAAGCGCTCGTCCGGGTCGCGGCCGAGTGTGCCGAGGACCTCGCCGAGGACGGCGTCGTGTACGCCGAGGTGCGATACGCGCCCGAGCAGCACCTGGAGGGCGGGCTCAGCCTCGAAGAGGTCGTCGAGGCGGTCAACGAGGGCTTCAGGGAGGGCGAGCGGCTGGCCCGCGAGAACGGCCACCGCATCCGCGTCGGCGCCCTGCTCACCGCCATGCGGCACGCCGCCCGCGCTCTGGAGATCGCCGAACTCGCCAACCGGTACCGGGATCTGGGTGTCGTCGGCTTCGACATCGCCGGCGCCGAGGCAGGGTTCCCGCCCACCCGGCACCTCGACGCCTTCGAGTACCTCAAGCGGGAGAACAACCACTTCACCATCCACGCCGGCGAGGCCTTCGGGCTGCCCTCGATCTGGCAGGCGCTGCAGTGGTGCGGTGCCGACCGGCTCGGGCACGGGGTGCGGATCATCGACGACATCAAGGTCCACGAGGACGGCTCCGTGCAGCTCGGACGGCTCGCCTCGTACGTACGCGACAAGCGCATCCCCCTGGAGCTGTGCCCCAGCTCCAACCTCCAGACCGGCGCCGCCGACTCGTACGCCGCCCATCCGATCGGGCTGCTGCGGCGGCTGCATTTCCGCGCCACCGTGAATACCGATAATCGGCTCATGTCCGGTACCAGTATGAGCCGGGAATTCGAGCATCTGGTCGAGGCGTTCGGTTATTCGCTCGACGACATGCAATGGTTCTCCGTCAATGCTATGAAGTCAGCATTCATTCCTTTCGATGAACGACTGGCCATGATCAATGACGTGATCAAGCCCGGTTATGCCGAGCTGAAGTCCGCCTGGCTGTTCCAGCAGACCGCCTCCACCAGCGGTTCTGTGGAGGATGAGGGCTGATCGGAAGGGGTGGGAGGCGGCCGGGTCTTCACTTTTTCTCCATGACTCGGCCGCTTTTCGATGTTTGCGGAAGGCCGCTTGAGGTGTTTACGGTCTTGGACCGCTCACATCCCCGTCTCACGGATCCAAGGACGCATTCAAAATGAAGCAGTCTGCTGCCAAGACCCTCGGTGTCGCCGCTCTCGGTGCCGCCTTCGCCGCCGCGGGCACCGGTGCCGCGAATGCCGCGCCGGCCGTGCCGGACGTCTCCTCGGCGCTGGGCACCGTCACCTCGACGCTGCCCGCGGAGAACGTGTCCAAGGCGCTCCCCGGGGCGGGCGAGGCGATCGCCCAGGGGCAGGGCGCGCTCGGCGCGGGTGTGGCCGCCGCGCAGCCGATCGTCGCGCGCATCCTCGCCGACGGGCCGACCGCGCCGGTGGCCGGGCTGCTCGGCGGTCTCCCGCTGCAGGGCCTGCCCACGCACGGGCTGCCGGTGAACGGGCTGCCGCTCGGCTGAGGTTGCCTTCGGACGGAACGCCGGTGGGGCGCACCCAATCAGGG
>NZ_JBHXMF010000117.1:0-9603 GCF_042721055.1 Streptomyces sp. NPDC058470
CCTCCCAGGCGGGCACCCGCACCCCCACACAACTGGTACTCGCTAGATCAAATCAACGCAGCCGCAATGTCCACTCGACGAGTGCGTGATCTTGAAACAAATCCGCTAGAGCCTTCGGCCGAAGAAAAGGCAACTTATGCCGAGTCCTCCCAGAGCATGCACCGCTCGTACGTTCTTGCTTCCATCTTCACCACCTCAGCCTTCCTTGATGCAACCGTAAACGAGCTCTACACGTCCGCCGAGTATCCTAATCTTGAGCTCGGCGGAAAACTGCCTGAAGCCCAGCGAGAGCTCTTGGTTGATGCCTGGCCCACACAAATCAAGGAACCCATTCTTGAGCGGTACCAGAAGGCGCTAACAACGCTTAGTCTTCAACCTATGGCCCGTGGTGAAGGAACCTTCCAGAACGCCTTTGCGGTGCTCGACCTCCGCAATGAGCTAATGCACTACAAGCCGCGCTGGAGGGATACGCACCAACTACGCCAGACTTCCCGCGTGGAGACTTCAGGAATCCGCTTCTTGGAAAGTAACGAGAAGCGATTTGCGCGTAATCCTTTTACGGGCTCTGGAAACCCCACGTTGGATCGCTCACTCTGCTACGCCCTAGCCGCTTGGTCACTATCCTCGGCCCTCGCTTTTACAGATGAGTTCTTTAAGCGCGTTGGGGTCGAGGCACGTTATGCATCCATTCGAGAGGACCTAAAAGCTTAATAGGCGCCACATGAAGTGCCGTGGAGTAGGGAATGGCCAACGGGAAGATGTCGGCGCTCCGCTGTGTGCTCGGCGATGAGTGGGACTTACTCGCATGTAAAGTGTCACTGGCTGCGGCATAAATAAAACCTGTTGTACCCATATAGGGCATCGACGTACACTCCACCCATGACCAAACTGACCAAACAGGAGGTTGAACGTCGGCTGGGTATGCGCACCGTCGAGCCCGACGAGTTGGCGTGGGCTATTGCTGACGTTATGCACCAGTCGCAATTTACGTCTGAGCTTCAGGTGGACTTCCCGCGTGCCGACTCACCAGCACTGACGTTGCACTACTTCAAAAAAGGTGGCCTACGCGCCATCATCCCGGGGCCAGGTCTCACCGAAGAAGCCTTCACACAGATCGAGCAGAAGGTCAAAGCAACACTGCTTGCTCCGGAGACACACCTTGTCCACCGCATGGTTCTGTTCGCGCACGTACCCACAGAGGGCTACTGGCGATACCGAGACAAGCTCGTGATTCGGCGTGCCCCAGATGAAGCACCCCGACCCGAAATGGTAATGGGTAGGCACCCGCTCGTCTTTGAGGTGAAGTTCAACGGCTCTAATGACCCGCAGGTAAGGAACATGCGCGTGCTGCGGGAACCGCGACAGCTCGCCTTGTTGCTCTCTCTTCTTGTGCCAGGCCTCACCGTGCCACCGATCAACTCACGTAAACACTGGATGATGGATGCAACGCCCGGAGCGATGCGCTCCGTGTGGGCGCTAGAGCATTACTTCGTTCCGAACTTTGACGGGTACGCCGACGAGCTGTCACCGCAGAGCGACCTTCCCGCCATTGAGATGGTGGCGACTATGCCAAGCGGCGTGCTCGCCGACCAAGTGTTGGTACTACCCGAGGACTTGGAGCAGAAGCTAGACACTTTCATGCGGCTTGGCGACGACGACCGTGCGCGCCTACTCCGCGCCGCCTACTGGCTTCACCACGCGCGGGAAGTCTGGGACATCTCCAAGTCGGCGTACTTCCAAGCTCTCATTCAAGCGGTTGAAGCCATGCTCAAGTACGCACCCCACCGGGAGCGATGCCCCCAGTGCACGAACCATCTAGCCGGGCCAACGGCCTACTTCCGGTGCTTCATTGACCAGTACGCCCCCATGCGGGACGAACACGACGCTGCCGAGCGCAAGACGCGAAAGCTGCTGTACGACAAGCGTTCCGACCTCACTCACGGCACCGCACTACTCAGCGCCGACGAAGAAGTCGGCTTCGGGTGGCACACACCCAAGCCGTCTTACGAGTACGAACTCTCCAGCGAAGCCCAACGTGTGTGTCGGCGGGCGATCATCCAATGGCTGGACGAGCAGCAGTAGCTACACCCTCCGGGCCTCCGGCCTCATCAAGCGGCCGGGAGCTCGTTTCTATGTCAGGGCTGGCCGCGACGAACTGTCCAACTGATGGTGAGCCACGATGGCGGCGGCACTCTCGCGCGCGTCGAGGTACCCGGCATGCATCAGCAACTCTTCTACCACCGGCTGCACGATGGTGATGGGCGCTTCGCCCTGCTTGCGCGACAGAAGGCGCTCCGCGGCGAAGCCGATGCGAGGGCAGTCGGCGTAGCGCCTGGAGGCACGGGCGAAGGAGTCTGAACCCGGAACGTCGAGGGTCTCCCACACAACTTGTCCCTTGATCGTGCTCCTGCTGCCACTTACTCCGACGCGCCAGTCATGCCGGCGGCGCTTCTCACTCAGCCGCTTCCGGTACAGATTGCGGTACCCACTCCCCTGCACCACCGCATGAACCCGACGGATGACGGCCGCCACTTCGGCCAGTGGTAGCGGGTCGGCTACCTGATCTACTACCTCCATGTGCAACCCCCAGCGGAGATCGAGCAAGCCGGAGCCGTACACCTCCAGCTGGTGCCGGTTGAAACGGCCGAACTCGCCGTCGTCAAAGACGGCGAAGCGCACCAGCCCTTCTCCGGAGTAGTCGACCTCGTACGGCAGCTCGCCAAAGATTTCCCGCGCCACTACTTGGGCGCGGGCGGCCAGGTCGACGGGCTCAATCGGCTTCACCGCGCGCGTCGGCGCGACACAAACCCGGACTACGAAGCGGTCGGCGTAGTCGCGTTCCATCCCGCCGCACGGGGCGATGGTGTAGTGGTCGCCCTGTACCGTCCGCTTACCCCAGTGCCAACCCGACCGCAGCAACCACAACGTCTTCTCGAAGATGTTGCCCGCCGCGTCAACCTCACCAAAAGACATCTGACCACCCGCCTGTGAGCGCCGACGTACAAAGCGGGTTCGGTAGTCCTGGCGGAGCAGTGCGCCTGCCTAACGCGGCATCAGCAAGGATAGTCGGCGTCACTGACAACCGGGAGCGCGCGACAGTATCCCGGTGCCGGCGTGAGTCGCACGGAGCGGGGTTGAGACTACTGCGATTCGCTGCGTCTAGTCGTATCCGCTCCCGAACCTCCTAGGGCTTCCTCCTTGCGGCGCCAACTCACGATCGTCGCCTGATTCGGCGTTACGTTGAACCAGGAAAATTTCCTAGGATCAGTCTCGCGCCCGTGAGACACCCACTCCTCGTCGTTCTGGGAACTCTTAGGAGTAAAGGCGGACACGATCAAGTCTGGGAGGGCGGTTCCGTCGAACTCAAGAGTGAAATCAATAGTGAATGTCCCGTGCGCCAGCGGTACGTAGTCCGTAAAGTGACGATACATGCGAGCCCGCCTCAACATCGAGAATTTATCCTGATAGGCGATAACCGCTCTAGGACTCTTCTCGGCGATGAGCTTCGCATGGTTGAGGAGTACACGGCTGTCCCCCTCTTTCGGCTCGGGCGAATAGGACTTTATGGCCTCCTCATCTTCTTCAACGTTTACCTCGGACGGAGAGCAATGCAGATTATAGTAGGTATATGCTGACTCAAATCCGTCCGCAGATCGAAGAATCCACAGTGGGTTCCTAAACCTCAATCCAGCCCTAGCGAGGGCTACCCCCTCCCCTTTCAATTCGAGTTGCAGCCTGAGAATAAGCTTAGTTTCAGGGTCTACCCAGTCGAAGGATATCTTCCAGCGCGTCCACTTGTAGTAGCACTTCTCGTTGGCGAAGTCTTCCACGGCAGTTTTAAGCTCAAGCGGCTGGTTCGGGTCGAGGAAACCAAAAATTTCCCCGAGCGTTCGCGCAATGCCCCTTCGTTCCGAAGCCTTACTCAGTTGCTGCTTGAGATAGAAGTCTCCACCGATGCCGAGGATGGAAGCAACGAGGAAGGACTCACCAAGAGCAATCGCAGCGCTATGAGCCTCACCCGACGGAAACCAGAGGCGCGCAGCGGCATAGCATAAGGACGCAGGCAACAAAAGAAGGTAGGCGAGGAATCTTGCAATCCATCGCCGTACCTTGCGTTCATCACCAGAGTCAGCGTCCTCGTCTGCGCTTGGCGCTGTTTCATTCACGCTTTAGCCTACTCTCCTCCGTCGTTCACGGCTGCCTCACTTTCGCTTTACCCTCTATTACTTAGTGATTATAGGTCGCCGCTCAATGTAGTGCTAGACGCCTGCGTCGCCCAGTGTGGGTGCAACTCACCGATTACGGAAGATGTTTGACAGTAGTACCTGCGCCCCGGCTTGCCTCTCGAAGAATTTGTGCGACTCATCGCCAGAAGGAACGGGGAAACTTCCCCCCTCCCCTACTCGTTCCGGACGCTTCCCACGAAGCCCAGGCCTCCGAGAAGCGTCAACCAAACGCACAACAGAGGCCCCGACCTGTCCCGCCGACCAGGGCTTCTGTCTCAGCTCCTACGGCGTCAGTTGTCGAACTCTCCCGCTGGTGCCCGCACTGTGGTCGTCCACTGTTGGCACTGTGCCCCGCTCACTACGCTTCCGTACATGGCAGCAGACAGCGTGACGGTACGTACCCTCGACGGCCTGCACCTGGCGGGCACCCTCGTTCGTCCACAGCAGCCGACCGCGCAGGCAGTGCTACTCGTGCACGGCGGCGGCGTCACCCGGGAGGAAGGTGGCTTCTTTACCCGGCTGGCAGATGGACTAGCTGAAGCCGGTATCGCCTCGCTTCGGTTCGACCTGCGCGGCCATGGCGACAGCGAGGGGCGGCAAGAAGAGCTCACCCTCTCGACCATCCTCAACGACATCCGCGCCACGCTCGCCTACCTACGTGAGGCCACGGCCGCCGAGAAGGTAACGCTTCTCGGTGCCAGCTTCGGTGGGGGTATCTGCGCCTACTACGCCGCCAAGCGTCCCGCGGACGTTGCGCGCCTGGTGCTCTTCAACCCCCAGCTCGACTACAAGAAGCGCACTATCGACAGTCGGCCGTACTGGAACAACGACAGCATCACCGAGGAAGCGGCGCGCGAACTGGACGAGCAGGGGGCCATTCAGTTCACCCCTACTCTCCGCCATGGGCGGCCCATCATGAACGAGGTGTTTTGGCTCCGGCCCCACGAGGCCCTGGGAGAGGTACAGGCACCCACCCTCATCGTCCACGGTACGGCCGACACCCTCGTACCGTTCGAGTCGTCCCGGGATGCCGTACCGCTCTTCAACGCACCGTGTGAGTTGGTACCGGTGGAGGGCTCACAGCACGGCTTCGCCGTTCACGATGACCCCCAATACAAAGACCCCAAAAGCCAGGAGTACCAGGCACTCGTCATCCAGACCGTGAGTCAGTGGCTCGGTGCCGGCACGGCCTGAGAGCTCATAACACGCTTTATTTTCTGGCGACTCGGCCGTTTATTGGTGACATTCACACGGACAGACCCCACTCCCCATGCAGGAACCTGACGCAAACACCTGGTCAACGAGCCCGCAAGCTTGGAGTGCGGACAACAATCGAAGGAATCCCTGAACCGAGTCTCTATCCTTGACCGTCCCGTCGGACGCTGTTGCCGCCAGTCGTGCGCGTGCCTTTGGAATTCCGCAGGCGAACTCAGCAACATGCCATGCCAATCGACTGTCCAGATATTCGATGACTGGGTCACGACCATAACGACGGCGACCTGCAATAAGAGATGTCCGCCCAGCCTCAACGCGTTCGAAACACCACAACATCGTGTAATAGGCGGCGAAGTGCAAGCGCACCTGATCTGCATCACTCAAATCGGGAGTCATCTCGTGTTGGTGGCCGTAATGGAGTCGTGCAATGCTGTGGCGAACGGGCACTGTCTCGCCAGAATTGAGCTCTTGGAGTAGGCTCCGAGCAGTCTCAAACCTAGACCGCCGATGCTCCGTCTGGTGAGTTCGTACAGCGATCGCGATTGCCGCCAACGCCAAGGTAGCGGATGCAACAGTGGATATCGCCGACCAATCATTCACGTTCATTAGCCCCCCACCAACAAAGTTACGTCAAGCCGACAGGGCCTCACAGAATTCACGCACCGCCGGACGACTGCGCCACCGGTCGAGGGTCTGGAGTACCTCACCCAGCACCCGTACTGTCCGCTCTGACTTCATGTCGTGGGCGACTTCGGCCGACGATTTCCCTACCCTCGCCGCCTCGTCTGGTTCACCACTGAGCGCCAACGCCGCCGCTCGCCGCGCGTTGAAGAAGCCGGTATCCCGGTTCGACAGCGCCCCAACGCTTATGACGTCGCTGAACATCTCGGCAGCAGTACCGGGCTTCCCTGCCTCGGTGAAGGTAATGGCGTCGCGCAACAGACGGGTGTGCCCGGTGAAATAGGCACCCAACTCACCCGAGCCGTCTTCAGTGGCCCTGTCCAACAGTTCCTGTGCGGTGTCGAGTCCAGCGCGCACGACGTCGAGCGGGTCACCCAGCATGGCGCGGCCGAGTGCTTCTTGTTGGGTGACTTCAGCGCGGACACGTACCGGGAGCTGCCACCGGCCGTGACGGGCGGCCTGGGCGAGGGTGAGCATCCGAAGCGCGTCACGCTCGTCGTACGCCATCTGTGACTTCTTCAGGAGTACATACCCCTGCATGGGAGCGTTGCCCGCTTCCTGCGCCCACTCCATGGCGCGGTCGTACCAGAAGACCGCTGTGTCGGGTTCCTGGATGTCCCGGTACAGCCAGCCAACAAACTCCGCGCCTTCTGCCCCGACAGTCAGCAGTTCCCGGCGCACGTTCGGCTTCACATCCCGGGCGCTGCCTTCAATGGCACCGACGAGGCCGAGCACTACCGGCAACGTCTTCTTGGGGCCGCGCGCGCCATCGTCGCGCTTCGCCTTGTCGAGCTGGCGGCGGAAGTAGTCCACCATCGGGCCGTCGAGGTAGCGCCGAGCATCGTTCAGGGCGGATGCAACGTGGTGCAGCTCTTCCAGGCCGAGGCCGGGTAGTGCGGCGGCGGCAATGCCGCCTTTGAGAAGGTCGCGGCGGTTGAGGGGGCTCATGAAGCCTCGTTCTGTGGCGTACGTGGTGGCGGAACTGTCCGCCAGGGGGCCAAGTGCGCTGCCCAAACCGCTCGCCGCAATGGTGTGTGCATCCACCGGCACCAGCACGGTGCGGCCATTAACTACGACCGGGAGAAGCGCGCCGGCGGGCTTCTCTCTTGGCGACGGAGACGCCACTACTGGGCTCTCTGTCGGGAGTGCCTCGCGGCGACTGGGCAGCTTGAACCACAGTAGATCGCCGGGAATCCCGAGGCTATGCGCCCATCTCATGAGTTTGGCGAGGTCCTGCGGGGGTTTGCCGCTCTCAATGCGGCTGAGTTGGGCCTGGTTCAGGTCGAGCCACGTTGCCATGGACTCCTGAGAAACCGCGCGGCCATGCCACGGATGGAGCCGGTATGCATAGAACACATGGCCCATGTGCCAACGTTCGAGCGCTTCTTGCATTGTCGGGTGGTGCCAGAACTCCGGGGGTACGGCGGGCGGGCGGGTGACTACCCGCGCTCGCTCACGACGAAGGCATACGGCGCATAGGTCGCCGGAGTTGTCCCGCGCCAGGCGCGTGCCGCAGGAGCAATGCCGCGCATCTTGCCTGGTCATGTCGTACCTCGCGCTCCCGTGGCTTCCCTCAGCTGGTGCCAACCCCCAAGCCTACTGACGCTAGGCATCCGGCGTCCGGCTGTCCATGCATCCCGCGCATATCCGCTCATGCGGCAGCGCCATGACGTCCCAACGCCCCTGCCGCCCATGCTCATTGCCGTGCTTCTCCACCAAGCGAGAGAGCAAGGGAGCACCGCAATGACCCCGGAACGCTTCATTAGCCAGCTGGAGTTGGCCGCGCAGTCTGAAGCCGTCCGCTGGGCGCGCAGACACACCCGCGACGTACTCAGCGCGTGGAGCGTGCCGAGCGACCACATCGACTCGGCCGCCCTGGCTGTTTCAGAACTCGTCACCAACGCGGTGAAACATGCCGCGCCGCCGGATGACGACCCCTCCCCTACTCCGGCGAGATTGACGCTTCGCCACCGCTATACCCACCTGATTGTTGAGGTGGCCGACCCGGACACCCGACCACCCATCAGCGACGGGAATTCTGAACCTTCTGAGATCGGTGGGCGCGGGCTGTTCATCGTGGACACCATCTCGAAGGAGTGGGGTTACTACCTGCCTCCAACCGGCGGAAAAGTGGTGTGGTGCGTTATGGCGCTCGACTAGCGCTGCCCGTCTGAAGCTCACGCCGCAACGGAAAGGGCCGCTCATGTCCGCGCCATTTAAGCAACTGGCTATTGCCTACATACCGCTCGACCCGGAGGCATCGGCCGCCCAAGTGCTCGCGCAGGAACAGCAGTTCCGCGACTACGCCGAGGAGCGCGGGTATGAGCTGTGCCAGATTGAGTTCAACTCCGAGGATGGCTTACCCCTCGGACGCTTGGTCGGCCTGCTCCAACGACACGGCGCGGAACATCTATTGGTGCCCTCGGTGAAGAGCCTTACCAGCCACCCAATAGCTGAGCTGGTCATCCGCGAGGCCGTCACCCTGGAAGCGAGAGCGGAACTTCACGAGGTCTGCGCGCCAACGGAGTTGACCAGCGACTAGGGGTCAGTCGGCCCGAGCTCCGCGGAACCTACGCAAGCGAGTCCCCCACCATGACCCCCACCCTCATATGGCAGCACTTCGATTGGTTTCGTGGCACCTGCTTCCGCTGCGACACAACCGGCATACCCGTAGCCCTCATCGGCGACGTCACTTCCTACAGCAAGGCCATGCCGCTGTACGCCTGCCATCTCTGCATCTTCCGCTTACAGCAGCGCCATTGGGTCGAGACGGGCCGCCAGGCGTGGCCGCTTCACCTGTTGCAGCTCCCTCCCAATCCGCGACCGCGCGCTCACCGCTCCGCCTGGTGCCGCTGGTTGCGCTACCGCAAGCGTTCCCAGGGACGACATCGCTGCGACGCTCCCATTAGTTGAGCCGCACCACTGCGTCACGCTGTCAGGAGTACCCGCCCTCATACGCACCCTCGGTCGTCGTAGTGAGCTCCCTCCCCCGAGAGCCCCGAACCTAGGTTCCGACGACCGAGAGTGCTTCTGTGCAGGGAGTTAGTTCCCCGCCGGCGCGCATACAACGGCCCGAGAAGCCTTGTACCTACTCGGGCCGTTGTCGTGAGTGGGTTGAGCCGCGGCGGCTGCTCTGGCGGCTAGTACGGGCGTCTGTGGTACCGCCGAAGCCGTTGGGCTGTCGTGCGGGTGCGCCGTGCCTGCTCGTCGCTCGCCATGAGACGGGCCGCCAGTTGCAACCACGCTCCCCCGCCCGTGGCGCGACAGGTGCGTACGTCGAGGCCGGTACGTGCGGTTACAAAGGCTTTGCAGGCGTTGAGTAATTCTTCTTGGGATTGCATTATGTTTACCCTTTTAAGTACTTCTATTCCAGAATAGCACAATGCCTACCTAGTTAGCTACCTAGATACCTAGCTAGGTAAACACCTAGTAGGACTCCGTTAGGTCTTTCTGTCGGTGGTGTTCAGCGGCATGGTGGGTG
>NZ_JBHXMF010000118.1:0-8049 GCF_042721055.1 Streptomyces sp. NPDC058470
GGCTGAAGATTTTCAGCCCGTCCGGCGTTTGAGGACGAGGCCGTTCAGGCCGAAGCGGCGGTCTGGGGACGACAGCCACCAGGAACACAGGAACAAGGGACGGGAAGGGGCGGAGGGGACGGAGGGGGCGGAGAAAACCAGGGTCACGGAGCCGCCGGGGCCGAGTTCTTCGTGTCCGGCGACGGCGTGGACCCGCCGTCCTCCCCCGAGGCGGCCAGCCACGTACCGACACCCACCGCGGCCACCAGCGCGACGGCCGCCGTCCCGAGCGTGATCCGCCGTCGCCGAGCGGAAGCCCGATGCCGGGCGGACCCAGGACGCGGCGTCCCCGCGGCCCGCGGCACCCGAGCCGTCCCCCGCGCGCCCCCCGCCAGCTCATCCGGCCCCGGCACCCGCATCGACGTATGGGTGTCCCGGTTCGAGTCGGACACCGCGCCGGGCACGAGCGGCACGGCCGCCCGCCGGACCGGTGACGGATCCCGCGGCGCGGCCGGCTCCGCCTCCTCGTACCCGTTGTCCTCCCCGGACTCGGAGTCCGGTGAATCGACGTCCAAGGGCGGCATCCCCGCCAGCATGGGCAGCTGCTCCCGCAACCGCGCCCCCAGCTCGGACGCCCGCAACCGCGACGCCGGCGCCTTCGCCAGACACTGCACGAGCAGTTGCCACAGCTCGTCCGGGATCCCGGGCAGCGGAACGACCGTCTCGGTCACATGCCGCCGCAGCACCGCTCCCGGATGTCCGCCCCCGAAGGGCGTGAACCCGGCGAGCAGTTCGTACAGCACGGTCGCCAGGGCGTAGATGTCGACGGCCGCGCGGGGCGGCAGCCCCTCGATGATCTCGGGCGCGAGATAGTCCGGCGTGCCGATGATCTTCGTCGCCTTGGTCCGCCGGGGCGAGTCGATGAGCTTGGCCACACCGAAGTCGGTCAGCAGCGCGGGGTGCGAGCCGCCGGGCCCGAGCGGACCCTGCATGTCGAGCAGCACGTTCTCCGGCTTCACGTCCCGGTGGACGACGCCGGCGGCGTGCGCGGCCGCCAGCGCGTCCGCGATATCGGCGACGATCGCGACGGCGGCCTCGGGGGCGAGCCGCCGCTCCCGGTCCAGCCGGGTCCGCAGATCCGTGCCTCGTACGAGATCCATGACGAGCGCGAGGTCATTGCCGTCGACGACGAGATCCCGCACCGCGACCACATGCGGATGATCGAGCCCGAGCAGCGCCGTGCGCTCCTGCACGAAGCGCCCCACGAGGTCCTGGTCGGAGGCGAGGTCCTCGCGCAGCAGCTTGACGGCGACGGGCCCGTCGGGCCCCTCGCCCAGCCACACCGTGCCGGCGCTGCCCCGCCCAAGAATCTGGTTCGCGGTGTACCGGCTACCGATTTTCCGTGCCAAGGCTGCTCCTACGGACGCGTGTTGTCGCTAAAAGTACGCGCCTGAAGAGCCAACCTTCACGCCGGAGCCGGAAATCACCCGCCAGGTGTCGACAAATCCCCAGAGTCGGTTCCCAGAAGTCCCGAATTACGTCCCGGAACTCCCGCTGGAACCTCCGCCGAGATCCCCGACCCACCCGGAGACGGTGTGGTACATCGTCGTCAGCTGTTCCCAGAAACTCCTGGTGGTCCCAATCCAATCCTGAAGAGGACTCAACTCCCAGATCAGCCAAGCGGCGACAAAGAGGATGACGACGGTGAACAGGCACCCCTTGAGGCAGCCGAGCCCGGGAATCTTCATCGGGTTGGCACTGCGCTGCCGCGGCTCGCGGGGTTCACGCGGGGCGGGCTGCTGCGGCTGCTGCGGCGCGGGAGCGTACCTCTGGGGCTGCTGATGCTGCGGCGGAGGCTGCTGACGCCTGGGCTGCTGAGGCGCGTACTGCTGGGGCTGCGGCTGTTGCTGCTGCGGATATCCGTATCCGGGCGGCGGCTGCTGACCCTGCTGCGGTCGCTGCTGGGGCCGCGCGACCTGCCGCTGGGGTCGGCGGCGCAGCGGGTCCTCGTTCGGGTCGAGGTACTGGACCTGTGTCGGCTCGTTGCGGTCGCGGGCCGCACGGAGCTGGCTCTGCCAGGGGTGCGGGTCCTCGGGTCCCGGCACGCCCGGCTGGTTCTGCGGCACGGGCGGCATGACGGCGGTCGGGTCGGCCGCACCACGGCCCGGGAGTACGGAGGTGGGGTCGGCGGCGCCGGTGTGCGGGAGGTAGCTGGTCGCGGCGTTCGGGTCGTACGCGCCCGCGCCCTGCGGCAGCACCTGGGTGGGGTCGGCGGCGCCGGGCATGCCCGGGACGGTCGCCGGGGACAGGTCGGGGGCGAGCAGCGCCCCCACACCCTCCGCGGCCATGATCTGCGCGGAGTTCGCGTGCACACCGACGCCTGCGGCGACCGTACGCAGCGCGCGCGCGAGGTTCTCGGCGCTGGGCCGCTCGTCCGGGTTCTTGCGCAGGCAGCGCTCGATGACGGTCCACAGGGGGTCCGGGACGGTCGACGGGCGGCGCGGTTCGGCGCTCAGGTGCTGGTGCAGCACTTCGAGCGCGGACCCGCCGCCGAACGGCGGACGCCCGGTGACCAGCTCGTACATCAGGATGCCCGCCCCGTAGATGTCGACGGCGGACGTCTGCGGACGGCCTTCCGCGGACTCGGGCGCGACATACGCGGGCGTGCCGACGAACTCGTGGGTCCGGGTCAGCCCCGGGGAGTCCGCGAGCCTGGCGATGCCGAAGTCCGTCAGCATCGGGTGCATCTGGCCGCCGTACTGGGTGAGCAGGACGTTGGCGGGCTTCAGGTCGCGGTGCACGACGCCGTCGGCATGGCTGGCGGCGAGCGCGTCGGCGACCTGGGCGGTCAGGAGGGCGGCGGCGACGGGACTGAAGGGGCCGTTCTCGCGGAGGTAGCGGTGCAGGTCGGGACCGTCGATCAGATCCATGACGAGCGCGAGCAGATCACCTTCGACGACGAGGTCCCGTACGCGCACGATGTTCGGATGGGTCAGCCGGAGGAGGACGGAGCGCTCCCGCAGGAACCGCATCACGATGTCGGGGTCGCTCGCGAGCTCTTCCTTGAGGACCTTGATCGCCACGGTCTCGCCGGGCTGGCCCTGGACCGCCGCCTCGGCGCCCGCCGTCTCCCGCTGGCGGGCGCGCCAGACGGTGCCTGTGGCGCCGCGTCCCAGCGGTTCCTCAAGGAGGTACTTGCTCCCTACCGGCCGCACGTCATGCGCTCCCTGTTGCTTGCTTATCGCCTGCTGATTCCGACCCACTCTAGTGCCGGGGTGCATAGCACCGGGCTGTCGTCCTCCTGTGCGGCCCCCCTCGTCCCGTGCGCCTCATAGTCGCTTACGTACCAGTTGCCGTACATGTTCGATGGAAAGACGCTCGGTCCGGTCGCTTGGTTGCCGAGACCTGAACGTGACCGATCTCAAGCGGGCACCGGTCGGACACGGGTAGGGCACTGGTCAGGAACTTTTCCGGGCAGAGCCGACCAATCAAGATCACTTACGGGTGGGGGGCGGGCGTGTTGTCAGTGGCAGGTGCGAGGATGCTTTCCTTACTGGCCGACGTGCCCGTAGGCGGTGGGGGAATCTGCGGTGGAGGGACCACAGCGCAGCCTCGTCCTCGTCGCGGACACCCGCGCGGAAGGGACCTCTGACGGCGATGCAGATCCGGCTGACCGTCGTAGACCCGCTGGGCCCGCCCTCGGAGCCGCGGGGGCGTGCCGCGACCTGCGATGTGCTGGTCACCGCCCCCGCCGGGACGGCGCTGGCGGCGGTGGCATCCGGTCTGGCCTCGGCGGTCGGCGCAAGCGACAGCCAGGTCGTGCTGTACGCGGGCGCCGAGCGCCTCGACGCCCAGCGCTGCACGGTGGGCGAGCCACCGCTGACGGACGGCGCCGTGCTGTCCCTGGGCTCCCCCGCGGAGCCCGGTCCCGACGTGGACGACGTCGCGGCCCAGCTCCAGGTGGTCGCGGGCCCCGACGCGGGCGGCGTCCACCTGCTGCACGGCGGCCAGATCCGCATCGGCCGCTCCGCCGACGCGGACGTTCCGCTGGACGACCCCGACGTCTCCCGCCTGCACGCGGCCATCACGGTCACCCCCGAAGGCCGCGTCTCGGTCGCCGACCTCGGCTCCACGAACGGCACCGTGCTGAACGGCACCCGCGTGGGCACCCGCCCGGTCCGCTTCGCCCCGGGCGCGCTCCTGCGCGTCGGCGAGTCGGCCCTGAGGCTCGCTCTCCCCGGGGGTACGAGGCCGGTGGCGACGACACCCGACGGGGAAGGGCATGTCCGGGTGCCCGCCCAGGGCGATACCGGCAGTGCCGGTGCGCCCGGCGGCGCACAGGCACGGTCCGCTCCGACGGCGAGCGTGCCTCCCGCGCGCGCGGGAGACGCAGGCACCCGCCGCCCGCCCGGCGGGGAGACACATCACGCCTACGGATCCGCGGAGTGGGGGTCGGCCGAGGGCATCACCGCCGCCCAGGAGCACGGCCCGGCCGTGCCGGAACAGGGCGGCGCCCCGCGGATCGAGAACTGCGAATCCTCCGGTACGACCACCGCCCCTCCCGGTGAAGGCACGGACAGCGACGACCAGACCGACGCGGACACTCCTGGCATGGGCGGGCGGAAAGGCACTCCCCCCAGAGGCACGGACGTGCCCTCCGGCGTACGAAAGCGAGCCGGACTCGGCGCATGGGCCCGGCGGCTGGCCGGCGGACGCGCAGAGCCGGCAGAGGCCGGGCAGGACCCGTACGACGAGGAAGAAACCGCACACGACAAGCACCCCCTTCCGGTGGCGCAGTCACCGGAGAGCTGGCCCGACCCGGCAATGCTGCTGCTCACCGCGCTGGGACCGGGACCCCGGCTGTGGGAACGCGGTCCGGGGCACCCGGAGACACTGACGGTCCGGCTGGGTACGACCGACCGGGCGGCGCCGGACGGTTCCGGCCTGCTGCCCGCGGTGCCGGTCACCGCCGACCTTCGGGAGGCCGGCGCGCTGGGCCTGGCCGGCCCGCGGGACCGCCTCATGGGGCTGGCTCGCTCGGTCGTGGCGCAACTCGCCGCGCTGCACTCGCCCGACGTGCTGGAGATCGTCCTGCTCAGCGCGGACCGTTCCCGCACGGTGGAGGACCGCACCGCCGAGTGGTCCTGGCTCGGCTGGCTCCCCCACCTCCGCCCCACCCACGGCCAGGACTGCCGCCTCCTCCTCGCCTACGACCGCGAACAGGCCACGGCCCGAACCGACGAACTCCTCCGCCGCCTGGACGACCACCCGCCGACGCCCGACACCCCCCATCCCGGCGGAGCCCGGCGCCCTTCGTGGGCCCGCGACGAGGACCCGGCGGACGGCGCCTTCGACGGCCCGTACACGGTCGTCGTCGTGGACGGCGACCCCGGAGGCGCCGACGTACGGGAGTCCGTGGCACGGCTGGCCCACGAGGGTCCGCGGGCCGGCATCCATGTCATCTGCCTCGCCGAGACGGCATCGGCGTCACCCGCGTCCCCGGTGACGGACACCTACGAGGCGGCGTGCGTGACGTCACCGCCGTTCCGGGAGTGCGGGGCGGTCGCGCTGCTCAGCGGAGATGTGGCGACGGCGCTGCGGCTGTTGCGGGTGGCCCCGGCAGGGGCACCGGAGGCGACGACTCCGGGCCGGGGCGAGACCCCGTATTCGGGATCCACGGATTCCTTGGCCACGCATCCCGAGAACACGCATCCCGGGTCCACGCACGCCGGGTCCGCACGCTTCGGATCCCCCCATGCCGGGGCCAAGGACAGCGGGACCACGGGGAGCGGCCCCGCACATGCCGGCCAGGGGCACGGACCCGCACACGACGCCCCCTCACACGGCGAACCGCCCCAGACCGGCGGCTCGGCGGCACCACACGCAGGTCGCACCGAAGCCGGATCCATGCACGGAGGCACCACGCACGGAGGCTCCACCCGCCTCGCCCCCCTCAGCCCCACTTCCCCACTCCCCACCCCCTCCGGACACCTGCCACCCGGCCCCGTGACCCGCGGTCCCGTGGGCCGTGGCACGGTCGCCGCGGTCGACGCCGTGTCGGTGGCGTGGGCGGAGCGGTTCGCCCGGGCGTTGGCTCCCTTGCGTACGGATGGTGCTGGTGCGCAGGGGGAGCGGCATGTGCGGGTGTCCGTGCCACTGCCCCAAATGGCGCGGCTGCTGGACGAGTTGGGGCTGGCTCGGGCCACCCCGGCGTCGTTGATGGCCCGTTGGGCCGACGCGGGCGACGACGCGGAGACGCTGGGCGGGCGCGGCTGGGCCGTGCTCGGTGCCGGCCCCCGCGGGCCCGTCTGCGTGGACCTCGCCGCCGAGGGTCCGCATCTGCTGATCGAGGGCCCGTCGGGCAGCGGTCGTACGGAACTGCTGCGCTCCATCGCCGCCTCCCTCGCCGCCGCCGAGCGCCCGGACCGGCTCGGGATCGTCCTCATAGATGGGCGGGACGGCACCGGAGGCAATGTCGGCGGGCAGGGCGAGGGGCTGCGCGTCTGCACGGACCTCCCCCATGTCACCACGCACCTCGCCGCCAACGACCCCGTACGGATGCGGGAGTTCGCCCAGTCGCTGAGCGCCGAGCTGAAGCGGCGGGCGGAGTTGCTCGGCCGTCTCGACTTCACGGAGTGGCACACCCGGCGCGAGGTGTCGGGGCGGATGGTCACGCAGCGGTCGGCAGGCGGTGGCTCGTCCGGTGCCGGGGAACTCGACGCGCAGCCCAGTTCGACGCTGCGGTTGCGGCCGGCGGCGGCGCGGGAGCGTACGGAGCCAGGGCCGGCGTTGGCTCGTCTCGTCGTGGTCGTCGATGACCTGGACGCGCTGCTCTCCCCTGCGTTGGGGTCGCTGGGGCGGCCTTCGGCCGGGTCGGTCGTACGGGCTCTGGAGTCGGTTGCCCGTGAAGGGCAGCGGCTCGGGGTGCATCTCGTGGCGGCGGCGGGTGTGGAGGGGCGTACCGGGGATTCCGAGCTGGGTCGTTCCGCGGCGCTGCGGGTCACTCTTGACGCGGCGGCGTCGGTGCCCGGGCCGGACGAACCCGCGCCCGGGCGGGGGCGTTTACTCGGCCCCGACGGGCGGGTCACACCCTTCCAGGCCGGGCGGGTCACGGGGCGTATCCCCCGTACGGCCACCCTTCGACCCACGGTCGTCCCCCTGGAGTGGCACCGCATGGGCGACCCACCGGCGCGCCGCCCCGTCCGCGAACTCGGCAACGGCCCCACAGACCTGGCCCTCCTGGCCAGCGCCCTGGAACGCGCCGCCCGCTCAGTCTCCGCCACCGAAGTCCCCTCCCTCCTCTAACCCCGACGCGAGCGCCGACCACAACAACCTTTCCTCGCCCCCTCCGCCCCTACCCGTCCCTTGTTCCCGGGGGCTGCCGCCCCCAGACCCCCAGACCGGCCTGAACGGCCTGAACGGCCTCGTCCTCAAACGCCGGACAGGCTAAGACGCCGCCCCCGAGGGTGGGTGGGGGATCGGGACGGCGTCGCCTCACGGTCAAACACCGGACGGGTTGAAAACGCCGCCCCCACGGGCGGGTGGGGATCGGGACGGCACCACCCGTCCTCAAGCACGCCGGACAAGCCGCAGACAGCTCGGCCAGGCTGAAGACAATTCCCGGGACCGAAATGCGGAGCCCCCACGGACGGGTGAGGGACACCGCAACACCGCAGACCGCGAGCTGCCGACCTCAGACCACCGACCACCGGGCCGGAGCCGAAATGCATTGCCGCCGCCCCACGGCCCGCAGCCGAACAACGGCGGAAGGGGACGTACCGGTACGTCCAGATGCCCGTCGCGTACGCCCGCGTCACCGAACCCGCCACCCCCTGCCCGACGTCTGATCCGTCGGCGACGGGCGGGACGTACCGGCACACCCCCGACCCACCCACCAGACGGCACACCCACCCACACCCTTACCCAAGGCCTGATCCGTCGACGACAGGCGGGACGTACCGGCACACCCCCGACCCACCCACCAGACGGCACGCCCACCCACACCCTTACCCAAGGCCTGATCCGTCGACGACAGGCGGGACGTACCGGCACACCCCCGACCCACCCACC
>NZ_JBHXMF010000119.1:0-8010 GCF_042721055.1 Streptomyces sp. NPDC058470
GGGGGTGGGGGGTTTCGGTGCGGGCCTGGCGCCGCGCCCCCCCTGCGGGGGGGGGGGGGCGCCCCCCCACGGAACCCTGCGTTGCTGTGCCGGAGCCTTGCGTTACGAAACGATGTTGCCGATCTTCGGCGCGGGCTCGTTCTTGTAGCCGGCCGGACCGAAGTTGGCGTCGACCGCCTTCTGCCAGGAGCCGTCACTGACCATCTTCGTCAGAGCGGCGTTGATCTTGTCCGTGGTCGCGGTGTCGTCCTTCTTCAGGCCGATGCCGTAGTTCTCGTTGCTCAGCTTGAGACCGGCGAGCTTGAACTGGCCCTTGTACTTGTCCTGCGCGGCGAAGCCCGCGAGGATCGAATCGTCGGTGGTCACCGCGTCCACGGCGCCGCTCTGCAGGGCGGCGATGCACTCCGAGTAGCCGGCCTGCTGCTTCAGCTGGGCGTCCGGGGCGATGTCGTTCTTGACGTTCTGCGCCGAGGTGGAACCGGTCACGGAACACAGCTTCTTGCCGTTGAGGTCCGTGCCCTTGGTGATGTCGGAGTCCGACTTGATGAGCAGGTCCTGGTGGGCCAGCAGGTAGGGACCGGCGAAGTTGACCTTCGCCGCGCGCTCGTCGTTGATCGAGTACGTCGCCGCGATGAACTTCACGTCGCCGCGGGCGATCGCGTTCTCACGGTCGGCGCTCTTGGTCTCGACGAACTCGATCTTGTCGGCGGGGTAACCGAGTTCCTTGGCCACGTAAGTCGCCACGTCCACGTCGAAGCCGGAGAAGGAACCGTCGGGCTCCTTGAGGCCGAGACCGGGCTGGTCGTACTTGATGCCGACCTTGATCGTGCCGCCGCCGCTGGAACCCGAATCGACGTTGTTGTTGTCGTCGCCACCGCACGCGGTGGCGGACAGGGCGAGGGCGAGTACGGCGGCCGAGGCAGCGGTGACCTTGCGAAGCTTCATGGTGAACATCCTTTGGAAGGGGACGGATGCGGGCCGTCGGTGACGAGACGTGCAGACGATCAGTGGTGCAGGATCTTCGAAAGGAAGTCCTTGGCCCGGTCGCTCCGGGGGTTGCTGAAGAACTGGTCCGGCACAGCCTCTTCGACGATGCGTCCGTCGGCCATGAACACCACCCGGTTGGCAGCCGAACGAGCGAAGCCCATCTCGTGGGTGACGACGATCATGGTCATGCCGTCGCGCGCGAGCTGCTGCATGACCTCCAGCACCTCGTTGATCATCTCGGGGTCGAGCGCCGAGGTCGGCTCGTCGAAGAGCATGACCTTGGGATCCATCGCCAGCGCCCGAGCGATCGCCACGCGCTGCTGCTGGCCACCGGAGAGCTGCGCGGGGTACTTGTCCGCCTGCGTGCTGACGCCTACACGGTCGAGCAGTCCGCGGGCCTTCTCCTCGGCCACCTTCTTGTCGGTCTTGCGGACCTTGATCTGGCCCAGCATCACGTTCTCGAGCACCGTCTTGTGCGCGAAAAGATTGAAGGACTGGAAGACCATGCCGACATCGGCCCGCAGCCGAGCCAGCGCCTTGCCCTCGTCCGGCAGTGGCTTCCCGTCGATCGCGATGTCCCCGGAGTCGATGGTCTCCAGACGGTTGATGGTGCGGCACAGGGTGGACTTCCCGGACCCGGAGGGCCCGATGACCACGACGACCTCGCCACGGGCGATCGTCAGGTCGATGTCCTGGAGAACGTGCAACGCGCCGAAGTGCTTGTTGACGCTCTTCAGGACGACCAGTTCTTCGGTCGCGGCCACGGCGTCCTTGGCCACCGATACTTCGGTCATCGCTTTTTGGCTCCGTCCTCGCGGTTTGGGAGGACAGTAGTGACCGCGTACGACCAGCGTCATTACATCTGAGGGGAAATTGAGCATAACGATCCGATACCAGGCGGCCACCCCCCGTAATGATCATCATCGTGCTGCGTAGCGATCACCGCCATGCCGCGTACCGGCTGGATAACGGAAGTCGCGCGCAACCAGAACGCCCTTGACGCCGTCCTTGGCTATCGGCGTGACTACACAGGGTGCACGCGCATGTGTCCATGTTCATGTAACACGCGTTTTTTGCAACACGTTTTCGCGTTCTTACAATCTGAGACCGTACGACGGATGATTCGAGACCGTACGACCGATGAACCTGAGGGGGTCGGAATGAGACTGCTCCTCGTCGAGGACGACAACCATGTCGCCGCCGCCCTCTCCGCGGTCCTGGCGCGGCACGGTTTCCACGTCACGCACGCCCGCAGCGGCGAGGAGGCGCTCCAGGCGCTGGTGCCGGAAAGCGACGGTTTCGGGGTCGTCCTGCTGGACCTCGGCCTCCCCGACCAGGACGGCTACGAGGTCTGCGGCAAGATCCGCAAGCGGACCAGCACCCCGGTGATCATGGTCACCGCGCGCGCGGACGTGCGTTCCCGGATCCACGGCCTCAACCTCGGGGCCGACGACTACGTGGTGAAGCCGTACGACACGGGAGAGCTGCTGGCCCGTATTCACGCCGTCAGTCGGCGCAGCCTCCCCGACGACCCTTCGGCCCCCGGCGAGAGCGCGCTACGGCTCGGCTCCGTGCGCATCGAACTCCCCACCCGCCAGGTCAGTGTGGATGGTTTGGTCATCCAACTGACCCGCAAGGAGTTCGACCTTCTCGCGTTGCTTGCCCAGCGCCCCGGAGTGGTGTTCCGCAGGGAGCAGATCATCAGCGAGGTGTGGCGCACCAGCTGGGAGGGGACCGGGCGCACTCTTGAGGTGCACGTCGCGTCCCTGCGCTCCAAACTGCACATGCCCGCGCTGATCGAGACGGTGCGCGGAGTCGGCTACCGGCTCGTCGCCCCTGCGGCGTAGCGGGGACCGTTGCGTACACGTCTCTTCCCGCTGCTCATCGTCCTGATGGCCGCCGTGCTGCTCGCGCTCGGCGTCCCGCTGGCGGCGAGTATCGCGGCCGCGCAGCAGCAGAGGGTGGTCGTCGACCGCATCGACGACACGGCGCGCTTCGCCTCCCTCGCGCAGTACGTGGCCGACCCGTCGACCGGACCCACGGACGGCACCACGGACGAACGCCGCGAAACCCTGAGTCAGGAGCTCGCCCGCTACTACAGCCTGTACGGCATCCGGGCCGGCGTCTTCTACCGCGACTCCACCCCCATGGCCAACGCCCCCGAGAGCTGGCTGCTGCCCAAGACGGGCGAAGGGCGCGACGCCTTCAACGAGGCCCTCGCGAGCCGCCGCAGCCACGACCCGGAGCAGGTCTGGCCCTGGCAAGGGCACCGGCTCATCGTCGCCTCCCCGGTCGTCAAGGACGGCGATGTCGTCGCCGTCGTGGTCACCGACTCGCCCACCGGGCAGATGCGTTCGAAGACTCTGCACGGCTGGCTGATCATCGGCGCGGGCGAGGCCGCCGCGATGCTCCTCGCCCTCGGCGCCGCGCTGCGTCTCACCGGCTGGGTGCTCAGACCCGTACGCGTCCTGGACGCCACCACCCACGACATCGCGACCGGACGCCTGAAGTCCCGCGTCGCGGCCGCCGGCGGTCCGCCGGAACTCCGGCGCCTGGCCCGGTCGTTCAACGAGATGGCGGACAACGTCGAGGACGTGCTGGAGCAGCAGCGCGCCTTCGTCGCCGACGCCTCGCACCAGCTGCGCAACCCGCTCTCGGCGCTGCTGCTGCGTATCGAGCTGCTCGCCCTCGCACTCCCCGAGGGCAATGAGGAGATCGCCTCGGTCCGCACCGAGGGCAAGCGCCTCGCCCAGGTCCTCGACGACCTCCTCGACCTGGCGCTCGCCGAGCACGCCGAGGCGGACCTGTGCCTCACCGACATCGGCGAGCTCACGGCCGAGCGGGTGGCGGCGTGGGGGCCGGTCGCCGCGAGCAAGGGCGTACGACTCGTGGAATCCTGCCCGGCCACCACCGCCTGGACCGATCCGGTCACGCTGTCCAGCGCGCTGGACGCGGTGATCGACAACGCGCTGAAGTTCACGCCCGAGGGGGAGAGCGTCGAGGTGAAGGTCGCCTCGAACGGCGAGTCCTCGACCGTCGTGGTCACCGACGGCGGCCCGGGCCTCAGCGACGAGGACCTGATCCGCATCGGCGACCGCTTCTGGCGCAGCGCCGGGCACCAGAACATCAAGGGTTCGGGCCTCGGCCTGTCCATCTCCCGCGCGCTGCTCACCGCGGGCGGCGGCTCCATCTCGTACGACCATCACAAGCCGCACGGCCTGAAGGTGACGGTGCGGGTGCCAAGGTCACGGCCCAGCCCGTGAGACCGCGGCCGGAGGCAGGGGCTACGGCTTGACCGACCGGTAGTAGCGCCGCGCGCCCTCGTGCAGCTGGAGCGGATCCGTGTAGATGGCCGTCCGCAGGTCCACCAGCTGCGCCGCGTGCACCACGCCGCCGATGCTGTCGCGGTGGTCTATCACCGTGCGGGTGATCTCCTCGGTGAGTCTTGCGTCGGCGTCCTCCCGCGTGACCAGGAGGTTCGCCACCGCCACCGTCTGTACGGACGAGCCCAACTGGGCCTCGGGGTAGGCGTCGGCGGGCATCACGGCCGCCCGGTAGTAGCGGGAGGCGCCGCCCTGCTCGTGCAGCTTCTCGATCAGGTCGCTCCCTATCGGCACCAGCCTGATGCCGTAGGAGTCGGAGAGCTTCAGCACGGCACTCGTGGGCAGACCGCCCGACCAGAAGAAGGCGTCGATCTCGTTGTTCCTGAGCTTCTCCGGCATGGTGCTGATGCCGTCCGCCAGTGGTTCGACGTCCTTCGTCGGGTCGAGTCCGACGGCTTCGAGGACGTGATCGGCGATCAGCCGGACCCCGGAGCCGGTCGGCCCCACGGCGACCCGCTTGCCCCGCAGATCGGCCACGGACCGTACGGACGACGTGTGCGGGACCACCAGGTGCACATAGTCGTCGTAGAGCCGGGCGCAGCTGCGCAGCAGGTCCGCTCCCGGCTTGTCCTGCAGCATGTACGTCGCCACCGCGTCGGCCGCCGCGACGGTGAAGTCGGCCTGACCCGTGGCGACCCGGCGGACGTTCTCCTGCGACCCGTCGCTGTTCAGGAGCTTTACGTCCAGACGCGGCATGTCCTTGCCCAGGGCGCTCCGCAGCAGCTCGCCGTATTTCTGGTAGACGCCGGTCGGCGTTCCCGTGCTGAACGTGATCGTTCCGCCGGGAGACTCCTCGTCCAGCGGCAGCAGCCGCCACAGCAGCAGCCCGGAGACCGCGAAACCGGCGGCCGAGCCGAACAGCGCGCGCCGCCTGCTGATGTGGAGGGGTGCCTGATACATGCGCGCGATCCTGTCATTCCGGGCGCGGATCTGACCAGGGCGGGCCCGCGGGGGTTGGGGGGTCCCTTCAAGATCCTGCGGTGCGGGGGCCGGGGGCCCGGTCGGACAAGAGGTACTCCGGGCACCGCCTACCCTTGTCCTATGAGCAGCAGCGACCGGAGCCAGGCAGTGGACGTTCAGGAAACCAAGACTTACGAGGTACGCACGTACGGGTGCCAGATGAACGTCCATGACTCCGAACGGCTCTCGGGGCTCCTGGAGGACGCCGGTTATGTCCGTGCCCCCAAGGACGCGGACGGCGACGCGGATGTCGTCGTCTTCAACACGTGTGCGGTGCGGGAGAACGCCGACAACAAGCTGTACGGCAACCTCGGCCGGCTCGCTCCGATGAAGACGAAGCGCCCCGGCATGCAGATCGCCGTCGGCGGCTGTCTCGCGCAGAAGGACCGCGACACCATCGTGAAGCGGGCTCCCTGGGTGGACGTCGTCTTCGGGACGCACAACATCGGGAAGCTGCCCGTCCTCCTGGAGCGCGCTCGCGTACAGGAGGAGGCGCAGGTCGAGATCGCCGAGTCCCTGGAGGCGTTCCCTTCGACGCTGCCGACCCGCCGCGAGAGCGCGTATGCCGCCTGGGTGTCCATCTCCGTCGGGTGCAACAACACCTGCACCTTCTGCATCGTCCCGGCGCTGCGCGGCAAGGAGAAGGACCGCAGGCCCGGCGACATCCTCGCCGAGATCGAGGCGCTGGTCGGCGAGGGCGTCTCCGAGATCACGCTGCTCGGCCAGAACGTAAACGCTTACGGCAGTGACATCGGCGACCGCGAGGCGTTCAGCAAGCTGCTCCGCGCCTGCGGCACGATCGAGGGGCTGGAGCGCGTGCGCTTCACCTCGCCGCACCCGCGCGACTTCACGGACGACGTGATCGCCGCCATGGCCGAGACGCCGAACGTGATGCCGCAGCTGCACATGCCGATGCAGTCCGGCTCGGACACCGTCCTGAAGGCGATGCGCCGCTCGTACCGCCAGGATCGCTACCTGGGGATCATCGAGAACGTGCGCGCCGCCATCCCGCACGCGGCGATCACCACCGACATCATCGTGGGCTTCCCCGGCGAGACCGAGGAGGACTTCGAGCAGACCCTTCACGCGGTCCGCGAGGCCCGCTTCGCGAATGCGTTCACGTTCCAGTACTCCAAGCGCCCCGGCACGCCGGCGGCCACCATGGAGGGGCAGATCCCCAAGGACGTCGTCCAGGCGCGCTACGAGCGTCTCGTCGCCGTCCAGGAGGAGATCTCCTGGAACGAGAACAAGAGGCAGGTCGGCCGCACCCTTGAGCTGATGGTCGCCGAGGGCGAGGGCCGCAAGGACGGCGCCACGCACCGACTCTCCGGCCGCGCCCCCGACAACCGCCTGGTCCACTTCACCAAGCCCGACGAGGTCGTACGCCCCGGCGATGTCGTCACCGTCGAGATCACGTACGCCGCCCCGCACCACCTCCTCGCCGAGGGCGCCGTCCTGGACGTGCGCCGCACGCGCGCGGGGGACGCGTGGGAGAAACGGCACCTCGCCGGCACAGTCGCGGCCACGAAGCCGATGGGCGTCATGCTCGGCCTGCCGAGGATCGGCGCGCCTGAGCCGCTGCCGGTCGCTGCGGGCAGCGGCAGCGGCTGCGGGTGCGACTGAGCGCATCGGGCATCGGGCATCGGGCATCGCGCATCGGGCGACGGGCGAGAGGTGCGACTGAGCGCGTCGTGCGCCGGGAAGCGGTTCCCGTCTGCCTGATGCCTGGTGCGTCTGCCGTGCGGTGGGGAGTTGGCCGAGCGTGCCGCACGAGTGACGTTCCGCCGCCGAGCGGGACTACGCTGCCGATCATGCTTGTAGCCGCCGCAGTCTGCCCCTGTCCGCCGCTGCTGGTTCCGGACGTCGCCGCCGGCGCGGCGCCCGAGCTTGCCGACGCGCGCGCCGCCTGCACGGACGCGCTGGGCGTGCTCGCCGCCTCCCGCCCCGACCTGCTGGTCGTCGTGGGCCCCGCCGAACAGAGCGGGCGCGGGCCACACCCTGAGGGGAACGGGGGCTCGTTCCGCGGCTTCGGCGTGGATCTCGACGTACGCCTGGGGAACGTAGGGCTGGGAAGTGGCGCGCTGCCCGACCCGGAGGCTTCCGGGCGTGAGCTTCCGTCGTCGCTCGCCGTCGCCGCGTGGCTCCTGGAGCGCACGGGCTGGTCCGATTCCCCTGTCGAGGGACTCGGTGTGGGGGAACCTCTCGCGGTCGAGCGGTGTATCCAAGTCGGGGAGGAGATCGGCGCGCGGGCCGGGCGGGTGGCCCTGCTGGTGATGGGCGACGCCAGCGCGTGCCGGACGCTCAAGGCGCCCGGTTATCTCGACGAGCGCGCCGCGGGCTTCGACGCGGGCGTCGCGCGTGCGCTGGGGGCCGCTGACGCGGCGGCCCTCAAAGCGCTGGACGCGGAGCTGGCGCAGGAGCTGAAGGTGTCCGGGCGGGCGCCCTGGCAGGTCCTCGCGGGCGCGGCGGAGGGTGCGGGGCTCGGCGGAGCGCTGCTGTACGAGGATGCCCCGTACGGGGTGGGGTACCTGGTGGCCGCCTGGTCGTAGGGCGGGACCACGGTCTCTTGAGGTGCCCTGCCCGGCTGCCGTGCAGCCCCCGGGGCATGACCTCAGACACGGCGGACGGGGCATGACCTCAGACACGGCGGACGGGGCATGACCTCAGACACGGCGGACGG
>NZ_JBHXMF010000120.1:0-7981 GCF_042721055.1 Streptomyces sp. NPDC058470
GGGCCCCACCGAAGTCCTCGACGTCTCACCGCCAACCATGCACGAGCTCGTAAGGCCTGTCCCGTAAGTGATGGGCGAGGCATGTCGGACATGACCGCTCCCGTCCGCTGGCAACACAGGTGCGGTGGCAAGATGACGGCTTCGACCATCCTGAGAGGCCACCCTCGTGTCCACGCCCGCCGACTACCTCGCACTGGCGCATACCGAGAAGGACAGTTCCGTCCTGCAGCGTCTCGCGCAATGTCCGTACCCCTTCGTCTGGCATGCCCTGGCCACCAATCCCCACACCCCGCCCGCAGCTCTCCTGGAACTGAGCGCAGCCCGCGACAGCGCCTGGAACGACAACAAGCTTCTTCGCCTGCTGGCAGACCATCCCACTGCGAACCCCATCGTCCTTCGAGCTGTCCTGGATGCCGTGGCAGCGAAGCTCGAGGAGGGCGAACGGCCGTACGCCGCTGTGCTTGCCCTCGCGGACCGTCTGGAACTTGAAGTGGAGGAGGTGAGGAGGCTCGGGACTCTTCGCGGGACCTCTGGTCGCATACGTCGCCTGCTCGCCCTGCGGCTGAGCTTCCGCATCTGAGCCATCTCGCCGGTCGCGGTGCGATGATCTTGGTGTGGCTGGTGTGATCACGGCGTCGGAGCCGTCCTGGATAACCCCGTTCACCGGGCTGAACCCACGCTCCTTCGGGAAGTTGGTGACGGGACTGCGCCGCGAGGGCGCGGACGCGGCACGACGGGGCCGGCCGTGGGGTCTGCCGTTGGAGGATCGAGTACTGCTGGTCGCGGCATACTGGCGGACAAACTTGACGAGGCGCCAGCTGGGCTTACTGTTCGGCGTCTCGAAAGTCGGCCGCGGACCGGATCGTCGTCCAGGTCGGCCTCTTGTAGATGCTGCCGTGATCGGTGGTCACCGTCTCGGGGGCGAAGAACGGCCGCCCGGCCACTGGGTGCCCAGCCCCCAACGAGGTCCGCGACCTCACTGTTGAGCCCCTGGCCGCGCGCTTCCCTCCAATCCGCGAGGCGGTGCTGCTTCCGCCTCCGCAGCGGGACTGGCTGCTCCCCACCACCCGCCGCTACTGCCCGCACCGCGTCCACGGCTACAGCACACCGCAACTACGCTGTACCGAACCGAGATCACCGGAAATCAGCCCATTGACCCCGGTGAGCGCTATCGTGCCCTTCCGCGCTCAACTGGCCGGGTAAATCGCTCAGTCACCGGAGCTGAGCTGAAGCGCGATGGTTGTCACATGGACAGGCTTGTTGTCACTTCGCGTTGATGCGTGGCTCTGCAGGGTCGCGGCCTTTGCCTCGCAACTGGCAGGATGGTCGGTTGAGTTGTGCGGCTGAGAGAGGAATCCCGATGTCCGTTCGCTACCAGCTGGTGATCGACTGCGCCGATCCCGGCCGGCAGGCCAACTTCTGGGCCGCCGCACTGGGCTATGAAGTCGCGCCGCCCCCATCTGGTTTCGCCGCATGGGACGACTACTACCGTGACCTGGGGCTACCGGAAGAAGCGTTGACCGGGGGCCCCGGACCGGATCAGCGACCCGCAGGGCGGTGGACCGGCCATCTGGTTCCATGTGGTATCGGACGCGAAGGCTGTGAAGAACCGGCTGCACATCGACATCCACGCCAGCGGCGACCGGACAGACCCGATTGAGACGCGGAAAAAGCGAGTGGACGCCGAAGCCGACCGCCTCGTGGGCTTGGGCGCCACCAACACCGTTGTCATGTACGAAAAACGAATCGACCACTACGCGGTCGGAATGAAGGACCCCGAAGGGAACGAGTTCGACATCAACTGACCAGAGCTCGGTGACAACCAACGTGCTTCGCCATCCCACAACGGCCAGGTCACCAGGTCCCGCAGGTGCCAACTGAGCCACGGCTCAGGAGCTCGGCGCCCGCGAGCTCGGCCGCCTCATCGCCTGCAGCACCCATTCTGTGAGTGAGCGCCTACTTGGCTACTGAGTGTGCTGCTTGGCCGTGATGCTCAGGTGACGTCGAGCGATGGTTGGCGGATTTGATCCGTAGTTGGCAAGCCTGGTGCTGGGAGCCGCGGCTTACGGTCAGGTTGGGGAACCGCTCCGATGCGCGGGCTGGACGAATTGCTGGTCCCGTACGAGTTGGGCGATGGGCTGGGACGCAGGCTGTCGCTGGGCGGTCCATGGCCGGGCTGGCAGTCGGTGGCCGTCGGCCTCAAAAACCACCGGGGAGCCGTGCTCAGGCAGCCCTTTCGCCGGCCTCGAGGACGGCCTCGATGTCGACCACGACATCGACCATGGCGCTGACGACGACTCCGCCCCGGTCGACCACGTCGTTCCAGCTCACCCCGAAGTCATGGCGATTGATGCGGGTGGTGGCCGTGAAGCCGGCGCGTCTCCTGGGGCCGAGGTTTCGGCCGTCCTCCCACCAGGGGGTGTCCCACTGTCCCAAGTAGGTGACGTCGAAGGTTGCGGGATGCGTGACGCCCCGTACGGTGAGTTCTCCGGTGACCTCGAATTCGGTTGCGCTGACCTGATGAACGCGTGACCCGATGAATGTCCACGTCGGGTGGTGCTCGACGTCGAAGAAATCGGCACTGCGCAGATGGGCGTCACGCTTGGGCTGACCGGTGTACACCTGGGTCGCATCGATGGTCGCCTCGACGCGGGCCCTCTCCGGGTCTTCGGGGTCGACCTGCAGTCGGCCGTGCACGTTCTTGAGCTGTCCGCGGACGTAGGTGACCATCATGTGCGTGGTGCGGAACTCCGCGCCGGTATGGCCGGGCTCGAAGAACCATTTAGTCGTGGCCATATCGACTCCCCTGGCACCATTGCCCCTGGGGCGGTGAGTTGATCAGAGTCGCAGCATTCGGCGCCAAGGGCCGAGGGCAGTGGCGGCGGGTCCCCGGTGTTCGCTCATGCCCTCGGCGATGAGGGAGATGCCGACGCCCAGCATCCAGACGTCCTTGGCCAGTGGGGTCCCCTGTTCAGTGGGGCGCAGACTGCGTTCCTGACGCACGCCCGGCGTACGCAGGTAGAGCCCGAGAGTGCCGCAGGAGAATGCGGTGAGCGCAGCCCCGGCGACAGCGGCAGGGATAACCGGCAGGAGCAACGCGGTGGCAACGGCGATCTCCCCGGTGGACAGCAGCCGGACGAACTTCTGGGCGTCGAGCTTGCCCAGGAATGGGTAGGTGGTGGTGGCGAACTGATGGAGCCGCTCAGCGGTGGCCTGGTCCGCCTCGCGTTTCGACAGTCCGGAGTGGAGGAAGAACGCGCCGACGGTGAGCCTGAGTGGCAGTTGCCGCGCTGCGGAACGCCATGCCGAACCCGATGCCACGCCGAGCCTCCCAACTGTCGCCCCCGCCTACCACCATGCCACCCGTCAGAACCATGTCAAACGGGGAGTAGTCGCGGCTGGTGGCGCCTATCCGGGCGGGTGGCAGCACCGCAATCGCGCCTATTACACCTCCCAGGCTGCTCTTGCCGAGCACCCGCTTACCTCCGATGCCCCCCGTCCGGTGGCGGAGTAGGAACTCCTATCGCGATGACTTCAGGCGTCGCCAGCAGATGAGTGCGCATCCGAGGGAGAGGAACGGTTCGTGGATGTCGTCGCGTAACCGGACTCCGGATGCGCAGGCCTGGTGCAACAGGTCGTCGAGGAACTTCGCCCTGATGACGACGGAGAACGACACGGTCGGCCGGCGGCGCGCGGCCTCGTCATCGGACAGAGGCGGCGAGGAGGGCCACAAGCCGCCGGCGGCGGCGAAGGCCTGTGCCAGTGGGTCGCGGAGAAGTACGTTCTCCCGCTCGGTCTCCAGCGCCCGCACCCTGGCCACCCCCAGCGCGGTGGCCCGCATTCCCGACGGCAGCACCCGCTCCCGCTCATCAGTCACCGCGCCAGCCTCGATGATCGATTCCCAGGGCCTGATGAGTGGAGCTAGCTTCATGCGCGGCCAGCCAGTCATGCGCGCACTGACCGCCTACGACGACTAAAACCACCAGTGGGCGAAGATCAACAGTCACCCCGTGGACGCCGCCACCTCCACGCGCGTGCGTAGCGCCTCGTGGCGCACTCCTTTGACAGCGAAAGGAGTCGCCTGGCTCGACCAGGGAGTTCGGGCCGCCCAGCACTCCGTAGTGCCTGAGCGACGACCTCGGAGGCGTCGCCACCGCACCGCCCTGAGCTGCCCGAGGTTTGTAGCGGTCGTTCTTGTGTGTTTCAGGCTGCGTTCGGGGTGGTCAACGTTGTCCCGGCTCAGCCGGCTTTCGCCTGAGCGGATATGCCTCCGTCGACCGGCATCGCCACCCCTGTGACGAAGGACGCGCGGGGGCTGCAGAGCCAGGCTGCGGCTTCCGCGATCTCCCGAGGTGCCGCCATGCGCTTTTGGATCTGAGGGGCGATGAACGCCTGCTCCAGGTGCGGGAACTGACGCACGGCCCCATCGATCATCTCGCTGCGGGTGGTGCCGACCACGAGTGCGTTCACGCGGATGCCCTTGTCCCCGTACTCCGCCGCAGACGCACGGGTGATGCCGAGTACGGCGTGTTTGGCGGCGACGTAGGGAACGGACGCGCCCGTTGCGTAACGACCTGCCGTACTGCTGGTGTTGACGATGGACCCGCCCTTGCCCGAGGCCAGCATCACGGGCAACTGGTGCTTCAGGCAGTTCCAGACACCACGGACGTTGACGTCCATCGTGCGGTCGTAGACCTCGTCGTCGGTCTCGTGGAGCGAAACCTCAACGGTGGCGTAACCGGCATTGTTGAAGGCGCAGTCGAGGCTCCCGAACCGGTCCACGGTTGCCTCGACCACCCGGCGGACATCACCGGACTGAGTGACGTCGCCCGGGACGGCCAGTGCGTGGCCGCCCGCGCCGGTGATCTCCTCGGCGAGGGCTCGCAGCCGGTCCCCACGGCGCGCCATCAGGACGACCGCGGCGCCCTCCTGCGCGAACAGCCGTGCAGCGGCCTCACCGATACCGCTGGACGCCCCCGTGATCATCGCCACCTGCCCTGCCAACAGGCCCTCGTGGCGCCCCTGTGTGATCTTCTGTTCGGTCATCCGCGGAGCATACGCGGTGAGGTCCTGGCAGGTCTGGAGATTGCCCGGGGCTCGAAGGCCCCTCCGCCTGCTGACGCAAAGGAGGGGGCCCAACGTTCTGGGCCGGGAGACCGCCCAGCGCATCGCCCGCCACCTCCTCACCTACGTCAACGGGCCGGACGGACAGGCCCGGTTCGCCGAGCTGTGAGCGTGGGACGTGCAGAGTCGAGCCCGGCACTGTGGGATGCCAGCGTCTGGTCCTCGGTCACCCGGCGGTGATCTGACTGAGAAGGCACGCTCCTACCGGTTGCGGGCCACCATATGTGCCTTCTCCACACGGGTCCGTGCCCGACGAACCCGCCCTACCCGGCACTGCACCAACAGGGCCTCCGCTGCCGGTCCTCGACCAGCTCGACCGGAAAGAACCCCGTCGACAGACATTTCGTCAGGCGTACCTCATCCGCCTCGGTCGACGGCCGGAGTCTCAGAGCCTCGCGATCTGCTTGCGGTGCCGCTTCGCACCCGCCAGGTCGGACAGGTCGTTCTTCGCGTGCTCGGCCGCCGGCACCTTGACCAGACCGGCGGCGTACTCAACAGCAGGCTGAGGAAACTCGTCGATGAATTCTGGGAACCGGGCCTGGATCTAGAAGAACTTGAGGATCAGGCAGAAGCCGAGCCTGGTCGGGCCCAACGTGGCCAACAGGCCCCAGCGTCCAGCACGCCGCCACGTCTTCCGGCGACCGTCCTTGTCGCGCACCAGCCCCTTGCCGTCGTCGAGCCGTCGGTTTATCCGATCAGCCCAGTGAGGCGCCTCAACGGCAGGAAATGGCTGACTGAAGCCCCCAAGGCGAAGCCGGAAGGAGTGCGGCGATGCTGTGCCCCGCACCGTCCCGGACGAGCTCGCGGTCGCGGTCGCGTCTACGACCCTCATCCAGCCTGTCCACCACCAGAACCAGCCGCTCGCCGCGCACCGCGCCGCCGCTCGGTCCAGCACGTGCAGGAACTGTTCCTCGCGTGTGTGCACCGAAACAGGCGGCTCGTCCTCCTCAAGCAGGTCGTACAGCTGACGCTGTACGACCTCGCAGAACGCGGTGCGGGTGTTCTGGCCGGCCAGGCAGGCGGTGATGAGGAAACGCCACCAGGGTGACGCCAGGCGGCGGATGCAGAACGAACTCGGCTAGCAGCGCGCTCTTGCCGCCCAGGCGGGCTCTGACCAACGCCACCACATCGCGGCCGGCCGGCCCCGGGGGAGTCAGGCGAGGTGCAGAAAGCGGCCATAGCGGCTAACTCCTGCTCCCGGCCGCGGAAGTCCCTCGCGGTCAGTCGCTTGACCTGGTGCAGGTATCCGGAAACTGTGGCAGGCCGTGTGGCGAACACCGTCACATCGCCCTTGATCACTCTGGTGTTGGCGAACGCCACGCGGCCGTCCGCCTGCGCTTCGCCTGAGCGTCTGACTGACGCGCTGTCCTCTCCGCCCACGCCGCCCCCGTCAGATCGCTGCGCACACTCATGGGGGTCGCGCACCTGGGGCGCTTCGCCAGCCGCTGCCGGACCCACTTCGGCGAAACCACCTGAGAGCTGACGCGGTCCGCCTGACCGCAGCCAGCTCGTTTCATGCAGCACGGGCGATCCCGCCGGGCGGTCCGCACCCGCTTGACGCAGACGCACCACGGGCCGCTCCCGCCCGGCATTCACCGCGGCGACTGGGCTGATCACGACGCCGCATCGACACCACCCCGAACCAGAAACCCCAGCAGCTGATACGTAGTCGGGATTGCCGAGGTGCACGGTGCTGCGGTACCCAGTACACGGATGCCATCTTGTTCGTGTGCAGTCAAGTGCCGTAGCTTCACATGGTGTTGGCGCCTATCTCGCGGGGGGAATGACCGATGGGACGCACACTTCGGGGACACGGTGGTGCGGTACGGGTGGCCGTACTCGCCATTGCGACGGCGGCGTTCCTGGTCGGCGGGCTACTCACGCCCGCGGTGGCGGCACCCTCCGATGCCGCGCGGGCCGAACTGCGCGGGATGATCGAGAACGTGACCAGTGCCAACGCCCGCCGTTACGGGGCGACCGACAGCGCCGGGCACAGCATGGACACGGCGAAGGTCATCCAGGATTCCTCCGGCAGTTACCTCGCGGTGTACCACACGATGCTCAGCGACAACCGATTCCATGCCTTTGTCGCGACTTCCACCGACCTGATGAACTGGACGGTCGCCCACGACCTGGGCACCGGTGCCTCGCAGCCGACCATCACCCAGATATCCACGGGTGGTTATGTGATGGCGTGGGAGCAGGATCCCAACAACCACATAGCCGTCCGCTACTACCCCGACCGCGCCCATCTGCTCAGCGGCAGCGCCACGAAGAGCTACGACGCCCCCCGCACACTGTCGTCCTGCGCCGAGGGAACGCCGAACATCTATTCCGTGACGCTCAAGCCGGACATCGACCACTCGGTCATCGACATCGGCGGCCACTACTACGCGAACTGCGACGTCGACCGGCAACAGCGCGCCACCTTGACCAACTTCTCCTCCTGGTCGGCCTCGGCCCAGTCGAATTTCGACAACGCGCTGCTCTACTGGGGCGTCAAGGGAAATATCGGGGACCGGGATGCGCTCATCTTCCGTGGCTACCAACTGGGTGTGATCGAGGGCCAGTACGCGAAGAACGACTTCAGGTCCTGGCGTACCTTCGTCTACGACTACGCCACCGGTAACGCCGATCAGATCACCATCCACACCAACGGTGGCAGCACCGCCTACGCCAACCCCAGCATCACGACGCTGAAAGCGCCGAACGGCAGGACCGCGGTGCTGGTCAGCCTCTTCCTCCCCAGCGAGGGCGCCGCCGCGGGCGAGGCGGGCCAACTGCTGTACTACCGCGAGTACAGCTAGTAGGACTCCGTTAGGTCTTTCTGTCGGTGGTGTTCAGCGGCATGGTGGGT
>NZ_JBHXMF010000121.1:0-7870 GCF_042721055.1 Streptomyces sp. NPDC058470
ATCCGCCACCAGCCCAAACTCAAGAGCCAGAGCAACCTAACGGAGTCCTACTAGCGCCCCACACGCCCCCGCGCTCCTCGCGCTCCTCGCGCTCCTGCAAGGTCTAGACCTGGGTGACCCGCTCCGCGATCCCCTGCACGATCGTCACCTCGATGGTCAAGTTGCCACCCTTCGCGGCCCCCTCCAGGTCTTCGGCGGTGCAGGTCTCCGCCGCCTGGGTCTCGGGATCACCACAAATGTCGCCGCCCACGATCTCCGTGTCCTCGGCGACGTAGAAGGGACGGCCGTCGACCTCCAGCTTGCCCGGTGCCAGATAGGTCAGCGTGCCGGTGACCGTGCCGTCCTCACGGTTGTCGGCACTGGTGTCCGTGGCGGGGGCGGGGGCGCTCACATCGGAGGCGGCGCTGGAACCGTCGGGGCCGCACGCGGTGAGGAACAGACCGGTGGCGGCCAGGAAAGCGACGGCGGCGGGCGTACGGGAACGGGTGTGGGTGAGCGACATGTTCGGGGTGCCCTTTCGGCGACGTTGCCTTGTTGATCTCAACCCGTCAAACGGCGTCCGCAGCAAGCCGGTTCACCCGCGCTCTCCCCTGCTGCACAGCCAGGATGAACCGCCGATATCTGTTACGAGACGCCGTCCCTCCGTGACCATTCGGACGTAACTGCGAGAGTCGTCCATCCGCACGCACCGCCTGCCCGAATCACTGGGCCGACTCTGACAACCTTGCTGACGGCCGTGCCTCTTTGAGCCATCCTGGTGATGACGAGGGGACAACCATGGAGGTGCAAAAGCCGCAAACCGTTGATTTCTCCAGCTTCGTCACGCGCGAAGTGGACGAGGTCCGGGCGACCGTGAACACCATCTTCAGCGAGGCTCGTTTCGACGTGGTGGGAGACGCCGGCGACCTCATCGCGGACTTCTCGGTCATCAACCTGGGCGCACTGACGGTCGGCAAGGTCAGTTACGGGACACAGGTCAGGGCGCGAACGGGCGAACTGGGCTACTACCACGTATCGGCGCCCATCGTCGGCTCCCACAGCGTGCGGCAGGGCAGGGGGCCGGTCTCGCACGTCACCACCCGCCGTGCGGTGGTCGTCGATCCCGCGAGCGGCGACAACCTCATCGACAACTACTCGCCCGACTGCACCACCATCAACGTGAAGATCGACAAGGCAGCCCTGGTAGGGCAGTTGGAGACGCTCCTGGGCAGGCCGGTACAGCGCGGCCCGGCCATCGAGCCGAACTTCGACATCGGCAGCGGTCCGGGGCTCAGCTGGATGAATCTGGTGTCCTGGAGCCTGCTGGACAAAGACGTGCCCGACGGCCTGCTGCGGCAGCCGATGTTCGCCGGGCGGATCGAACAGGCCCTGCTGGAGGGCCTGTTGCTGTCGAGCGACCACCAGTACCGCGATGCGCTGGAGGCACCACCGCCGTCCATGCGGCCCGCGGCGGTCAAGCGGGTGATGGACGCCGTACGCGAGCGGCCCGCCGAGCCCTACGACGCGGCCAGGCTCGCCACCATCGCCCAGGTCAGTGTGCGCACCCTGCAGGAGGCGTTCCGTAAGAACCTCGGCATGTCCCCGATGGCGTACGTCAGCGAGGTGCGGCTGCAACGGGTACGGGAGCAGCTGAGGGTCTCGATCCCGGGGACGGTCAGCGTCACGGAGATCGCCTACCGTTGGGGGTTCGCGCATCTGGGGCGGTTCGCGCGGCGCTACCGGGCCCGGTTCGGGGAGACGCCGTCCGAGACACTGCGATGCGTGTGCACCTGAGCAGGAACAACTCTCCCGCGTAATCCGGACAGCGCCGCGCAATGCGGAGCGCCGCCGGCCCGCGTGCCGCCGTACGGTATCGGTACCGCCTCCCGAAGGGCGCGGACGCAGACAGAACGGACGGGGTCGGCGCCGCCCGTTCCCGCAACCCCCTTTCGGCGACGGGCAAGGACATGGGTGCGGGAGCCCGTGTCCCCCGGGTCCGGCCACTCCCCCTCGTCAGGTGGGCCGGACCCGGGCCGACAGGCCACGCGGCCGGAACAGGCCCTAGAACAGGGCGGCGCCGCTCTCGAAGTCCAGCAGCCGCTGCTTGCGGTCCAGACCGCCGCCGTACCCCGTGAGGCTGCCGTTCGCACCGACTACGCGATGGCAGGGCACGATGATGCCGATCGGGTTCTTGCCGTTGGCGAGACCCACCGCGCGGGAGGCGCCCAAGTTGCCGAGGGTTCCGGCCAGTTCGCCGTACGAGCGGGTCTCGCCGTAGGGGATCTTGCACAGCTGCTCCCAGACCCCGCGCTGGAACGGCGTGCCGTCGAGACGCAGCGGCAGGTCGAACTCCTTCAACCCGCCCTCGAAGTAAGCCGCGAGCTGGCGCGTCGTCTCGTCGAAGAGAGTGTCGTCGTCGCGTACGCCGAAGGTCTCCTCCGGAGGACGATGGCGCTGGCCGACCATGTAGAGGCCGCAGAGGGCGCCTCCGTCGGCCACGAGCGTCAAAGGTCCGTAGGGGCTCTCGGTCACGGTGTGGTGCTTCATGGGACGTCCTTCGGCGGGCGTGAGCATCCTTGTCACGGATTACGGCTGATCGCGTACGGGGTTATGCGGGAAGAAAGTTGATCGGGTGGCTGTCCGTCGCCCACAAATACTGGATCGCGTACGCCCGCCAGGGACGCCAGGCCGCCGCCCGTGCCGTGAGCGCGGCGGGGGTGGACGGCAGGCCCAACTCCTGGGCGGCGCGCCGGATCCCGAGGTCGGTGGGGAGGAAGGCGTCGGGGTCGCCGAGGGCGCGCATGGCGATGACGTCGACCGTCCAGGGGCCGAAGCCCGGCAGGGAGAGAAGCCGGGCGCGGACCTCGCCCCAGTCGCTTTCGACACCCAAGTGGAGGGTTCCGTCGGCGAGTTGACGGACGAGCGTGGTGAAGGTGGCGCGGCGGGTGCGCGGCATCGCGAGGGATTCGGGGTCCACTGCAGCCAGTGACTCGGGGGACGGGAAAAGGTGGGTGAGGCCGCCCTCGGGATCGTCGACGGGGTCGCCGTGCGCGGTGACCAGGCGGGCCGCGTGGGTTCGGGCGGCGGCCGTGGAGACCTGCTGGCCCAGCACGGCCCGTGCGGCGAACTCGGCCTCGTCGACCGTGCGGGGCACCCGGCGGCCCGGCGCCTTGTCGATGAGCGGCGCGAGCAACGGATCGGTGCGCAACTGGTCGTCGACCGCGACCGGGTCGGCGTCCAGGTCGAGCATGCGGCGGCAGCGGCTGATGGCGACGGGCAGGTCGCGGAGGTCGCTGAGGGTGAGGCGGCAGGCGATGTGGTCGGCGTTCGGGGTGAGCCCGACGATCCCGTGGCCGTAGGGCAGGCGCAGGGTGCGTCGGTACGCCCCGTCGCGCCACTCCTCGACGCCGGGTACGGCCGTCGCCGCGAGGTGTCCGAAGAGGTTGTCGGGGTTGAGCGGGGCGCGGAAGGGGAGCCGGAGGCTCAGCACCCCCGGTGTGGCGGCCCCCGTCTTCTTCTTGGGCAGCCGTGCGCGCAGCTCGCTCGGTGACAGCGCGAAGACCTCGCGGACCGTGTCGTTGAAGGTGCGGATCGAGGAGAACCCGGCCGCGAAGGCGATCTCCGCCATCGGCAGCGGGGTGGTCTCGATGAGCAGCCGTGCGGTCTGGGCGCGCTGGGCCCGGGCGAGCGCGAGGGGTCCCGCGCCCAGCTCGGCCAGGAGCTGGCGCTCGATCTGGCGGGTGCTGTAGCCGAGCCGGGTGGCGAGGCCCGGTACGCCCTCGCGGTCCACGATTCCGTCGCCGATCAGGCGCATGGCGCGGGCGACGAGGTCGGCGCGCTGGTTCCACTGGGGCGAGCCGGGGCTGGTGTCGGGCCGGCAGCGCTTGCAGGCCCGGAATCCGGCCTGTTGGCAGGCTGCTGCGCTGGGGTAGAACGTCATGTTCTCCGGCTTCGGCGGTACCACCGGGCAGCTGGGCCGGCAGTAGATCCGGGTGGTCAGAACCGCCGTGAAGAACCAGCCGTCGAAGCGCGCGTCCTTCGACTGGACGGCGCGCACGCAGCTCTCCGTGTCGGTGTACATCCCGTTCTGCATGCCTCAAGCATCGGGCACGCCCGAGGCCGGGGCTGGCGGAAATCCGACATCAACCTCACGTGCCCTGGGACCGGTCATCGGCCCGGCCATCAGTCCTACGTCCTCTGCGACCCGCCTGACCGCCACGCGGAGTCCCTCAGCAGCCGCAGCCCGTTCAGACCGACCAGGACGGTCGAGCCCTCGTGCCCCGCGACGCCGAGCGGGAGCGGAAGGTGACCGACGAGGTCCCACAGGACCAGGGCGGTGATGAACGTACCCGCGATGACGAGGTTCTGGGTGACCAGGCGGCGGGCGGTGCGCGAGAGCCGTACGACTGCGGGGATGGCCGCGAGCTCGTCACGGACGACGACGGCGTCCGCGGTCTCCAGGGCGAGATCGGACCCGGCACGGCCCATGGCGATCCCGGAGTGGGCGGCGGCCAGGGCGGGGGCGTCGTTGACGCCGTCGCCGACGAACAACACCTTGCGGTCCGCGAGCTGGAGTACGGCCGCGACCTTGTCCGCGGGCAGCAGACGCGCGCGTACGTCCGTGATGCCGGTGGCGGAGGCCACCTGGGCGGCGGCGCGCGGGTTGTCGCCGGTGAGCAGTACGGGTGAGGTGCCCGTGAGAGCGGTGAGCGCGGCGACGGTCTCGGTGGCGTCGGGGCGGAGACGGTCGGCGAGGGAGAGGGTGCCGACGCGGGCGCCGTCGCGTTCCACCAGCACGACCGTGTGGTGGGTGTCGTCGTCCAGATGCGCGTCCGGGCGGCCGACGGTGACGATGTGGCCGTCGACGGTGGCGGTGACGCCGTGCCCGGGCTTCGCGGTGAAGTCGTCGGCGGGCACGAGGCGCAGGCCGCGGGAGCGGGCGGCGGCGACGATCGCGCGGGCGAGCGGATGTTCGCTGGGGTGCTCGACCGTGGCGGCCAGGGCCAGCAGGGTGTCCTCGTCGAGGCCCGACCCCGGCGCCGGCCGGACGGCCGTCACCTCGGGTGCGCCTTCGGTCAGGGTGCCGGTCTTGTCGAGGGCGGCCGTGTCGATCTCGCCGAGACGTTCCATGGCGACCGCGGACTTGACCAGGACGCCGTGCCGCCCGGCGGTGGCGATGGCGGACAGCAGTGGCGGCATGGTGGCCAGGACTACCGCGCACGGCGAGGCGACGATCATGAAGGTCATCGCCCGCAGCAGCGCGCCGGTGAGGTCCGCACCGAAGGCGAACGGCACCGCGAAGACGGCGAGTGTGGCGGCCACCACGCCCACCGCGTACCGCTGTTCGACCTTCTCGATGAACAGCTGGGTGGGCGCCTTGGTGCGCGAGGCCTCCTCGACCAGGGTGACGATGCGGGCGATGACGGAGTCGGCGGGGTCGCGTTCCACACGGACGCGCAGCACGCCGGTGCCGTTCAGGGTGCCCGCGAAGACCTCGGCGCCGGGGGTCTTCAGCACTGGCAGCGGTTCGCCGGTGATCGTCGCCTGGTCGGCCTCACTGACGCCGTCGACCACCCGCCCGTCGGCGCCGATCCGCTCGCCGGGGCGGATCAACAGCACGTCATCGACCGCGAGTTGAGCGGTGGGCACCTGCTCCTCCCCGTCGGCGGTCACTCTCGTCGCCGTGGCGGGCGCCAGATCGAGCAGGCCGCGTACGGAGTCGGCGGTACGGGCGGTGGCCAGAGCCTCCAGGGCGCCGGAGGTGGCGAAGATGACGATCAGCAGGGCGCCGTCAAGGACCTGTCCGATCGCGGCCGCACCGAGCGCCGCGACGATCATCAACAGGTCGACGTCCAGGGTCTTCCCGCGCAGCGCCCGGAGCCCTTCGAGGGCGGGTTCCCACCCTCCGGCGGCGTACGCGATCACGTAGAGCGGCGCGTACGTCCAGCCGGGCGCGCCGCCGAGGTGGAGGGGGAGCGCGAGCAGGAAAGCGACGGTGGCCAGGAGCGCCCAGCGGGCCTCCGGCAGCGCGAGAACGCGCGTAGGGCGGCGAGGGAGCACCGGGGCGGAGGGGGCGGCGGCGGAAGACGGGGCGAGAGTGGGAGACACGCGGCCACCATACAGGAACACATGAAGATTCATTCATACCTTCATGTGCGGCGGGTAGGATGCCGCCCATGGGTCATGGAGCCGTCACCACCGCGCAGGACGCCACCCCGCGCGTACGTCTGGACGCGGCCAACGTCGCGAAGGTGGCCACCACGCTCCAGGCGCTGTCCACCCCCTCGCGCCTGCTGATCCTCGCGCGGCTGCGCGAAGGCCCGCTGCCGGCCACCGAGTTGGCCGCCGAGGTCGGCATGGAACAGTCCGCGTGCTCGCACCAACTGCGGCTGCTGCGCAATCTGGGCCTGGTCGTCGGTGAGCGGAGCGGACGCTCGGTGGTCTACGCGCTGCACGACCACCACGTCGCCGAGCTCCTCGACCAGGCGGTCTACCACGTGGAACACCTGCGGCTGGGTCTCAGTGACGCGCCCGAATGAGGCGGCAGGGGCGGCCTCGCCGCGAGCAGGGGCATCCCCTCCGCGAAACGGGGCGTCCGCACGGCAGATGTGGCCGCTGTACGCCGCCGGGTTCACGACCGCGTTCGGGGCGCACGGCATCGCCGCGAACCTCGGTGGCCACTCCGCGGACGGGGTCACCTCTCTGCTCGTCCTGGGTGGCCTGCTCGCCCTGTACGACGGCGCCGAGGTGCTGCTGAAGCCGGTGTTCGGCACGATCGCCGACCGGGTCGGCGCCCGGCCCGTCCTGCTCGGCGGCCTCGTCGCCTTCTCCGCAGCGTCCGTCCTGTACGTCGTCGTCGACAGCCCCGGGTGGCTGTGGGCCGCCCGCCTCGGTCAGGGCGCGGCGGCCTCCGCGTTCTCGCCTGCGGCCTCTGCGCTGGTGGCCCGGCTCAATCCGGCGGCCAAGCACGGGCGGGTATACGGGAGTTACGGCTTCTACAAGTCCCTCGGCTACACCATGGGTCCGCTGCTCGGCGGCGTCCTTGTGTGGGCGGGCGGGCTGCGGCTGCTGTTCACCGTACTCGCGGGGCTCGGCGCCGTCGTCGCCGTGTGGGCCCTGTCGGCCGTGCCGGACGTGCCGCCGTTGCCGCGCGCGCGGCAGACCGTGCTCGATCTTGCCCGCCGCCTCGCCGACCCGGTCTTCCTCACTCCGACCGCGGCGCTCGCGGGGGCGACCGCCGCGCTCTCCGTCGGGGTGGGGTTCCTGCCCGTCTCCGGTGCGGCGGCGGGCCTCGGCACCGTGGCCACCGGGGCGGCCGTATCGGTACTCGCGGCCTGCGCGGCAGTCGTCCAGCCGCGAGCCGGGCGGGCCTTGGACGCGGGCCGGCTGAGGGCCCGCGCGGGCATCGGCGCGGGGTTGGGCCTCACCGCCGCAGGGCTGGCCTGTGCGATGCTCCCCGGTCTGACGGGTGTTCTCCTCGCCGCGGCGCTGATCGGCGTCGGCACGGGGTTGATCACCCCGTTGGGCTTCGCCACGCTGGCTGCCGGTACTCCTCAGGAACGGCTCGGGCAGACGATGGGCGCCGCCGAGCTGGGGCGCGAACTGGGCGACGCGGGTGGGCCGTTGCTGGTCGCGGGGGTCGCGACGGTGGCGACCTTGACGTACGGGTACGGGGTGCTTGCCGTGTTGCTGGCGGTGGGGCCCGTAGTGGGGGTGCTGGTGCTGCTGCGGAGTCGCTCGGGTGGTGCCCGGCGGAACCGCGTCTAGGGTGACGGGCGGCGGTGGTGCTCGGGCCAAGCGGTTTTCGCCCCCTCCGCCCCTACCCGACCCTTGCCCTGGGGGCTGCCGCCCCCAGACCCCCGCATCGCGCTGAACGCGCTCGTCCTCAAAC
>NZ_JBHXMF010000122.1:0-7726 GCF_042721055.1 Streptomyces sp. NPDC058470
TGATCAACGATCAAGAGCTCAACGTCTCACCGCCAACCATGCACGAGCTCGTTAGGCCGACTTATTGAGGGCGCCATAAGAAAATTCAGACGATTAGAGCCTGCACACTAATTGCGCATCTCCCACAGCGAATTGCCGAATACCTCCGTCGGCACGGGACCCGAAACAGGGTGTTGGGCGTCTGTCGCGGCCTGCTGTTCGGCCCCGGGCGGAGAAAGAGGCTCTCAACGGCCGCCGAGCTCACGGAGTGAAGATCGTCCACTGATCCGCAGGGCGGAGCCCCTTGGAGAAGTGGTGACCGCCTCCAGCCATGTCTGCGCAGCGACATCGACGGCATCGGGGAACGTGTCAGATTCACCGCGCGGGGAGCTTACGCAGCCCCGCGGCAGGCAGCCGCGTCGGCCGTCGGCAGCGCCCGTCGAACAGACCCAACACCCGGGGAGCGCCTCGGCTCTTCAGGCCCGCGGGAGCGCTCCGCAGTGGCAGGTGGCCGGGGTGGGTGCCAGGAGGTGATGGACGTAGGCGGGTGGCAGGTTGGAGAGGACGATCTCGCTGCCCACCACGTGCGGGGCGGTGGCCTCACGCAGTGCGTGCCGGGAGAGGGCCTGCCTGGGATGGACGCGCTGTATGGCGCCGCCTCCGATGTAGCTGAAGAAGGAGAGCCGGCCGCCGGGCCTGAGTGACGCCAGGAGTTGGCGGACGACGGTTTCGATCTGTGCGGGCGGGAGGTTGGCGAAGGGCAGTCCGCACACGATGTTGTCGTAGTGGCCGAGTTGCTGGTCCTGGATGAGGCCGTGGTGCAGGCGGGTGCGGTGGGCGATGGCGGCCAGTCGTGTGTCGTGCTGGAGGGCCGCGGCCAGGTGGTCGACGAACGGGCCGTTGGCCTCGACGAGTTCGAGTGTGTCGTGCGGGCCGAGGCGGGGCGCGAGGTGGCGGGTGACGGCTCCGGTTCCCGGTCCGACTTCCAGTACGGCGCGCGGCTGGTGTGGGCTGCCGGGTTGGATGTGACGGGTGAGAGCGCGGCACAGGGCGGCCCCGCTGGGCGTGATGGATCCCGTCATTTTCGCGGTTCGGGTGAACTGCCGGAGAAAGGCCAGGGCTTCTGCCCTTGCGGCCGATGCGGTGGGGGTCGTCACGTGGGCACCTTCGCCTTGCTGATGAACAGAGTGGATTGAAGCTGAGGAATGTTCGGTGGCAGCGCGCTGGTGACAAGCTCTTCAGCGCAGACCGCGGTACGAGCAAGACCGCTGAAAACAGAGGGGTTGGGGTTTCGTGCTCGTGGTCCGGCCCAAATGGCCCGCCATGGCATCGCGTCACCAGCGGTGTGCTCTGCGGGTGGACGCGCCGACGGTGCGCTCCGCGGGAAGATGCGCCGCGTGAGGAATGGGCAGCGGCGGGCGGGGCCAAGGTTGCTGAACTCAGCCGCAAGGCCGTCGGCTGTTTGTGCGTCGCAGGTGGGTGTGCAGGTGGTGCATGGCCGTCCCGGTCCAAGAGGTGACTCGGGAGGGCGGGTTGCCGGGACCGTCCGGTCGGTCGGTCGGTCGAGGGCGATCCCAGCAGCGGAGGATGTTCCCGGCAGGGAGGGGACTACTTGTTCTCGCCCGGCTTGCCGACATGCTCGCCGTCGCCCGGCGTGCCGTCCCCGGCCTTTGCCTGATCGGCCGGGGTTGCGGACGCGTCGGTGCCCGGACTGGCAGGGGCCGTCGCGACGGGCTCCTCGTTCCTGGTTTCGCCTCCCTTCGCCCCGCTCCCCGAAAGGTTGAGCTGGTAGGCGAAGAGAAGGGCGCTGACGGCGAGCGTGGCGGTGAGCCAAAGCGTGATGCGGCGCATGATTACTCCTGTGATGTGTGAGAAGTGCGATTGACGGGTGTTGCCGGGTTACCAGGCGAATTCCTCGGTGTGCAGACTGTCTCGATGCACACCGGCGGCCCTGGCTGCCTTGCGGACCGCTGAGAGCCAGGCAGGCGGACCGCAGACGTAGACATCGCGGTGGGCGACGTCCGAGACGAGTTCCTTGAGCACTTCGGCGTCATCGGCGTGGGTGTCGACGCCCGCCGGCAGCCACGAGTCGTCGGTGCGGCGGGGGCCGGGCATGAAGTGCAGTTCGACACCGCGCCGACCGGCGAGCTCCCGGAGTTCGTCGGCGAACACGGCATGTTCGGCTTCGGTGTAGCGGTAGAGGAGGACGGCTTCCCCAGGGGCGTAGGGGGTGTCCTCAAGCAGGGCGCGCATGGGGGTGACACCGATCCCGGCGGCGATCATGAGCATCCGGGGGTGGCTGCGCTGCCGTGCCGTGAGGGTGCCGTACGGGCCTTCGATCAGTACGCGGGTGCCGGGACTGAGCCGGGCTTGGCGCTCGCTTCCGTCTCCGGCGATCTTCACCGTGATCCTCAGACGGTCGGCCGTGGGTGCCGCGGAGAGGGTGTACGGATTGCCGCGGGACCAGCCCGGGCCGTCAAGGAAGCGCCAGATGAAGAACTGTCCGGACTCGGTGCGCAGCCTGTCCAGCCGGTGTCCGCGCATGGTGACGGAGAAGATCCCTGGCCCCTCGGGACGAACCTCTGCCACACGCAGGCGGTGATACAGGGATCGCCAGGCGGGCCAGCCCAGCCGGTAGAGGACGGTGACGCCGGCGGCGAACAGATACAGGGTCCACCAGTAGGCGCGGGCCCAGGACTCATGGAAGTCGGCTCCGTCCTCCAGCATGTGCGGGAAGGTGAAGGCGACACCCAGATAGGCGTACAGGTGCAGAAGGTGCCAGGACTCGTAGCGGAGCCTGCGGCGGGCAGCCCGGACCGAGGTGACGACCACCATGATCACGGCGATGGTGCCGATCGTGGCGAACAGCATCCACGGGTCGGTGACGAAGAGCTGCCACATTTCGTCCAGGGCGGCGGCCGGGTCTCGGGAGATGCGCTGCACGGCGAAGAGGACGACGTGCGCCGTCATCAGCCAGAACGAGGCGAAGCCGATCCAGCGGTGCCGCCTGGTGAGCAGGTCGTGGCCCCAGGACCGCTCGACCCAGGGGATCCGGGCCAGGAGCACGACCTGGAGCAGCATCAGATCGGCAGAGACCAGTCCGGTGAGCAGGCCGAGCGATCCGACGGCGGTGTCCACGGTGGTCAGGCTCAGCAGGCCCTGGTTGCGGATCCAGATGAATACGACGGCGACCACTGAGGCGATGGCGGCCGGGCCCAGCAGGTCGGCAAAGCCGAACCGGAGGGCGCCGCGGCGCGGCGCGGGCGACCTTCGGTGGCCGGCGGCCGCCGTGTCGGATGTGGTCATCAGTGGCTTCCCTCAGACAAGTGACGGGGCTGAGAGCACCCTGCTGGGCGCTTCGATGACCAGAGTGGAGGGCATTTTTGTGGCGCCTTTAAGAAGGCGCAGGCAGCGATGGGGGCTCACCCGTTCTTAATCTGTTTTGTGAATGATCGGGCATCCTGTTCGCGGGTGGTTCAGACGGGCCCGTCCTTTTCGTCCAGGTCCCGTGATCCGCAATCGCCCTACGGCTCGGGTGTCCGGCCCAGCACGGAAAGTGAGGGGCGATGTCAGTTTCCCGGCGAAAGCCGCTGGTGCTTGTCGTGGACGATGACCAGGGCGTCCGCCAGGCCCTGCGGCTGGGACTGTCCGTCGAGGGCTTCGACGTCCACGAGGCTGCGGACGGGGAGTCCGGCCTGGAGTCGATCACCACACAGCTGCCCTCGGTCGTCCTGCTGGATGTCGTCATGCCCGGCATCAGCGGCGTGGAGGCGGTACGTCGTATGCGACTGCAAGGTCGCACGATTCCGGTGTGCATGCTCTCCGCACGCGACGAGGTCGACGACCGGGTGGCAGGACTGGCGGCCGGCGCCGACGACTACGTGGTCAAGCCGTTCTCGGTCGCCGAGCTCGCCGCCCGGCTGCACGCCCTGGTCCGCCTGCACGAAAGCAGCCAACAGCGCCCTCTCCTGCTGGGGGACCTCACCATCGAGCCCGCCCGCCGGGAGGCGACCCGCGCCGGTCGTGAGCTGGGCCTCACCACACGTGAATTCGATCTTCTGGTGACGCTCGCCCAGCGTCCGGGGCAGGTCCTGAGCCGCGCCCAGCTGCTGGAGCAGGTGTGGGGATATACCTGGGACGTGGACACCAATGTGGTCGACGTCTTCATCGGCTATCTCCGCAGGAAACTCGAAGCGGGCGGCGAGAAGCGGATCCTGCAGACGGTGCGCGGCGTCGGATTCGCGCTGCGGACATGAGGCTCCCCCTGCCGCGCAGCCTGCGCTCACAGATCACCGCGAGTGTCGCTCTCCTGGTGGTGCTCGTGGTCGGCGTCGCCGGCCTCGTCATCGTGGACCGCATCGACCACCGTGACCGTACCGACGTCGACCGACAGCTCACCGCCCGTGCCGACAAGGTGCAGGGGGACGCCGACAAGCTGTTGTCGCAAGGAAACGGGGCGGACAGTCCCGGCAGTGACGACTACGGCGGCCTGCTGGTCGGCAGCCAGTCCCTGGTCCGGCTCGTCTCCGGGGACGAGATCATCACCCAGCGCGGTGATCAGCCCACGGCTGACATTCCCGTCCCCACATCGGACGGCCTGAGCACCGTCCGCGTCGGCGGCCAGTCCTGGCGGTCCTTCGTGCAACCCCTCAAGGACGACTCCGACGAACGCCTTCAAGTGCTCCAGGACCTCGGCCCCATCGAGCAGCGGCTGGCCGACAACACGCGCATCGTGGCCGGCGTCGCCGCACTGTCCATGTTGATCGCCGCGGGCGGCGTGTGGCTGATCACTCGGATGATCCTGCAGCCTCTGCAACGACTGCGCACCGGAGCGCATCGGATCCGTGCCGCCGACACCCATCAGCAACTCCCGACGGTCACCCGGCCGCAGGAGGTGGCGGACTTGTCCGCATCCCTCAATCGCATGCTGGCCCAGCTGCAGACGAGCATGCACGCCACCCGCCGTTTCACCGCTGACGCGGGACACGAACTGCGCACCCCGCTCACCACCATCGGCATGAACCTCGAAACCCTGCAGCGCAATCCCCATCTGCCCGCTGCCCACCGGCAGGAGGCCCTCGATGCCATGGTCATGGAGCATCGCCGGATCACGGTACTGCTGGAGGGGCTGCAGATTCTCGCCCGAGGTGATGCCGGTGCGCTGCCTCCGCGCGCCACGGTGGACCTGCCCGCACTGCTCGACGAGGCGGTACGTCACGCTCAGCACCGGCATCCGCTGACCACGTACAGCACGTCCATCGCCACCGGTGGCGTTCCACGCGTCCAGGGCTGGCCGGCCGGACTGCGCATGGCCGTGGACAACCTGCTCAACAATGCGGCCCTGCACGGGCGACAACCCCAGGGCCAGGTTCACGTGTCGCTGACGTGGGACTCCTCACAGGCCTTCATCTCCGTCATCGACGACGGGCCCGGCATTCCCTCGGACGAGCGCGAAGCCGTCAAGGAACGCTTCGCACGGGGCCGCAGGCCACGCAGCCACGGCTCCGGTCTCGGGCTGGCCCTCGTGCAACAACAAGCCGAGCTGCACGGCGGGGCGCTGACCCTGGGAGACGCCGATGGCGGAGGACTCCGGGCGACGCTGACCATCCAACTGCACCGGACCGCCGGTTCCCCCGCCCACAGCACTCCCCCGGCGCACTCCCGGCGGAGGTAGGTGCCTTTGGGTCATGCATCCAGAGGCGTGGGGCGGTCGCGGCACACTCATCACGTGGATTCGCCGGAGGGGGCCCCGGCGGGTTCTGTCTTTTTGAGCCGGACACCGTGGGGTGCTCCGTGTAGTTCCGCATAGACGCCTCGGTGGGCGAGGAGCTCGTGATGTGTTCCGGTTTCCACCACCTGACCGTTGTTGAGCACCACGATGCGGTCGGCCTGGGGAGCCAGTTGCAGGTCATGGGTGATCATGACGGTGGTGCGGCCGGACATCAGCTGGCGCAGCGGGCCGATCACACGACGGGCTGCCAGGGCGTCAAGTCCGGTGGTGGGCTCGTCGAGGATCAGTACGGGTGCGTCACGAAGCATCGCCCGGGCGATCGCGATGCGCTGCAGCTGACCGCCGGAGAGCTGGGCTGTGTGGGGATCGATGTGGGTGCCGTAGCCGTCCGGCAGCGCGATGACGAAGTCGTGGGCGGCAGCGGCGCGGGCCGCGTGCTCGACCTCCCGGTCGGTGGCACCGGGACGTCCGCAGGCGATGTTCTCGTGAATGGTCTCGTGCAGGATGAGGGTCTTCTGGGGCAGCAGAGTGACGTTCTCACGCAGGAACGACAGCCCAACGGTATTCAGGTCGACTCCGTCGAGATGGATGCTTCCGGCGGTGGGGTCGTAGAAGCGCAGGAGCAGTTTGGCGATGGTGGACTTTCCCGCGCCGCTGGGGCCGGTGACCACGATGAACTCACCGGGTCCGGCGGTGAGGGACACGTCGCTGAGAGCGGGCGCTTCCTGTCCGGGGTAGCTGAAGCCGACGCGGTCGAGCTGCACCATGCCGTGCACGCGCCACGGTGTGACGGCCTGGTGCTTCGGGGGGTCACTGACGGCGGGCTGTGTGTCGAGGATGTCCAGCAGTCGTTCGGCGCCGGCGGTGGCTGCGCTGATGGTCAGGCCCAGTTGGCCGAGGCTGCGCAGTGGGGGGTACAGGTAGCCCAGAAAGGCGGCGAAGGACAGGAGTTGGCCGAGGGTCATGCGGCCGTGGGAGATTTCCCAGGCGCCCAGCCCGATCACACCAAGGACGCACACCGTCTCAAGGACCTCGACGGCCTGCTCGTAGAGTTCGCTCATGCGGGCACCGGTCACCGAGGCCCGCATCCACGCACGAGCCTCACGGCGCAACCGCTTCTCCTCGGCGTTCTTCCGGTTGTAGGCCTGAGTGAGCACCACGTTGCCGAGCGCCTCCTCGACGACCGAGGTGATGGCTCCGTCGGCGACACGTTCCTCACGGGCAACGGCCTTGATGGGGGCGGAGAACTTCCGGGCCGTGAGCCACAGGACCGGTGCGAGCAGGAAAGTTGCCAGTGCCAGGTCCCAGCGCAGCCACAGGGCGGCGGCCGAGAACAGTACGACGTTGAAGACGGCTGAGACGATACCGACGACGCCGGAGACGACCATTTCCTCGATGGACTCGACGTCCCCTGTCAGCCGCTCCAGCAGGTCGCCCTGGCGGTGTCTCTGGAAGAAGTCGGGCGGCAGGTCCTGCACGTGCCCGAAGATGTGAGCCCGCAGACGCATGACGAAACGCTCCGCTGTCCAGACGGCCAGCGAGTTGCCGGCGTACCCGACGGCGGCACCGAGGACCGCGACAGCCAACCACTGGTCCGCCGGTGCCCAGAAGGCTTTCAGGGAGCCCTTCTGGAGCGCGTGGTCGGTGAGTTCGCCGAACAGCAGGATCGCGGCCGTCTCGCACAGTGCGGCGACGATGACACCGACACAGATCAGCACCAGCCAGCGCCGGTCGCCCCTTGTCAGGGGCCAGAAGCGGGCGAACGCCTGCCTCATGGTGAGCGTGGGGGGCCCGTCGGTCTCGGCGCCGTCGGCACTCCTCGCGGCGGCATGCGGTTGCAGTCCCACCAGCGTCTGAGTGCCGCGGCGGCGCAGAAGGCCGGGGCGGCGGTGACGTCCTCGTACGGGAGGTGCTTGCGGCAGGCGCAGTTGCATCGTCTGCTGTTCGTTGTATGAGGCCACTGCCACTCCTGGGTTGGCTTGGACATGCGGGAGGCGGGTCCGCGGCTCCATGCCG
>NZ_JBHXMF010000123.1:0-7505 GCF_042721055.1 Streptomyces sp. NPDC058470
CTACTGACGGCCACGTAAGCCATCAGGTGTTGCGAGGACCCCGAGAATCCGCCCGTACGAACACGGGGGCATCGCTGTGAGTTCACAAGGCCAGGAACGTCACCGTCAGCTGCACGAACCCCACCGCCGCCAGCGCCCACGCCACCCGCGTCAGCCGCAGACCCCCCGCCACCACCACCGCGGCGAGCAGCAGCGCGCCACCGAAGGGAACCCAGGAGTAGAGCAGTCCGGCCGGTCCTGAGCGCACCACGTCACTGGTGCCCGGCTTCACGGTGACCGAGTAGACCCCGCCCTTCCGCACCGCCACCGACTCCTCGATGGAGACCCGGGCCCGCGCCTCCGATCCCGTCGACGTGGGCGAGTACGGCCCCGTGCAGGTCTCGCCCGAACACGCCGTGACCGTCATCGTCCCCTGCTCCCGGCCCCGGCTCAGCATCACGTGCTGCGCCGTGCCCCAGGAACCCCAGACACCCGCGATCAGGATCAGCGCCGCGACCGTACCCATCGTCGCGAGCTGCCCGAACCGCAGCGCCGCGTAAGCGTTCTGGCGGGAGCTCTGACCTGACGTGGCGGGCATGGCGGGGATCATTGGCCATGGCCATGCGCCTGGTCAACTCAGGCAGGGGACAAGTCCTGAGTTGTACGTACCTTTCGAGGCCCGTGAGAGCGGAGCCTCAGGAGTTGTACGACCCTTCCGACGCCCGCGAGCGCCGGAGCCTCAGGAGTTGTACGAACTCTGCGCCCGCTCCAGCCCCTCGATCACCAGACACTCCACGGAATCCGCCGCACGGTCCACGAGATAGTCGAGCTCCTTGCGCTCCGCCGACGCGAAGTCTTTCAGAACGAAATCCGCGACCTGCATACGCCCCGGAGGACGCCCGATACCGAACCGCACCCGGTGGTAGTCCGGACCCATCACCTTCGTCATCGACTTCAGCCCGTTGTGGCCGTTGTCCCCGCCGCCGAACTTGAGACGCAGGACGCCGTAATCGATGTCCAGCTCGTCATGGATCGCGACGACGTGCGCGAGCGGCACCTTGTAGAAGTCGCGCAGCGCGTTCACCGGACCACCGGACAGATTCATGTACGACATCGGCTTGGCCAGAATCACCCGGCGATTCGCCGGCCCCGGCGGGCCGATACGCCCCTCGATCACCTGCGCCTGCGCCTTGCCGGCCCGCTTGAACTTGCCGCCGATCCGCCCCGCCAGCAGATCGGCCACCATGAAGCCCACGTTGTGCCGGTTCATGGCGTACTCGGGCCCGGGGTTGCCGAGCCCCACGACCAGCCAGGGGGCGGCTGCGTCGTCGGTCGTCGTCGTCACGTCCGTGTCTCCCATGTGTCCTTGATACGCGCCGTGTTCTTGATACGCGTCAGCCGCCGCTCCCGGAGGAGCGGCGGCCGGCAAAAACGATGACCCGGTGAGGGATCAGGCCTCGGTGGTCTCGGCCTCGTCAGCGGAGGCCTCCTCCGCCTGGGCGGCCAGGACCTGGAGGACGACCGCGTCCTCGTCGATCACCAGCGTGGTGCCCTCGGGGAGCGGGATGTCCTTGGCGAGGATGGCGGCGCCGGCCTCAAGGCCCGCGATGGAGACGGTGACCGACTCGGGGATGTGAGTGGCCTCGGCCTCGACCGTCAGCGTGCTCAGCACGTGCTCGAGCAGGAAGGAACCCGGGGCCAGCTCGCCCTCGGTGTGGACGTAGACCTCGACGGTGACCTTCTCGCCGCTCTTCACGGTGAGCAGGTCGACGTGCACGAGGGAACCCTTGATCGCGTCACGCTGGACGGCCTTCGGGATCGCCAGCTCGGTCTTGCCCTCGATGTCCAGGGTGAGCAGGACGTTCGACTTACGCAGAGCGAGCTGGAGCTCGTGACCCGGAAGCGTGACGTGGACGGGCTCGGCACCGTGACCGTAGACAACGGCAGGAACCTTGTTCTCGCGACGGATACGGCGGGCGGCGCCCTTGCCGAACTCGGTGCGGGTCTCGGCGGCGAGCTTGACGTCGGCCATGTTCACTCCTCGTAGATCAAATGGGGAAGGTGGTCACCCGGCCGAACATCGGCCTGCTACGAAGAGCGCGTCGATAACGGACCGCCGTACCCGCCTCGTAAAGCGGTACGGCCTCCCTCGCCGAGCAACTGTGACAGCTTACTGGGCGGGGAGGCCGTATCAGAAATCGATCTACGGGACCTACCGGATCGACCGGTGGAGCGTGGGTTTACTGCTCCTCGAAGAGGCTCGTCACCGAGCCGTCCTCGAAGACCTCGCGGACCGCGTTCGCGATCGTCGGCGCGATCGACAGGACCGTGATCTTGTCGAGTTCCAGCTCGCCCGGGGTCGGCAGAGTGTCCGTGAAGATGAACTCGCTGACCTTGGAGTTCTTCAGCCGGTCGGCCGCCGGGCCGGAGAGCACACCGTGCGTGGCCGTGACGATGACATCCTCGGCGCCGTGCGCGAACAGAGCGTCGGCGGCGGCGCAGATCGTGCCGCCGGTGTCGATCATGTCGTCGACCAGGACACAGACACGGCCCTCCACATCACCGACGACCTCGTGGACGGTGACCTGGTTGGCGACGTCCTTGTCACGGCGCTTGTGCACGATCGCGAGGGGAGCGTCGAGACGGTCGCACCAGCGGTCGGCGACGCGCACCCGGCCGGCGTCGGGGGAGACGACGGTCAGCTTGGCGCGGTCGACCTTCGCACCCACGTAGTCCGCGAGGATCGGCAGCGCGAAGAGATGATCGACCGGGCCGTCGAAGAAGCCCTGGATCTGGTCGGTGTGCAGATCGACCGTGAGGATGCGGTGGGCACCGGCCGTCTTCAACAGGTCGGCGATCAGCCGCGCCGAGATGGGTTCACGCCCGCGGTGCTTCTTGTCCTGTCGCGCGTAACCGTAGAACGGCACGATCACGGTGATGCTCCGCGCGGAGGCCCGCTTCAGAGCGTCGATCATGATCAACTGCTCCATGATCCACTTATTGATGGGGGCCGTGTGGCTCTGCATGAGGAAGCAGTCGGCGCCGCGCGCGGACTCCTCGTAGCGAATGTAGATCTCGCCGTTGGCGAAGTCGAAGGCCTTCGTCGGGACTACGCCGACCCCCAGCCTGTGGGCGACCTCCTTGGCAAGCTCGGGGTGGGCGCGGCCGGAGAAGAACATCATCTTCTTCTCGCCGGTCGTCTTGATCCCGGTCACAGCACTGTCTCCTCAGAGGTGTCTCAGCTGGGTGCGAGAGGACCTCTCGGCCGCATATGACCGACTCGCACGAGTCAGCCGCGTGCGAGCTTGCCGCGAGAGGCACTACGGCTACTAGGAGCCACAAAGAGCTACTAGGAGAGGTCTTCTCAGCTGGGGGTGTGCGGATGTGCGTTTATCACGGTACGCCGTGCAGGACGCACCGGTTTCCGGTCAGGCTTCGCCTTCCGGCTCCCGGGAGGCGGTCTCGGCGGCCTTCGCGGCGGCACTTCCCGGACGCTTGCGCGCCACCCAACCCTCGATATTCCGCTGCTGGCCACGGGCCACGGCCAGCGAACCGGCCGGTACGTCCTTGGTGATGACCGAGCCCGCCGCGGTGTAGGCGCCGTCCCCGATGGTGACAGGCGCCACAAACATATTGTCCGATCCAGTACGGCAGTGCGAGCCGACCGTGGTGTGGTGCTTGTCCTGCCCGTCGTAGTTCACGAAGACGCTGGCGGCACCGATGTTGGTGTACTCACCGATCGTCGCGTCGCCCACATACGACAGGTGCGGGACCTTCGTGCCCTCGCCGATCGTCGCGTTCTTCGTCTCGACGTACGTCCCGATCTTGGCCTTGAGACCGAGGCGGGTGCCGGGGCGGAGATACGCGAACGGCCCGACGCTTGCCTGCGGGCCCACCTCGGCGTTGTCCGCGACGGTGTTGTCGACCCGCGCCCCCGCGCCCACCTTCGTGTCCTTCAGACGGGAGTTGGGGCCGACCTCGGCGCCCTCCGCGAGATGCGTGGCGCCCTGGAGCTGGGTGCCCGGGTGCACGATCGCGTCCCGCTCGAAGGTGACGGCGACGTCGACCCAGGTGGAGGCCGGGTCGATGATGCTCACCCCGGCGAGCATGGCCCGCGTGAGCAGCCGGTCGTTGAGGATGCGGCGGGCCTCGGCGAGCTGGACGCGGTTGTTGATCCCGGCGATCTCGCGGTGGTCGCCCGCGATGGAGGCGCCGACGCGGTGCCCGGCCTCGCGCAGGATGCCGAGGACGTCGGTCAGGTACTCCTCGCCCTGGCTGTTGTCCGTACGCACCTTGCCGAGGGCGTCCGCGAGGAGCTGCCCGTCGAAGGCGAAGACACCCGAGTTGATCTCACGGATGGCGCGCTGGGACGCGTTGGCGTCCTTGTGCTCGACGATCGCGGTGACCGCGCCGCTGACGTCGTCGCGGACGATGCGGCCGTAGCCGGTCGCGTCCGGGACCTCGGCGGTCAGCACGGTGACCGCGTTGCCGTCCGTGGTGTGGGTCGCGGCGAGGTTCCTCAGCGTCTCCCCGGTGAGCAGGGGGGTGTCGCCGCAGACGACGACCACCGTGCCGTCGACGCCGCCGCCCAGCTCCTCCAGGCCCATCCGCACCGCGTGCCCGGTGCCGTTCTGCTCCGCCTGTACGGCGGTGCGTACGCCGGGGTCGATCCCGCCCAGGTGCGCGACGACCTGCTCGCGGGCGTGACCCACCACGACGACCAGGTTCTCGGGCTCCAACTCGCCCGCTGCCGCGAGCACATGTCCCACCAGGGAACGGCCACACAGTTCGTGCAGAACCTTGGGTGTGGCCGACTTCATACGGGTGCCCTCACCCGCTGCGAGTACGACGACGGCTGCCGGGCGATTGGCGCTCACGGGGTATGCCCTTCGGCTTCGGATGGCTGGGGTGTGGACATCCGCAGGATACCGGGGGGTTTCAGGGGGGACATGGGAGCGGGCCCTGACTTGGCTGTCAGGGCCCGAACGTGAGTAGCTCCCCCATCAGGATTCGAACCTGAACATACGGTACCAAAAACCGCAGTGCTGCCTGATTACACCATGGGGGAATTAACTCGACCAAACCAGACATTTGGTCAAGTCGCCGAGTCGGCACCCAACACTATGCCGTACCAAGCCCCTTCCACGCGACGGTAGAGATCGGCGCTCTGGCGAACGTAGATGACCAAGCAACCTCGATAGGCCTCCTCCGTGTTCTTCCGGTTCGTTCTGGGGTTGTGCTCCTTGAGGGTGGTTCGTTGGAACGTGGCGGCTTCGACGCCGACCAGTTCCGCCCAGAACGCCTCGGCCGTGGTCACGTCTGCTGACTGGTGGATGCTGACGCGGAACCGCATGCGCTCGCGCCCCACGCCCAGGGACTCAAGCCAGTGCAGGTAGAGGCTGATCACATTCGGGTCGCTGTTGATGAACTGCAACCGCTCACGACGTTGGGGGCTGTACGCCTTGTCCTTTGAGCCCTCAGCCCAGTAGAGGACCACGCCCGCCAGGAATAGCTCCCGGTCGGTCAACGCGCCGATCTCGGCCGCTGCGGCTGCCTTTGTGTACCGCCGCTCCTCGTCCCGTACCGCCAGCTCGTGCTCCCACCGCTTCCGCGCCGCGAGCTTCGCCTGTTCCGTCGGATCCCGCTGCTCAGGCTTTGGTAGATCCCGTACCCACAACGAGATCGAACTCTTCGAGCAACCCAGCTCGACCTGGATCTGGTCGTAGGTCCAGCCCTGGAGCCGTAGCTCCCGGGCTCGCCCGCGGACGTCGTCCTTCGCGTTCGGGCGCTTGGTCCACTCCGGGGGCGGCTCGCCCTCCAGAAGCCGGTTGAGGATGTCGTTGTTGTCGACGTGGAGCCGGTCGCGGATCTGGCGGCGGCTGAGTCCGGCCCGTCGCAAAGCGACCGCCCGCTCCCGCAGACCCTCGAAATCCACGTACTTGCCATGTGCGTGTGCCATAGGCATACCGTCCGGGCGGAATGTGGGCCTCCGGGGTCGAACGGTGATCGATTCAGCAGTTCGAGGGATTCTGGTGGGTTTCGCTTCTGTTCGATTGCGGGGTGTGGTGTAGGCCAGTAGGCGAAACTCACCGGAAAAGGGGCGGGTGGCGACCGTAGGCTGGAGGCATGACCACGACGGGGGAAGAGCACACCGCGGCCGGGACCGGGCCGTGGTGGTGGGTCAGGTGGCGTAGTGCGGTGCTTGACGCGGGTCTCGCGGGGGTGTCTGCGGCCGAGTCCGGCATCGAGGGGATTGCGTTCGCCCATGACGCGGGCCTGCCGGTTCCGGTCGGGGTGGGGTTCGGGCTGGTCGCCGGCTTCACGTTGTTGCTACGGCGGAAGTGGCCCATCGCCGTCGTACTCGTGTCGATCGCCATCACGCCCGCCCAGATGGGCTTCCTGATGGGGCTCGTCGGGCTGTACACGCTGGCCGCGTCCGAGCTGCCGCGGCGGATCATCGGGTCGCTGGCGTTGATGTCCTTCGCCGGGATGCTCATCGTGACGTACGTACGGGCGCACCAGGCTGTGGTGAGCGGTGACGTGCCCATGGGGAACTGGTTCGTCCCCTTCATTTCCATCGCGACCGCTCTGGGGATGAACGCTCCGCCCGTACTTCTCGGGCTGTACGTCGGGGCGCGGCGGCGGCTGATGGAGAGCCTGCGGGAGCGGGCGGACTCGCTGGAGCGGGAGTTGCAGTTGCTCGCCGAGCGGGCGGAGGAGCGGGCGCAGTGGGCGCGTAACGAGGAGCGGACGCGGATTGCTCGTGAGATGCACGATGTGGTCGCGCACCGGGTGAGTCTGATGGTTGTGCATGCCGCTGCCCTTCAGGCCGTCGCCCGGAAGGATCCCGAGAAGGCCGTCAAGAACGCGGCGCTCGTGGGGGACATGGGGCGTCAGGCGCTGACCGAGCTGCGCGAGATGTTGGGCGTGCTGCGTACGGGGGGCGGGGTGGATTCGCGGGACCGTTCGATGCCTCTTGCCGCGGTGGCTGTGGCGGCGGCGGCCGCGGCGTCGCGGGTCGCCGACGATGCGATGGACGGGCCCTCGCTCGCGGAGCTCGATGAGCTGATCGGGCAGTCGGCGGCGGCCGGGATGGTGGTCGATCTGTCGGTCGAGGGGGACTCGCCCGGGTATGCCGGGGAGGTCGAGCAGACCGCGTATCGGGTTGTTCAGGAGGCTCTTACCAACGTGCACAAGCATGCGGCCGGTGCGAAGACGCATGTGCGGTTGGCGCACCGGGTTTCGGAGATCGCGATGCAGGTGGAGAACGAGTGCCCGCCGGAGCCGGGGGCGGCTTCGTCCGTGCATCTGCCCAGTGGGGGGAACGGGTTGCTGGGCATGAAGGAGCGGGTGAGTGCGTTGGGGGGAGTTTTTGTGTCGGGGCCTACGGATGCCGGGGGGTTTCGGGTGTCTGCGGTGATTCCGGCGGGGGGTGGTGGGTGACGGGTGGTGCGGGGCCGTGTGCGGTGCGGGTGCGTTTGCCGTCTGGTGGGTGGGTCGGGGGCGTGCCGGTACGTCCCGCCCGT
>NZ_JBHXMF010000124.1:0-5754 GCF_042721055.1 Streptomyces sp. NPDC058470
ACCCACCATGCCGCTGAACACCACCGACAGAAAGACCTAACGGAGTCCTACTAGGAGTGGGTCTCGGTACGCAGCCGACGTAGCAGCTCGGGCAGGGCGGTGCCGATGGGCTCCTGAATGACTTCGTCGGCGCGGTCGTCGTACGGCGTCGGTTCGGCGTTGACGATGATGAGCTGGGCCCCGTGGTCCGCGGCCACCCCGGCGAGTCCGGCGGCGGGCTGTACCTGGAGGCTGGTCCCGACGGCGATGAAGACCTGGCACGCCTTGGTGATCGAGAGGGCATCGCCGAGTACGACGGGGTCGAGCCGCTCGCCGAACATCACCGTCGCCGACTTGAGGATGCCGCCGCACTTGAGGCACCGAGGGTCGTCCTCACCGGCCTCGACTCGTGCGAGCGCGTCCTCCATCGGCGCCTTGGCGTGGCACTGGGTGCACGCCACGGTCCGTGCCGTGCCGTGCAGTTCGAGCACCTTGCGGGCGGGCATGCCGGCCAGCTGGTGCAGCCCGTCCACGTTCTGGGTGATCACCCGCACCGGCACCCCGGACCGCTCCAGCTCGGCCACCGCCAGGTGCGCCGCGTTGGGCTCGGCCTGCAGTGTCCGGTTCTTCCGGCGCAGCTGCCAGGACCGACGCCGGATCTCCGGATCGCCCATGTAGTACTCGTAGGTCACGAGCTTCTCGGCCTCCGGGTCCCGCCGCCACAGGCCGTTCGGCCCCCGGTAGTCAGGGATTCCGGAATCGGTGGAGACACCGGCTCCACTGAGGATGGCGACGAGCGGCTTGTCCATGGGGCGAGGGTAGGACGGCTGTCCGCGCCGGGCGAACGGATATCGGGTGCCGTGGCTCGTCAATAGGGAGCGCTCTTCCGATCCCGTCCGGCGTGCCGCGACCGTGGCGCGTCGACGGGCACGACGTGTGGGCGACGCGGGACGAGGCGCTGCGGAGGGTGGACGTCAAGCCGCAGGATCTGGCCGAGGGCTGATCCGGAGGCCGGCTCCCGGAGTCAGCCGACCCGGTGCCCGTTCTCCAGCTCCGCCGTCCCCGTGCCCTCCGCCAGTACATCGAGCGCGGCGATGACGCGACGGCCCAGCGCGCCCGGGAGGTGCTCGGCCAGCTCGTCCCGTGGGACGAGGCGCCAGGACAGGAGCTCCTCCTCCTGCAACCGGATCGCCTTGAGATCCCGCTCGGTGAGGACTCCGCCGTCGTAGAGATACGCCACCAACGGGGGCCGAGCCGTGCCGTGCACCCAGTCCACCGCGAGCAGCCGCCCGAGTTCGACGTCGAGGCCGATCTCCTCGGCGGTCTCCCGGCGGGCGCCCTGGCGCGGAGTCTCCCCCTCGTCCGACTCGACGGTGCCGCCCGGGAGGGCCCAGCCGTCACGGTAGTTCGGCTCGACGAGCAGGACCCGGCCGTCGGCGTCACGGAAGAGGACGGCCGCACCGGCGAGGACGCGGGGGAGGCCCGCGATGTATGTCGCGAAGTCTTGAGTGGTCACTCACGAAGGGTAACGAGCTTGAGCAGCCGTTCCTCCGACTCACTGCCCGGTTCGGCGAAATGGCAGATCAGACTCAGCCAGGGCGCCTCCTCCAACGCCATGCGTACATAGGTCACTTCCAGGTCGCCGGCAACCGGATGGCGATAGCGGCGTACCGAGGAACGGAACTCGATGACGTCGTGGTCCTCCCAGACCTCGGCGAAGTAGGGGCTGGTTTCCAGGAGTTCGGTGACGAGTTCGGAGAAGCGCGGGTTGTCGAGTTCGTACGCGGCCTGCTGGCGCAGCAGCCCGGCCATCCAGCGGGCCTCCTTCTCCCACTCGGGCATCAGGGCGCGGACCTCGGGGACGCGGAACAGCATCCAGGCGCTGTTGAGTTCGCGGCGCGGCCGGTCGAGCAGGGCCGGCCCGAGGATGCGCTCCTGTGCCGGGTTCCAGGCGCGGATGTCGAAGCAGCGGTCGATGACGAACGCCGGGTTGGGCATCAGTTTGTCGAGGAAGGTGCGGACCGCGGGCGGGACTTCCAGGGAACGTTCGGCGGGTTCGGGCGCGGGCATGCCCGCGAGCCGGAAGAGGTGGGATCGCTCCACGTCGTCGAGGTGGAGAGCGCGGGCCAGGGCGAGCAGGATCTGCGGCGAGACCCTGATGTCGCGGCCCTGTTCGAGCCACGTGTACCAGGTCAGACTCACCCCGGAGAGCAGCGAGACCTCCTCGCGGCGCAGCCCGGGAGTGCGACGGCGACCGCCGGGTGGCAGCCCCGTCGCCGCAGGGTCGGCGCGCTCGCGACGGGAGCGCAGGAAGGCGGCGAGGGCCTTGCGCCCGTGATCGTTGGGGTGGACCGCTGCCGGCGCGAGGGTCTCGCGGCCTGTGCGGCCATCGTGGTTGTCGTGCTTATCGTGGTTGTCGTCCGGCCCGGACGCGGGTTGCGGTACTGGTGTCGGTGCCACCAGTGAATTCTGCACTCTTCAATCCCGGCGGGCCCTGCCGCAGGGTGGGAGACACATCGAACTCCCCTGTGAAAGGCGGCCTTTGTGGCTGAGCTGACCTCCCCCCGAATCGTCCTGGTCACCGGCGCCACCGGCGGTGTCGGCGGTGCTGTCGCACGTCGGCTCGGTGTCGACGGCTGGATCGTCTACGCGGCGCACCGCAACCGCGCGGACGCCGCACCCCTGCGGGACGCCGGGCTGACCCCCGTCCTGCTGGACCTCACCGACGAGGAATCCGTCGCGGCGGCCGCGGAGGCCGTCGGACCCCGCCTCGACGGCCTGGTCAACAGCGCGGGCATCATGGGCCAAGGCCCCGTGGAGCTCGTACCGGCCGAGGCCTGGCGCCGGCAGTTCGAGATCAACGTGATCGGCCAGACCGCGGCGATCCGGGCCTTCCTGCCCGCGCTGCGCGCGTCGGGCGGCCGGATCGTGAACCTCGGCGCCGTCTCGGCCCGCGTACCACCGCCCTTCTTCGGACCGATCGCCGCCTCCAAAGCCGCCCTCTCGGCGCTCACCCAGGCCCTGCGCATGGAACTGCGCCACCAGGGAGTGCGGGTCTCGCTCGTCGAGCCCGGTGCCATGGAGACCGCCATCTTCGCCACGGCGGACAAGGCGACCGCGGAGTACGGCTGGGTCGGCTCGCCCGAGACCCGCCACCACTACACCGCAGCCCTGGAAGCCGTCCGGGCCGCGGCGGCCGGGCAGAACCTGGGCCCGGTCGCCCCCGCCGTGAACGTGGTCGTACGCGCCCTCACCGTACGGCGCCCCGCCGCCCGCTACACGACCGGCCGCGACGGAAGGGTCCTCGCGCTTCTGCGGCTGCTGCCGACGGGGCTGCGCGACCGGGTACTGCTGCGGGCGCTGGGGGTCACGCGCGACGAGTTCAGTGCGAGGACCCCGGCCCCCGTGAGCTAGCCCGCCGTCAGCGCGACGGCCCCCGCTCCCGTGAGCTAGCCCCGGCGTCAGCGCGAGCGTCCGTGTCGCCAGCTCGCTGATCCGTACCCTGTCGAACCCGAACACCGCACTGCGTACGGTGTCCTCCAGGGGGGCCCGCCACTGCGAGGGGCTCGTCGCCGCCCCGCACAGGACACCCGCCACGGAGCCCGCGGTCGCGCCGTTCGAGTCGGTGTCCAGGCCGCCACGGACGGTCAGGGTGATGGTGCGGGTGAAGTCGCCGTCGCCGTACACCAGCCCGGCGGTGAGGACCGCGACGTTCGGGATCGTATGGATCCAGCCGAGCCCCGCGGTCTCCTCGGAGACCGTGGCGAGTGGTGTGTCCTCCCAGGTCATCCGGGTCCCGTGGAGCGTGAGCACCCGGCGCACGGTGCGCGCGAGGCGGCAGCTCGCGGGGGATCACCGTGAGCGCCGTGTCCAGCGCGTGCCGCACGGTCGGCGCGGTGAAGGCCGCCGAGATCGGAGCGGCGGCCCACATCGTGCCGTACACGCCATTGCTGGTGTGCGAGAGGACAGCGTCGCGGCGGGCCAACGAGGCCGCGCGGCGCGCCGGGGCAGGTCCAGCCGTAGATGTCGGCGCGGATGAGAGCCCCGATCCACTCCTGGTAGGGATTCTCGTACGTCGCTGACAGCGGCGGTTTGATCCCGTTGGCGAGGTTGCGACACGTGGCCCGCTCCGCCGTGAACGTCTGTAGATACGGCAGCCGCAGCAGCTGCCGTGGATACGGCCTCGTACGCGACTCCGACACTCGGGCCGCGGCCCGAACTCGCCGCTTCCGCCTCCGTCGGCGGCCGGCCCGGGCAGGGAGTCGGTGAGAGGCAGGGCCGCGGCCTGACGCAGACAGCGGTCGATCCGGTGCCGCGTCCAGTGGTCGCCCTGCTCGACCGGTTTGCCGAGCATGTCGCCCGCGATCCGGCCCGGCCGGCCCCCGTGGACGCGGTCGGCGAGCTCGGTGCCCACAGAGGTCGTGGCTCCGGTCCACCCAATTCCGGTCGGCCGCGCGCGGTGTTCCCGGGGAGGGCCGGGGCATGACGGCGGGGGCTTCCTCCGGTTAAGGTCACAGCGGCGCGACTGCCTTGACGTGAGCAAGGCCAGAAAGCAAGGGGATGCAAGGTGGCGGACGCTGCTGTGAACCGGACTCGGCAGGCGGCACGTGTGCTGATCGCCGCGGACAAGTTCAAGGGATCGCTGACGGCTGTGCAGGTCGCCGAGCGGGTGACGGCCGGGCTGCGCCGTGTCGCGCCGCAGGTCGAGGTCGAGTCGCTGCCGGTGGCCGACGGTGGTGACGGGACCGTCGACGCGGCCGTCGCGGCCGGATTCGAACGGCATGAGGTACGGGTCGCCGGGCCGCTCGGCGACGAGATCACGGCGGCGTACGCGCTGCGCGGCGACACGGCGGTCGTGGAGATGGCGGAGGCCAGCGGGCTGCAGCGGCTGCCCGCCGGGGTCTTCGCGCCGCTCACCTCCTCGACGTACGGATCAGGGGAACTGCTGCGGGCCGCGCTGGACGCCGGGGCACGGTCCCTCGTGTTCGGCGTGGGCGGCAGCGCCACGACCGACGGGGGCGCGGGGATGCTGTCGGCGCTCGGTGCGCGGTTCCTGGACGCGGAGGGTGAGCCCGTCGCTCCCGGCGGTGGCGCGCTGAGCGATGTCGCGACCGCGGACCTGTCCGGCCTCGACGCCCGGCTCTCCTCGGTCGACTTCGTGCTCGCCTCCGACGTGGACAACCCGCTCACGGGTCCCAAGGGCGCGCCCGCCGTGTACGGCCCACAGAAGGGCGCGAACCCCGACGACGTGGCCACCCTTGACGCGGCCCTCGCCCACTTCGCCGCCGTCCTGGAGAAGGCCATCGGTTCCAAGGCCGCCGAGTACGCGGCGGCGCCCGGTGCCGGGGCCGCGGGCGGTATCGGGTACGGGGCCCTCGTGCTCGGCGCCCGCTTCCGCCCCGGTATCGAGGTCATGCTCGATGTCCTGGGCTTCGCGGCCGCGCTGGAGCGGGCCACGCTGGTGATCACCGGTGAGGGGTCCCTCGACGAGCAGACCCTCCACGGCAAGGCTCCGGCCGGGGTGGCCGCTGCCGCGCGTGCCGCGGGCAAGGAGGTCGTCGCGGTCTGCGGCCGCCTGGGCCTCCGCCCGGAAGCCCTCGGCAAGGCCGGCATCCGCCGCGCGTACCCCCTCACCGAGGTGGAGCCCGACATCGTCAAGTGCATCGAGGACGCGGGGCCGATCCTGGAGAAGGTCGCGGAGAACATCGGGCGGGACTTCTTGAACTGAGGGGGTGGGGGTCGGGGGTGGGTTTGTTCGCCCCCTCCGCCCCTACC
>NZ_JBHXMF010000125.1:0-5662 GCF_042721055.1 Streptomyces sp. NPDC058470
GGCCCGCCGGGGGGGGCCCCGCCCGCCCGGCCCGGCCCGCGGCCTCACACGGTGTCGATGTCGAACTGCTCCCAGTTGCCGATCTTCGTGCGGTTGGCGACCAGCGGGTCCGCCCCGGCGTCATCCGCGGTGACGTACATGCCGTTGATTCGCGCGAGCAGGCTGACCGTTCCGCTGGAGTTGGTGATGAGCTGGAAGGTCTCGTACGAGCCGATCGCCGTGCGGTTGGCGATCAGAGGTTTGGCGCCGGCGTTCTCGGCGGTCACGAAGTTGTCGTTGGCGTGGGAGCGCAGCGCGATGTTGCCGCCACCGGCGTCGAGCACGTCGAACTGCTCCCAGGGGCCGACGGCGGTACGGTTGGCGACCAGCGATGCGGCGCCCGCGTCGTCGGCGGTCACATAAGCGTCGTTGGCCTTGGCGCGCAGGGTGATCGTCTTGCCCACGTACGAGTTGACGGTGGGGGCCGTGTCTGTGGAGGAGACCACCGGCTTGGTGGGGCGGGTCGCGGTCAGTGCGATCGTGCCCTTGAGCATCTTCCCGCCGTCACCGGTCAGCCGCAGGTAGTAGTCGGAGGAGCAGGCGGTGCCGTCCTCGTCCAGGGCCAGCATCTTGGAGCCGCCGTTGGTGGGCACCGAGTCCTGCGTCTCCGCGGTCTTGGCGATCTGGTTGCCCTCGTTGTACTCGTCGAACATCGAGATGTAGATGCCCTGCACCCCGGCGCGGACCATGTTGTAGAACTGCCGCCACATGAAGTCGCCGTGGACGCGCTGCCCTTCGTTGAGCCCTCCGGGCAGGACACACGGCTGGTAGTCGATGCCGTGCGCCGCACAGTCCTCGAGATCGGGCAGGGTCGCCACGTTGTAGAAGTTGTCGGCGTCGCTGATGTTGCCGATCCGGCCGACCAGCCACGGTGAGATCATGTTGAAGGCGTGGTAAACGTCGCTGAACCCGGCACGGGAGTCGCTGGTGCAGGTCCGCCACCAGGTGGGCACACCGCCGATGACGTAACAGCCCTGCGACTTGAACCAGTTGACCACGTCGAGGCAGGGCTCGGGCTCCCAGGGCCGCTTGGAGTCGTTGAAGCCGAAGCCCCAGATGCACACCACCGGCTTGCCGTTCTGCGTGGCATACGCCGAAGAGGCGGTGTGCGCCTTCATCTTGTTGGTCCAGTCGGTCTTGATCTCCGACTGCATGTCCGTCCAGCCGGTGACGTCGTACATGATGTAGAACTTCCGGCCGTACGACTCCGCAGCGCTGCGCACCTTGGTGGCCATCGCGTCACGGATCGGACCCTCACCACCCATGGGGTTGAAGCGCTGCAACGCCGCGGTGTCGATGCCGTTCTGCTGCATCCACAGGAAGTGCGTGTCGACCGTCTGCTGGTCGTAGGAGGAGAACAGCTCGGCCGGCTGGCCGTTGGCGAGGTCGGCGTAGCCCGACGCGTATGTGTTGGTGTATTCCTGTACGTCCGGCCAGGAGACGATGGTGGTGTTGGACGGCGTCGGCGGCTTGGCCTTGTCCGAGGACCAGTGCCACCAGGAGTCCATCGGGGAGCCGTCGCCGTCGGTGGAGAACCAGCCCTGGTAGCCGACGCTGACCTTGCCGACGACATCGCCGTCGGCGCTGGCCGTGGTACCGGCCGTGGCCACCCGGGTGATCGCGAAGGCGCCGACCGCGGCAGCCGCGGTACCGCCGAACGCCGTGGTGAGGACCTTGCGGCGGGACCAGAACTGCTTGCGGTGCGATTCAGACATGGGGCGGTACTCCGTGGGGGAAGGTCGGGCGCCAGGCTCCGGCGGCTGCCGTCCGTTGCGTCAGCAGCGGATTCATCGGGTCGGGCCGCAGGGATGCGCCGAGCCAGTGGCCCCGCACCGTGCGCCAGTCCCTTGGAACAGGCGATCGCGGCCGTCGAAGGGATTCAACTGTGCGGGTGATCACTGGTCAAGGCGCGTTGGGCGGTTGTGGGAAGCAGCTCAATCGGCCGAGTTTCTGTTATGCGCGGCGGGAGCCCGGTGCGACGTCGATTGATCGCTCGGCCTCGGAGCGGCGGCGTGCCTCTCGGAGCGGCCGGCCGGTCGGCTATGAGGGAGTGTCCCTGACTGTCCGGCCCTCGACGCTACCGCTGTTCATGTTCATGAACTCACGTCAGGTGGGTGTACGCCCAGCTGGTTGCCGTGCAAAACTCCTTCAACTTCCCTACAACGTTGTCCAGTTGGAGAGGCAGGCGACTGTGAGTATTTCCCGGCGAACGGTGCTGGCTACGGCAGCCGGTGCTACGGCGGCATACGCTTCCGCACCGCAGACCGCACAGGCGGCAACCGGTCCAGTACCGGCGGCAACCGTGCGCACCTTGCGCGAGGCGGCCGACTACGCCGTGGACAAGATCCGCGCCGTCGCACCAGGGGTGACCGCCTTTCCCGTCGGGACGAAATTCGAGAAGTGGACCTACTCCCAGAACGGCGACTGGATCGGCGGATTCTGGCCGGGAACACTGTGGATGGCGTGGCTGTACAGCGATGACGACCAGTTCCGCACCCTGGCAATCGACTCGGCGAGGAAGCTCGCTCCCCGTCAGTACGACACCACCACCCACGATCTCGGTTTCCTGTTCTCTCCGTCGTGGGTGACCGCATGGCGTCTGACGGGCGACGACACCTGGCGGACCGGCGCCCTGAAGGCGGCCGATTCGCTGATCCAGCGGTACAACCCGCGTGGGCGCTTCATCCGGGCCTGGGGCGCACTGAACGATCCGAACAACGCGGGCCGGGTCATCATGGACACGATGATGAACCTCGACCTCCTGGCATTCGCCGGCGAGCAGACCGGTGACGGCACATACCTCGACATCGCGGTGGAGCACGCGAAGACCGCTCAGCAGGTGTTCCCGCGACCGGACGGATCGACCCCGCACGTGTTCGACTTCGACCCGGCCACCGGCGCGCCGGTCGGCCCGGGCACCGTGCAGGGCTACAGCCCCACCTCGTGCTGGTCGCGCGGACAGGCCTGGGGCATCTACGGGTTCACCACGATCTACCGTCGCACGGGGAACCGCCAGTTCCTGGCCACCGCACGCAAACTCGCCGACTTCGCCATAGGGGCGCTCACCCCGGACCACGTTCCCGTTTGGGACTACCTCGCGCCGCAGCACCCCCACGACATCAAGGACGCCTCGGCCGGCGCGATCATGGCATGTGGTCTGCTCGACCTGGCCGCCGCGACGGGCAGGCAGGAGTACCGCACGGTCGCACTGCGGATCCTCACCGCCCTGGCGCAGACCTGCCTGACGGACAAGTCCTCCCGCGCCGAGGCGGTCGTGGCCCGCTGCACCCGCAACCGCCCGGCCGAGGACGGGATCGAGGTCTCGCTTCCCTACGCCGACTACTACCTGCTGGAAGGCATCCTGCGTGTGCTGCAGCCGCAGGACGTCGACCGGGCGATCGACCTGTCCACCGTCTGACCGCGAACCCCGGGCCCGCCCCCGGGATCGGACGTCCACGACGTCAATCCGACGGATGCCGTACGGGACACACCTCGTCCGTGTCCCTCTTCGCCCGACGGCGGATACCGACGGCCCTCCCGGCGGACGGCGAGGCCCGCAAAGACGACACCCGACTCGACGCTGCGGTGGCCGCGAGAGACGGCACAGGAATGGCACTCCGCTACAGGGAGGCTCCCGTGCAGAGGCAACACGCGTCGACGAAGACTCGTACGGCTTCGCGTTGGTCTCCTGTGCGCCAGATGACGGCGAGTTCGCTGGGGGAGAGGCCGGTGACCGGCCGGCAGGTGACGTTTTCTCGCCTGTAGATCTCGGCGTTGCCCGCGGAGAGGAGGACTATCCCGACTCCTGAGGTGACCGCTTCGAATGTCTCCTCGGCTGTCTCGACCATCGTGGCGATCCGCGCCGGTGTCCGGCGGTGATCGTTGCCGAGCCAGAATTCGCGGAGTGCTCCGGCCGTGGGCGGAAGGGCGATGAAGGGCTCGTCGGCGAGATCCTCGAAGGAGACGATCGGGCGGTTGGCCAGACGATGACTGGTGGGGAGAGCGACCCAGCGGTCTTCCCTGGTGATCACCTTGTGTGAGAAGTCGCCGCTCGTGGGGACGGGCAGCCAGGCGATGGCGACCTCGACATCGCTGCCGGCAAGTCCCACTGGCGGGTCGGCCCAGGTGACCTGACGGAACTGGAGTCTCCAACCGGGAAGCAGCTTCTCCATGGTTGCGATGACGGCCGGGATCAGTCCGCGACCGATGCTCGTCTGGAAACCGACCGTAAGCGACGTCTCCTGGGAGGCCACGGCGTCAATGACCGCTTGCTGTGCTCCCTGCCACTGTTCGATCATCCGCCGGGCGTGAGGCAGGAGGGCTCTGCCCGCGGCGGTGAGGGTGACTGGTCGCCGGTCGCGCTCGAAGAGCGGGGTTCGTAAGGAGAGCTCCAGTTGGCGTATCTGTTTGCTCAGTGTCGGCTGTGAGACGAAGAGCTGATCACTTGCGGCTCGGGTGAAGCTGAGTTCCTCTGCGACTGCGACGAAGTAGCGCAGGTCCCGGACCTGGACATCCATAGCCGAAGGCTATAACAGCAGCTCTTGGACAGACGGTTCGTGTGATCCCACGATTGAGCACGCGATCGCAAGCGGGCGTCGCACGTGGCGCCGCCCCGGAGTGGATGGAGGTGGGCGCTGGTGGAACTGGGCGTCAATGGTCTGAACGCCAAAGCGACGTTGGGCCCTGTGGAGACGGCCAGGCTGGCTCGGCTGGCGGAGGAGTTGGGGTACCGCTCGTGGTGGGCAGGTGAGCATGTCGTGCTGCCCAGCCCTCGGGTACCGACCGCGCCGATGGAGCCGACGGACCCGATTCTCGACCCGCTGGTGCATCTTGCCTACGTCGCAGCCGTCACCGAACGGCTGGAGCTCGGCACCGGGATCATCATCCTGCCGCAGCGCAATCCGCTGGTGCTCGCCAAGCAGGTCGCGAGCCTCGACGTGCTGAGCGGTGGCCGACTGCTTCTGGGGGTCGGAGCCGGATACCTCGAACCGGAGATGACCGCCGTCGGAGTGCCGTACTCGGAGCGTGGCCGGCGCACCGACGAGTACCTGGACGCAATGAGGGCGCTGTGGACCCAGCCCGCGCCGTCCTATCAGGGCCGCTATGTGGCCTTCGGCGGTATCGACGCCCACCCGCGGCCCGTCCGGGAGAACGGACCGCGGATCGTGGTCGGCGGCCACAGCCCGGCCGCTTTCCGGCGGGCGGTCACGCGCGGTCACGGATGGTTCGGAAACGGCGACAGCCCGGATGATCTCGTGGGGCATCTCGACGGGCTGCGTAAAGCAGCCACCGAGGTCGAACGCCCGGAGTGGCTCGGCCGATTGGAGATCAACTTCACGCAGCTCTCCCCGGTGAACTCCGACACCGCTCGGCGCTACGCCGACCTCGGTGTCGACCGACTCGTGGTCTACCCGCTTCCGCTGGAGCACCCGGCGGAAGTCGCCGAGTTCCTCGAACGTCACGCCGACCTGCCGCACTGACGTCGCCGGCTGCGGCCATCTCCTCCCGCAGCCGCTCGATCACGTTCTGCTGAGCCGTGAGCCGTGAGCCGTGAGCCGTGAGCCGTGAGCCGTGAGCCGTGAGATCGCGAGCGTCCCGAACGCGGTGAGGCCCGGCCTGGGCC
>NZ_JBHXMF010000126.1:0-5175 GCF_042721055.1 Streptomyces sp. NPDC058470
AGATACGACGACACGACCGCCGGATCGGTGACCGCGCCCTCGTCGAGGATATGCAACTCGCCACCGCAGGCCAGGCTCGCGAACACCACCGTGTTCCCCAGATCGGTCGCCTGCCCCTGCAACACCGCAAACCGGCCCGGCCCCTCAAAACCCACCCGCCCCGGCACCGACCCCACATAATTCGCCAGCGCCCCATGCGTGACCGCGACACCCTTCGGCCGCCCCGTCGAACCCGACGTATACATCACATACGCCACCTGCGCAGGCACCACACCCGCAATCACCGGAGCCGTGACAGGAAGCGCCGCCAACTGCATGGATACCAGGGGGCCATCCACCGCCACCAACCGCTGCCGGCCCGCCGGAAGATCCTCCAGCACCTCCTCGGAGGTCAAGGTCAGAACAGCACCACTGTCGGCCAGCATGAACGCGATCCGCTCAGCCGGCAGACCCGGATCCAACGGAACGTAAGCCGCCCCCGCCCGCCACACACCCAAAATCGCCGCAATCGACTCGACACCCCGGGGCAGGCACAACCCCACCACCGACTCCACACCCACACCCTGCACCCGCAAGAAATGCGCCAACCGATTCGCCCGCGCATCCAACTCCGCATACGACACCGACACACCACCCGACACCACCGCAACAGCATCCGGCGTCCGCACCACCTGCCCACCGAACAACTCAACGACCCCAGCAGGCGTCACGCCGCCAGCCGTCTCATTCCACACCTCAAGAACCCGACGACGCTCAACCGCACCCAGCACATCCACCGAGGAAATCGGTGCCTGCGGGTCCTCGGCGAGGGCTGACAGCACTCGTACCAGGGAGCCGACGAATCGTTCGATCGTGTCGGCCTCGAACAGATCCGCCGCGCCCGTGACCATGCCGCCGAGACCGGCCGCGCTGCCTTGGTCGTCGAAGTTCTCCCCCACGAACACTGTGAGATCGAACTTCGCGCCGACGTCAGCCATTGGAGCCGAGCCGGATTGAGTCTCCGCCTTCTTCTTTGTCCTGCTCTTGGACCTCGCTTCGCGCACCTCGACGGTGTCCTGGAAGGTCAGCATGACCTGGAACAGGGGCTGGCGGGCGAGCGATCGGGCAGGGGCCAGTTCCTCGACCAGGCGCTCGAACGGAACGTCCTGGTGCGCGAAGGCACGCAGCCCCTTCTCCCTTACCTGCTCAAGGAGTTCAGCAAAAGTCGGGTCCCCGGACAGATCGCTCCGGATCACCAGCGTATTGACGAAGCAGCCCACCAGATCGTCCAGGGCTTCGTCCGTCCGCCCGGCGATCGCGCTCCCGATCGGTATGTCGGAGCCGGCACCAAGACGGTTCAGCGTCGCGGCCAGGCCCGCCTGGAACAACATGAACAGGGTTACGCCCCGCTGCCGTGCCAGTTCCCGCAGCCGCTGATGCGACTCGGCCGGCAGGCTCCACTTCACGCCGTGGCCCCGGTGAGAGGGCACCGCCGGGCGCGGCCGGTCGAAGGGAAGCTCCAACTCCTCGGGCGCGCCTTCGAGTTCGTCACGCCAGTATGCGACCTGCTGGGACAGGACACTCTCAGGGTCCTTCTCGTCGCCGAGCAACTCCCGCTGCCACACGGTGTAGTCCGCGTACTGCACCGGCAAGGGAGCCCACTGCGGCGCATTGCCCGTACGGCGTGCCTCGTAGGCCGTGGACACGTCCCGGGCCAACGGGCCGTTCGACCAACCGTCACTGGCGATGTGGTGTACCACCAGGACGAGCACATGCTCGTTCGCGCCCTCTGCACCCTCTGCGAACAGCCATGCCCGGATGGGCACTTCGTTCGCGAGGTCGAACTCGTAGGCCGTAGCCGCGGCGACCGCGCTCGTCATGTCCGTCGGCTTGTCGTAGTCGGCCAGGTCGACGATGTGCAGATCCCAGGACAGTTCCGAGGGGTCGAGGATGCGCTGGTATGGCTCGCCGTCGGAGGTCGCGAGGATCGTGCGCAGCACCTCGTGCCGGTCCAGCACGTCGCGCAGGGCCGCGGCCAGCGCCGCCCGGTCCACCTGACCGGTCAGGCGAATCACGGTCGGCATGTTGTACGTAGGGCTCGGGCCCTCCAACTGCGCGATGAACCACAGCCTGCGCTGCGCGTACGACAGGGGAACGCGCTCAGGCCGCTCCCCGGCCACCAACGCGGTCCGGCTCCCCGTGGCGCCGCCGAGCCGAGTGGCCAGGCCAGCCGGCGTCGGTGCCTCGAACAAGGCCCGCAGCGGCACCTCCCTGCCCAGCACCGTCCGAACCCGGCTGATGAGGCGGGTGGCCAGCAGTGAGTGCCCGCCGAGGGCGAAGAAGTCGTCGTGCACGCCGACGCTGTCGAGCCCGAGCACCTCGGCGAACGCGGCGCACAGGAGTTCTTCCTGCACGGTGGCAGGCCCTCGGACCGCGCTCTGCGCGTACTCGGGGACGGGCAGCGCCTTGCGGTCCACCTTCCGGTTCACCGTCAACGGCAACGCGTCGAGGACGACGATCGCCGATGGCACCATGTAATGCGGCAGCCGTTCGGCCGTGAACTCCCTTGCTCCCTCTCGCAGTTCTTCGGCATCCGTGCTGTCGCTCGACCGCACCACGTAGGCGACCAGACGTAGGTCACCCGGCATGTCCTCGCGCGCGATCACCGCCGCCTGGGTGATCTCAGGGTGGGCCTCCAGTACCGCCTGCACCTCGCCCGGCTCGACCCGGAACCCACGGATCTTCACCTGCTCGTCCGCGCGCCCCGCGAACACCAACTGCCCATCGGCGGTCCAGCGAGCCCGGTCTCCGGACCGGTACATCCGGCCTCCGGTCGGCCCGGACGGGCACGCGACGAACCTTTCCGCCGTGAGGGCGCTGCGGCCGATGTACCCGCGGGCCACTTGGTCGCCGGCGATGTACAGCTCGCCAACCGTCCCGACGGGCACGGGGGCGAGATGGTCGTCGAGCACGAACAGCCTGGTGTTGGCGATAGGCGGGCCCATCGGAACCACCGGGCCCGGCTCATCGTCCACCGGACCGGCCGTGACGATCACGGTCGATTCGGTCGGACCGTAGGAGTTGATCAGGCGACGGCCTTCATTCCACACCTCCGCCTGGGCCGCCGACAACGGTTCGGCACCCACCCGCAGGGTGGTCACGCCGGCCAAGTCCGCCGGTTCCAGTACCGCCAGCAGGGACGGCACCACGCTGGCCGTCCGCACGCCCGACTCCCGTATCAGCTGCCCCAGTTGCTGGGCATCAGCACGATCGGCGGCCCCGGCCACAACAAGAGTGCCCCCGGCCGTCAGTGTCGCGGCCACGTCCAGCACCGAGGCGTCGAAACTGAACGACGCGAACTGCAGAACGCGCACTCCGGGCCCAGCGTCCAGCACCGGGCGCAGCGCGGTGGCGACGTTCCTCATTCCACCGTGTGTGGCGTGCACGCCCTTGGGCCGCCCCGTCGAGCCCGACGTGTAGATCACGTACGCCGCCTGGTCGTCGGCGAGGTGAATGTCGGGTGCCGTCGACGGCGCTTGGGCGAGGGCCGCGGTGGTCTCGGCGTCATCGAGATTCAGTGCCGGAGTGGCCAGGTGCCGGGTGAGTTCGGCAAGTCCCACGACCACCGTCGCGCCACTGTCGGCCAGCATGAACTCCAGCCGCTCGACGGGGTATTCGGGATCCAGCGGGACGTAGGCGGCACCGGTCTTCCACACACCCAGGATCGCCGCGACCATGTCGACACCCCGCGGCAGGCACAACCCCACGACTGACTCTGGACCGACACCCTGCGCCCGCAGGACATGCGCCAGCCGGTTCGCACGCGCGTCCAGGTCCCCGTACGACAGCTCCGCACCCTCGAACACCACCGCAACAGCACCGGGATCAGCCGCCGCACTCTGGGCGAACTGCTCCGGCACCAAAACATCCGGCACCTCAGCCGCAGTGTCGTTCCATTCCTCGACCACCAGACGACGCTCATCCTCGTCCAGGATGTCGACCGCGCTCAGCGGAAGGGTCGGGGCGGTGACGAGGGTTTCCAGGACGCGTCCCCAGCGGTCCGCCAACCGTTCGACGGAATCCGCGTCGAACAGGTCGGCCGCGGCAACAACCGAGCCGCGCAGCCCACTCGGAGCGCCTTGCTCGTCGTACAACTCAGTGGCCGTCACCTCCATGTCGAACTTCACCGACGCCGCACCGGATGCACCTGCTCCCGCAGGCAGTCCACCGCTCCGCGCGCCGGGCAGGTCCAACGCCGCCCGTGCGTTGTTCTGCAGCGTGAACATCACCTGGAACAGCGGGTGCCGTGCCAGCGAACGCACCGGCCCGAGTTCCTCCACCAGCCGCTCGAACGGCACATCCTGATGCGCGAACGCACCAAGGCCCGCCTCCCGCACCCGACTCAAGGTCTCCACGAACGTCGGGTCGTCCGAGAGATCGGCACGGATGACCAGACTGTTCACGAAGAACCCGACCAGATCATCCAGGGCCTCGTCCGTACGCCCCGCCACCGCCGACCCGATCGGAATGTCGGTGCCCGCACCCAATCGCGAGAGCAGCGTCGCGAGTGCCGCCTGCAACACCATGTAGACGGTCACGCCCTCAGAACGTGCCAACTCCACTACACGCGCATGCAATTCAGCGGATGCCGACAACTGAACCTGATGGGCCCGGTGCGAGGCGACGGCCGGGCGCGGTCGGTCAGAGGGCAGTTCCAGCGACTCGGGGAGTCCGGCCAGAGCGTCTCGCCAGTAGGCGACTTGGGCGGCGAGCAGGCTGTCGGGGTCGTTCTCGTCGCCGAGCAGGTCCCGCTGCCAGAGCGTGTAGTCCGCGTACTGCACCGGCAACGGCGCCCACTGCGGCACCCGGCCCTCGACACGCGCCGCGTACGCGACCGACAGGTCACGCGCCAGCGGAGTCACCGACCAGCCATCACCCGCAATGTGATGCAGCAACACGACCAGGACATGCTCATCCGGACCCACCTCGAACAACGACACCCGCAACGGGATCTCAGCGGCCAGGTCGAACACATACTGACCCGCCCGCGCCACCGCCTCGTCAAGCCCGTCCGGTTCCACCGCCGCGACCATGAGCTCGAACCCACACTCCGCAACGGGCAGGATCCGCTGGTACGGCTCACCCTCCACCGCGGGAAACACCGTCCGCAACACCTCATGACGCCCCAGCACGTCC
>NZ_JBHXMF010000127.1:0-5131 GCF_042721055.1 Streptomyces sp. NPDC058470
CATCCGCTCGCCCACACCCGCAAACGGGCACGCCACAAACCGCTCAGCCGTCAGCCCGGCCCGACCCACATACCCACGCGCCAACTGCGCACCCGCGACATACAGCTCACCCACCACACCCACCGGCACCGGCGCCAAACGCTCATCCAGCACAAACAACCGGGAGTTCACCACCGGCCGCCCGATCGGCAACACCCCCTCCCCACCCAACACCCGAGCCGTCGACACAATCACCGTCGCCTCCGTCGGCCCATACGCATGCACCAGACGACGACTCCGCGACCACACCTCCCCCAACCCAGGCGACACCACCTCCGAACCCACCACCAACCGCACCAACCCGGGCACAGCAGCTGGATCCAACACCCCCAACAACGACGGCACCACACTCGCCGCCCCCACACCCGACTCAGCAATCAGACGCTCCAGCTCACGCCCATCCCCACGCTCCACCACCCCCGCCACGACCAACGTGCCACCGCCCGCGAGCGTCGCCGCCACATCCAGCACCGACGCATCAAAACTGAACGACGCGAACTGCAGAACCCGGACCCCCCGACCCACACCCAACTCAGGCCCCACCGCCACCACCATGTTCGCCACACCCCCATGCGTGGCCTGCACACCCTTCGGCCGCCCCGTCGAACCCGACGTATAAATCACATACGCCACCTGATCGCCGGCCAGATGAATACCGGGAGCCGTCGACGGCGCTTGGGCGAGGGCCGCAATGACCCCGGCATCATCGAGATTCAGTACCGGAGTGGCCAGGTGTTGGGTGAGTTCGGCCAGTCCAACGACCACGGTCGCACCGCTGTCAGCGAGCATGAACTCCAGGCGCTCGACCGGATACTCCGGATCCAGCGGGACGTATGCCGCCCCCGCCTTCCACACACCCAGGATCGCCGCAACCATGTCGACACCCCGCGGCAGGCACAACCCCACCACCGACTCCGCACCGACACCCTGCGCACGCAGCACATGCGCCAGCCGGTTCGCCCGGACGTCCAGGCCCCCGTACGACACGTCCACACCCTCAAACACCACCGCAACGGCACCAGGATCGGCCGCCGCACGCTGGGCGAACTGCTCCGGCACCAAAACATCCGACACCACACCCACCGTGTCGTTCCACTCCACCAAAACCCGACGACGCCCGTCCTCGTCCAGGATGTCGACAGCAGACAACCGCGCACCCGGCGCGGCAACCAGCTGCTCAACAACACGCCGCAGCCGACCCGCGATCCGCTCAGCCGACTCGATGTCGAACAGATCCGCCGACGCGACCAACACACCGCGCAGACCGGCTGGCGCGCCCTGTTCGTCGAACTTCTCTCCTACCGACACCTCCAGATCGAACTTCGACGCCTGTACTCCGGCGGTCAGCGCCTCGACCTCAAGACCGGTCAGGCCCAACTCCACCGACCTGGTGTTCTGCAGCGTCAGCATGACCTGGAAGAGGGGGTGCCGGGCGAGCGTGCGGGTCGGTGCGAGTTCCTCCACCAGCCGCTCGAACGGCACGTCCTGATGCGCGAACGCACCAAGCCCCGCCTCCCGCACCCGCCCCAGCATCTCCACGAACGTCGGATCACCCGACAGATCGGTCCGGATCACCAGAGTGTTGACGAAGAAGCCGACCAGATCGTCCAGCGCCTCGTCCGTGCGTCCGGCGACGACTGAGCCGATCGGAATGTCCGTGCCCGCGCCGACGCGGTTCAGTGTCACCGCGAGGAGGGCCTGGAGCAGCATGAACAGGGTCACGCCCCGTTCACGCGCCAGTGCCACCAACTGCTCGTGGGTCTCGGTCGGGACGTGCAGCGGGATGCGATGTCCCTGGTGCGTGCGCACGAGCGGGCGTGGCCGGTCGGTCGGCAGTTCCAGTTCTTCGGGGGCGCCCGCGAGGACCTTGCGCCAGTACTCGACCTGCTCGACCAGCACACTGGTCTCGGCGCCGTCGCTCCCGAGCAACTCCCGTTGCCAGAGCGCATAGTCCGCGTACTGCACCGGCAACGGTTCCCACTGCGGGGCCCGTTCTGCGATCCGCGCCTCGTACGCGACCGCGAGGTCACGCGCCAGAGGTCCCACCGACCATCCGTCTCCCGCGATGTGATGGGCCGTCACCAAGAGCACGTGTTCCGCCGGGCTCTCGGCGAACAGCCAGGCGCGGAACGGGATTTCGGTGGCCAGGTCGAAGCGATGCTCCGCCGACTCCGCGACGGCCGCGGCCAGTTCATCGGACGACACCTGTACGCAGTTCAGCTCGAACCCGGTCTCTTCGACCGGCAGGATCCGCTGGTACGGTTCGCCGTCGATCTCCTCGAACAGGGTGCGCAACACCTCGTGACGTTCGAGTACATCCCTGAGCGCGGCTTCGAGTGCCTGCCGGTTCAGGTCTCCGGACAGGCGGAGCGCCATAGGGGTGTTGTAGATCGCGCTCGGCCCCTCCAGCTTCGTCAGGAACCACAGCCGGCGTTGCGCGAACGAGAGCGGGATCATGCGGACTCCTCCTGCTTGCGCATCGGCCGCAGTACGGGCCTGGCTTTCTCCTGCTGAGGGCCTTGACCTGCGAGCCAGTTGGCGAGTCCGGCCGGGGTCGGGGTGCTGAAGACCGTCCGGATGGGCAGTTCCACGTCCAGCGCCGTGCGTATGCGGCTCACCAGGCGAGTGGCGAGCAGTGAATGGCCGCCGAGTGCGAAGAAGTCGTCATCGACGCCGACCGCGGGCAGGCGCAGTACGCGGGCGAAGGCCTCGCAGAGGGTCCGTTCCTGTTCCGTGGCCGGTTCCCGACCGCTGCCCGCCACGGCGGCGATGTCGGGGGCGGCGAGGGCCGCGCGGTCCAGCTTTCCGTTGACCGTGAGCGGCAGCGTGTCGAGCACGACCACTGCCGAGGGCACCATGTGCTGCGGCAGGCTCTGCGCGGAGTGGGCGCGCACGAGGTCCGCGAGCTTGGCGTCGTCGAAGATGTCCCGATCGGCGGCGGGGACGACGTAGGCGACAAGCCGTTCGTCGCCAGGGGTGTCCTCGCGGACGATGACCGCGGCCTGGGCCAACGCGGGGTGTGCGGCGAGAACGGACTGGATCTCGCCCGGCTCCACGCGATATCCGCGGATCTTCGCCTGCGCGTCCGCCCGCCCGGAGAACACGAGTTGGCCGTCGTCGGTCCACCGCGCCCTGTCGCCCGTCCGGTACATCCGCTCGCCGGCGGCGTATGGGCACGCCACGAACCGTTCGGCTGTCAGTTCCGCGTGACCGACATAGCCACGCGCCAGATTCGAACCCGCGACATACAACTCGCCGGCCACGCCCACCGGTACGGGGGTAAGACGCTCGTCCAGTACGAACGCGCGCACGTTGACGATCGGTCCGCCGATGCCCGGGGTGTCACCCGCGCCCAAAGGGTCGGACATCGTGGCGCACACGGTCGTCTCCGTCGGTCCGTACGCGTTGATGAACCGCCGACCCGGCGCCCACCGCGCGACCAGGTCACTGCCGAGGGCCTCACCCGCGGACACCAGCGTGGACACCGACGGGAAGTCCTCCGGCGACAGCACGGCCAGCACGGCCGGTGGCAGTGTCACATGGCTCACTTCGTGGCGCGCGGCGGTCTCCGCCAACGCCGGTCCGGGCAACAGGTCTTCTGTCCCTGCCACCACCAGCGTGGCGCCGGACGCCAGCGCCACCAGCACCTCCGACACCGCCGCGTCGAAGCTCGTCGACGCGAACTGCAGCAGTCGACTGGAGCCGTCCACGGCGAACCGTTCCGACTGCGCCACCACCAGGGCGGCCAGTCCCGCATGCGACACCGCCACGCCCTTGGGGCGACCTGTCGACCCCGAGGTGTAGATCACGTACGCCATCTGCGCGGGCAGCGTGCCGCCTTCCGGAGCGGTCGCCGGCGCGGCATCCAACTCGGCCATCGTCTCCGGGTCGTCGAGGTCGAGCCGCGAAAGCCCCGGTGCGCAAAGGCCACTCGTCAGATGACCCAGGCCGACAACAACACTCGCACCGCTGTCGGCCAGCATGAACTCCAGCCGCTCGGACGGGTATTCAGGATCCAACGGTACGTAGGCCGCCCCCGCCTTCCACACGGCGAGGATCGCTACCACCAGGTCGACGCCACGCGGCATGCACAACCCCACGACGGACTCAGCACCCACCCCTCGGCCCCGCAGCTGGTTCGCCAGCCGCGCGGCACGGGTGTCGAGTTGCTCGTACGACATCTCGGTCGTCCCGGACACGATGGCCACCGCGTCGGGAGCGCGCGCCACCTGGGCCTCGAACAGCTGGGCAGCCGTCTCTGCGGTGACCGGCGCATCCGTGTCGTTCCACTCGCTCAGCATCCGGCGAAGGTCGCCCGTGTGCAGTACGTCCACCGTGCCGAGCCCGGTCCCCGAGTCACCCTCCAGTGCGGCCACGAGGTTGCCCAGGCAGGTGTGCAGCATGGTGCACATCGCCTCCGCGTCGACCGGGGCCACAGCGTCGATGGTCAGCCCGAACCCGGTGCCCAAGTCGTCCACTGCGGCAGCGACCGGGTAGTTGGTGCGTTCGCGGGTGAGCAGTGCGCTCACTCCGTCGAGGCCTGTGCTGGTGCCCCATCCCGACACACGGGTGGCGGCCTGTGCGGCGGCTTGGTTGTGCCGGTAGTTGAAGAGGGAGGTGAACAGCGGGCTGCCGCCGGGTACTTGGGCGGCTTGCTGCGCCAGTGCCAGCGGCGCGTGCTCGTGCATCAGCAGCTCCGCGAGCTGGTCCCGCAGAGCGAAAAGTGCCTCGCCCACACCTGCCGAGCCCACACGCACGCGCACCGGCAGCGTGTTGATAAAGGGACCCTGCACCCGGTCGGAGCCGGCTCCGGCATGCATGCGGCCGAACAGGACGGTGCCGAACACCACGTCGTCCCGACCGCTGACCGCGGCCAGTACACGCGCCCAGGCCAGGTGGAACACGGTGGCCGCGCTGACACCGAGCCGCCGCGCCACCTCCCGGACCTGTTCGGCAAGTTCGCCGTCCACGGACAGCTTTGCCCGTTCCGTGCGCCTGCCGTCACCGTGAACGTCCACGAGTCCGTACGGCGCGGTCGTCTCCTCCACATCGCCGAGCAGTTCGGTGAAGTACCGCTCGTGCTCCTCCCGAG
>NZ_JBHXMF010000128.1:0-3290 GCF_042721055.1 Streptomyces sp. NPDC058470
ACACAGTGGACGCGAGCAACTGAGGACAAGCCCTCGGCCTATTAGTACCGGTCACCTCCACACCTTGCGGTGCTTCCAGATCCGGCCTATCAACCCAGTCGTCTACTGGGAGCCTTAACCCCTCAAAGGGGGTGGGAATACTCATCTCGAAGCAGGCTTCCCGCTTAGATGCTTTCAGCGGTTATCCCTCCCGAACGTAGCCAACCAGCCATGCCCTTGGCAGGACAACTGGCACACCAGAGGTTCGTCCGTCCCGGTCCTCTCGTACTAGGGACAGCCCTTCTCAATATTCCTGCGCGCGCAGCGGATAGGGACCGAACTGTCTCACGACGTTCTAAACCCAGCTCGCGTACCGCTTTAATGGGCGAACAGCCCAACCCTTGGGACCGACTCCAGCCCCAGGATGCGACGAGCCGACATCGAGGTGCCAAACCATCCCGTCGATATGGACTCTTGGGGAAGATCAGCCTGTTATCCCCGGGGTACCTTTTATCCGTTGAGCGACGGCGCTTCCACAAGCCACCGCCGGATCACTAGTCCCGACTTTCGTCCCTGCTCGACCCGTCGGTCTCACAGTCAAGCTCCCTTGTGCACTTACACTCAACACCTGATTACCAACCAGGCTGAGGGAACCTTTGGGCGCCTCCGTTACTCTTTAGGAGGCAACCGCCCCAGTTAAACTACCCATCAGACACTGTCCCTGATCCGGATCACGGACCCAGGTTAGACATCCAGCACGACCAGACTGGTATTTCAACGACGACTCCACCATGGCTGGCGCCACGACTTCACAGTCTCCCAGCTATCCTACACAAGCCGAACCGAACACCAATATCAAACTATAGTAAAGGTCCCGGGGTCTTTCCGTCCTGCTGCGCGAAACGAGCATCTTTACTCGTAGTGCAATTTCACCGGGCCTATGGTTGAGACAGTCGAGAAGTCGTTACGCCATTCGTGCAGGTCGGAACTTACCCGACAAGGAATTTCGCTACCTTAGGATGGTTATAGTTACCACCGCCGTTTACTGGCGCTTAAGTTCTCAGCCTCGCACACCCGAAGGCGCACTAACCGGTCCCCTTAACGTTCCAGCACCGGGCAGGCGTCAGTCCGTATACATCGCCTTACGGCTTCGCACGGACCTGTGTTTTTAGTAAACAGTCGCTTCTCGCTGGTCTCTGCGGCCACCCCCAGCTCAGAGAGTAAATCTCATCACCGGTGATGGCCCCCCTTCTCCCGAAGTTACGGGGGCATTTTGCCGAGTTCCTTAACCATAGTTCACCCGAACGCCTCGGTATTCTCTACCTGACCACCTGAGTCGGTTTAGGGTACGGGCCGCCATAAAACTCGCTAGAGGCTTTTCTCGACAGCATAGGATCATCCACTTCACCACAATCGGCTCGGCATCAGGTCTCAGACTATGTGCTGTCCGGATTTACCTGGACAACGTCCTACACCCTTACCCCGGGACAACCACCGCCCGGGATGGACTACCTTCCTGCGTCACCCCATCACTCACCTACTACCAGCTCGGATCACCGGCTCCACCACTTTCCATTCCCCGAAGGGTCCGGAACGGCTTCACGGGCTTAGCATCACTGGATTCAATGTTTGACGCTTTACAGCGGGTACCGGAATATCAACCGGTTATCCATCGACTACGCCTGTCGGCCTCGCCTTAGGTCCCGACTTACCCTGGGCAGATCAGCTTGACCCAGGAACCCTTAGTCAATCGGCGCACACGTTTCTCACGTGTGTATCGCTACTCATGCCTGCATTCTCACTCGTGAACCGTCCACCACTAGCTTCCGCTGCGGCTTCACCCGGCACACGACGCTCCCCTACCCATCCCAGCCCCCGTTGGGGGTATGTGCTGGAATGACACGACTTCGGCGGTACGCTTGAGCCCCGCTACATTGTCGGCGCGGAATCACTAGACCAGTGAGCTATTACGCACTCTTTCAAGGGTGGCTGCTTCTAAGCCAACCTCCTGGTTGTCTGTGCGACTCCACATCCTTTCCCACTTAGCGTACGCTTAGGGGCCTTAGTCGATGCTCTGGGCTGTTTCCCTCTCGACCATGGAGCTTATCCCCCACAGTCTCACTGCCGCGCTCTCACTTACCGGCATTCGGAGTTTGGCTAAGGTCAGTAACCCGGTAGGGCCCATCGCCTATCCAGTGCTCTACCTCCGGCAAGAAACACACGACGCTGCACCTAAATGCATTTCGGGGAGAACCAGCTATCACGGAGTTTGATTGGCCTTTCACCCCTAACCACAGGTCATCCCCCAGGTTTTCAACCCTGGTGGGTTCGGTCCTCCACGACCTCTTACAGCCGCTTCAACCTGCCCATGGCTAGATCACTCCGCTTCGGGTCTTGAGCGCGCTACTAAAACGCCCTATTCGGACTCGCTTTCGCTACGGCTTCCCCACACGGGTTAACCTCGCAACACACCGCAAACTCGCAGGCTCATTCTTCAAAAGGCACGCAGTCACGACCCACCAAGTAAACTTGATGAGCGACGCTCCCACGGCTTGTAGGCACACGGTTTCAGGTACTATTTCACTCCGCTCCCGCGGTACTTTTCACCATTCCCTCACGGTACTATCCGCTATCGGTCACCAGGGAATATTTAGGCTTAGCGGGTGGTCCCGCCAGATTCACACGGGATTTCTCGGGCCCCGTGCTACTTGGGTGTTTCTCAAACGAGCCGTTGACGTTTCGACTACGGGGGTCTTACCCTCTACGCCGGACCTTTCGCATGTCCTTCGCCTACATCAACGGTTTCTGACTCGTCTCACGATCGGCAGACCGTGAAAGAGAAATCCCACAACCCCACATACGCAACCCCTGCCGGGTCTCACACGCATATGGTTTAGCCTCATCCAGTTTCGCTCGCCACTACTCCCGGAATCACGGTTGTTTTCTCTTCCTGCGGGTACTGAGATGTTTCACTTCCCCGCGTTCCCTCCACATACCCTATGTGTTCAGGTATGGGTGACAGCCCATGACGACTGCCGGGTTTCCCCATTCGGAAACCCCCGGATCAAAGCCTGGTTGACGACTCCCCGGGGACTATCGTGGCCTCCCACGTCCTTCATCGGTTCCTGGTGCCAAGGCATCCACCGTGCGCCCTTAAAAACTTGGCCACAGATGCTCGCGTCCACTGTGCAGTTCTCAAACAACGACCAACCACCCACCACCCCCGGCTTACACCGGAGTTCACTGGGGCCGGCACTGAAGAAACAAGCTACTTGAGCCCGTACCTTCAGACACCCAACAGCGTGCCCGGC
>NZ_JBHXMF010000129.1:0-4939 GCF_042721055.1 Streptomyces sp. NPDC058470
TGTGGGGCACGGGGGCACGCGCGGACGCACCGACGCCGGTGTCGGCGGATCCGTGAGGGCCGCGTGCGGGGCGGGACGCGGGAAGACGATCTCGACGAGGATCTCGTCCGGGTCGAGAGCCGTCGTGTAGTAGCCGAGGAAGAAGTCCGCGGCCGGGATCCGGCGCTCGCCGCGCGGCCCGCGCGCCACCAACTCGGCGTCGAGGACCACCGCGAGCAGGCACCACTCGGCGGTGGCGTCGGCGTGCGCGATGCTGCCGCCGGCCGTGCCGCGCGTACGGATCGGCAGGTGCCCGATCCAGCTCATGGCGTCCCGCAGGACCTCGAAGCCCGCCCCGAGCATCCCCGCCGGGTCGGTCTCCACCGTGTGGTGGGTGGTGAGCGCCCCGATGCGCAGGCCGCCGTCGACGTCCCGGTGCAAGCGGTCGAGCTCCCTCATCCCGCCGATGTCGACGAGATGCCGCGGGCGGGCCAGCCGGAAGTTCATCATCGCGACGAGGCTCTGTCCGCCGGCGATGATCTTTGCGTCGTCGCCGAGCTCGGCCAGCAGCCGAACGGCTCCGTCGATGTCGGGCGCCCGGTGATACCGGAAGGGGGCGGGCTTCATGGTCCTCCTGTCGTACGTGGTGTGCTGTGGTGGTTCGGGCGGTCAGAGAGCCGCCTGCTGGACCACCACCCGGGGCGCGGGCACCGGGAGTTGCTCGTCGTCGCCGTCCAGCGCCCGGCCCTTTGTCTCCGGAGCCGCGACCGCCATCCATACGACGGCCGCCAGCACGGCGAGTGCCAGCACCGCGAACGTCACCGGGAGCCCCAGCGCCGGCCACATCACCGAGCCGAACAGCAGCGGCGCGAAGCCGGTGAGGGCCCGGCTGACCGACGAGGCCCAGCCGAAGCCGCTGGCCCGCAGCGCAGTGGGGTACAGCTCGGAGACGTATGCGTACAGGGCGGGGATGGTGAGCTGCATCAGGAAGCCGAACACGGCGATCGCCACGACCGACCCCGTCGGCATCTTCATCACCAGCGCGAACACCACCAGCGCCAGCGCCCCGACCGGCGCCGAGACGCCGATGAGCCACTTGCGGCCGACGATGTCGACGAGCGCGGTGGAGACCACGACGCCGACGATGCCTACACCGCTCATCACGGTGGTGCTCATGAAGGCGGCCGTGTCTCCGAGGCCCTCCTCCTTGAGGATGGACGGCATCCAGCTCAGCGCCGCGTAGTAGACGAGCATGATGGTGGCGAACAGCAGCCAGGCCGCCGAGGTGATGCGCGGGCTGAACTTCCAGACCCGGCGCAGCTGCTCGGCCGCGGCGGCCACTGCGCGCACGCCGGTCTCGGCAACGGGTTCGGGGATGGTGTACGGCTCGACCGGCGCGCCGGTGCGGGCGACGAGGTCGTCGATGACCTGCCGGGCCTCGGCCTCCCGGCCCTTGTTCGTCAGATAGATCGGCGACTCGGGGATGCCGCGGCGCACCCAGAACAGCAGGAGCGCGGGCAGCACCATCGTCGCGAGCATCCACCGCCAGTTCCCGTCGAGGGAGAGCATCGCCGTCGACACGAGTCCGCAGAGCGTCACGCCGATCGGCCACCACAGGTCGAGCGCGGTCAGCACCCGGCCCCGGTACTTGCGCGGGGAGAACTCGCCCACCAGCGCGTAGTCGACGGGGATGCAGCCGCCGAGGCCCACACCGGCGAGGAAGCGCAGCGCGAGGAAGACGGGATACGTCGGTGCGAGCGCGCCGAGCACCGAGAACAGGGCGAAGATCAGCAGCGTGACACTGAAGGCCTGCTTGCGCCCGATCCGGTCCGCGATCGAACCCCAGGCGACGGCGCCCACGGCCATGCCGACGAGGTTGGCGGTGGCGACGAGTCCGCGCCCGCCCAGCGAGAGGTCGAAGTGCGCACCCAGCAGCGGCATGAGGAAGCCGTTCAGTGCGATGTCGTATGCGTCGAAGAGATAGCCGAGGCCACCGATGACGAAGATCTTTCCCTGGACCGGCCATTTCCAGGGGAGTTCCTGAACTATCTGATCGCCTGTCTTCACGTTCGCTCCACGGTGTCGCGACGGGGACGGAGTACGGCGGTTGCGGGTGCCGGGAACCGGAGGGTGAGGCGGGGCCTCAGCGCGCGAAGCGGTAGGAGAACGCGCCGAGATCGGGGTCATTGAGCGGAGTGCCGCTCCACAGCCAGTCGTAGGAGAGGTCGGACTCACCGTCGAATCCGCGCCTGAGACTCTCGTCCCTGGCCTGCTGCTCGGGGCCGTCGGGGAAGTGGTAGAAGGTCTTGTTCTCCAGCGAAGCATCCTGGACCATCCCGGCATGCTTGGCACGCCGGTCGACATAGCGGCGCAGCGCCCCTTCGATGCCGCCGGCCGTGACCCCGCCCAGTTCCTCGGCGAGGACGGCGGCGTCCTCCATGGCCTGCGAGGCGCCCTGTGCCTGGTAGGGCAGCATCGCGTGGCAGGCGTCGCCGAGCAGGGCGACGCGGCCGTCCATCCACACCGGGTCGCGCCGCCGGTGGTAGAGGGCGAAGACGGAAACGTCCTCCTTCGCCTTGGACAGCATCGCCGGTACGCGGTCGTCCCAGCCGGGGAAGGCGTCGACGAGATCCTGTGCCGTCGCGGGGACGGACCACTTCTCACGCACCTCGTCCGTGCACGGCACGCACGCCACGACGTTGAGGTACTCGCCGCCGCGGATCATGTAGTGCACCAGGTGCCGGTCGGGGCCGTACCAGATGGTGCTCTGGTAGCGGTCCACGAGCCAGCGCGTCGCCGGGTCTGCGGCGATCAGGTCGCCGGGGATCAGCGCCCGGTAGGCCATCTCGCCGGAGAACAGCAGGGTGTCGGGCGCGCCCATCAGATCGCGTACCTGCGAGCGGACTCCGTCGGCGCCGATGAGCACGTCACAGGCATAGCGCCGTCCGTCGTCGGTGACCGCGACGGGGCGTTCCGGGGCCGTGCGGTCCAGCTCGACGACCTTGCTCGCGGTGTGCACCTCCACGACGGGGCCAGGACCCGCTGGGTCGAGGCACGCGTCCAGCAGGATGCGGTGCAGGTCGGCACGGTGGTAGTGCCAGTAGGGGGCGTTGAACTCGTCCTTGCAGCGCTGCCCCAGTGAGGTCAGAGCGACGATGCTGCCGTCCTTCCAGCGGCGCCGCACCTGGTCGAGCGGCTCCGTGTGGATGGCCTCCATCTGCCGGCGCAGCCCGAGGCCCATCAGGATCCGGCTGGCGTTCGGTGCGGTCTGGATGCCCGCGCCGACCTCGCCGAGCTGCGAGGCCTGCTCGAGGACGGTGACGCGCAGGCCGCGCTGACGGAGCGCCAGGGCTGCGGTCAGGCCGCCGAGACCTCCTCCGACGACGGTGACTTCGTACGACTGGCTGGACGCCACTCTTCCTCCAACGCATGGGCGTGTACGGGTGGTTCGTGCGCGAGGCGGTGAGCTCAGCGGTCGGGAAGCTGAGCGCTCTGCGACCTCAGCGGTCGGTGAGCTTCCCGTCGGTGACGACCTCGGTGCCGTCGACCGAGACGGTGCATCCGCGCATGGCGATGTCGAGGTGGGCGTACGACTCGCGGCCCAGTACCGGGTGGGGGCCGGTCGACCAGAGGAAGTTGCCGGCGAAGGCGCGGGCGTCCATGCCCATCAGGTCGCCCTTGCCGTACATCGCCGTGGCGAACCAGTCAGCCGTGCGCATCAGACCCCAGCCCATGTGGGAGAGGCTGCGCGCCCACTGGTCCTGCGCGTCCTCGAAGAACGTCGACAGCAGCGCGGCGTCGGCGCCGCCCGACACCTTCTCGATGTGCCCGCCGACGATCTCCAGCGTGACCCGGTCGCGGACGTACTCCTTGAAGGGCAGCAGGATGTCGCCCTCCGCCAGCACGATCTGTCCGTCGGAGATCTCCGGCCAGCACAGCACCATGGTGCTGGGCCAGTGATCCCAGCGGCCCGGATCGTCGGCGAAACCGCACTGGAACTCCGGCTTGGCGCCCGCGAGTTGAACCGTGAGGTCGGTGCCGGCATCGGAGGTGACCCGCATGACGGAGGACCGCTTCAGCAGGTCGACGCCTTCTTGGACCTCGGCCTTGTCGCCCTCCTTGGGGAGGTTGCGGATGAGCACGTCCGGGGCGTCACAGACGAAGATGATGCGGGTGCCCGCGCGCAGGATCTCCTGCTGGACCGGCGCGTGGATGAAGCCCTCACGGGTCAGGTCGACGACCAGGTCCGCGGACTTCAGCAGGTCCTGTGCGGCGGTGTCGTTGAGGACGGACACCAGGCCCGGACCGGCCCCGGTGTGGGTGCTCGGCATCGGAGCGGGGCTGCCACCGGGCACGGTCGCGGCGATGACATGCGCGCCGCATGCCTTGGCCGCGCCGAACGCGGCCTCCACGTAGTCACCGCGGCTGCCGGGCTCGGAGAGCACGACGACATGCTCACCGCTGCGGACCTTGCACAGCCGCAACTCACGGATGAACGCATCGAGCAGATCAACAGACGAAAGATCGAACACGGGTTCCTCCAAGGACTCGCTCGTGGGTACCGGACACGGCCTCCGCATCAACGCGGGTAGGCCGCGGCCACGCTCGGGACGCGTCGACACCGGGAGGGATGAGGGAATGGAGACAGGGCGGACCCACCCCGCCGTACGGGCATCGAGCAACGGATTCGGGACGGTGGGGGGCCGCCCGACAGAGATAATCCGAACACGTACGATCCCGCTTGGCAAGGGGCTTCGATCCGAGTTAACACGGACGTGCGGTGCCACGGAGGCGCCCGCCAGCCGGACCTGCACGGGGCTGACCTGGACTTCAGCGCGTTCATCGCCCTTCCGGGGGCGTGTTGCGTCGTGGGGGAAATGTGCCCTGGGGCACGCATCAGCGGCGAACAGACCGAATGGGCCGCTCACGGCTCAGGTCGCCGGACTCAGGGACAGCGTCC
>NZ_JBHXMF010000130.1:0-4533 GCF_042721055.1 Streptomyces sp. NPDC058470
ACGTCCCTTGCCAACTCGCCCTGCGCATACGCCGTTTCGTCGTCCCGGGGGCCGGTACATCCGCCCGTCGCCGCCGGATCAGACGTCGGGCAGGGGGTGGGGTCCGGTGACGCGGACGTACGCGACGGGCATGAGATGTACCGGCCCCCGGCCCCTTCGGCCGTCTTCCCGGTGCGGGTCGCAGCGACGTCCGCATCGGCCGGGCCGCAGTCGTCGCAGTCCCCCGTCCCCGTCCCTGTCCTCATCCCGGTTCCCATCCGCGCTATCCCCGCTCGCACGCAGGGGCCCGGCTCTTCAGCTCCGGCCCTGCTGTCTTCCGCCGGTCCGGCTTCTGAGGATGAGGTGGTGCCGTCCCATCCCCCCGCCCACCCGTGGGTGAGATCTTTTAGCCCGTCCGGCGTTTGAGGACGAGGCCGTTCAGGCCGATGCGGGGGTCTGGGGGTGGCAGCCCCCAGGTACGGGATGGGTAGGGGCGGAGGGGGCGAAAGAAGTAGCCGGGTCCGACGCCGGGCGGGAACGCCGATGGCCCGGCCCCACGGGAAGTGGGACCGGGCCATCGGGCAGGGCAGAGGGATCAGCCCTCGGACGGCTCCGCGGTGGCCGCGGCCTTGCGGGTGCGACGACGCGGCTTCGACTCGGCCGTCTGGGCCGGAATCTCGGCATCGACGGCCACGACAGTGGTCTTCGCGGCACGAGCACGACGCGGCTTGGGCTCCGCATCGGGCGTCACCTCGACCGCGGGGACGGCGGCCTTGCGAGTGCGGCGCGGCTTGGCCGGGGCCTCCGTGACGCCCTCGGCCGTGTCGACCGCGGCCTCCGCCACCTTGCGGGTGCGGCGGCGCGGTGCGGCAGGGGCCTCGGGCTCCTCGGCCGTCTGGGCCGGAATCCCGGCCTCGACGGTCGCGGCGGCGGCCTTGCGGGTCCGGCGGCGCGGCTTCGCCTCGACGCCTTCGGCGGTGTCCACAGCAGCCTTGGCGGCAACCTCAGTGGTGGCGACCGTGGTGGCCTTCGTGGCGCGGGTGCGGCGCGGCTTGGGCTCCGTGTCGTCCGTGGCCTCGTCCGTGGCGACGGCGACCTTGCTGCGGGTGCGTCGGCGCGGTGCGGCGGGGGCCTCGGCGGCCTCCTCGGTGATGGCGACAGCCTCGGCCACGACGGTCTCGGCCGTGATCTGCGTCGCCTCCACCGACTCCGCGGTCCTGCGGGTCCGGCGGCGGCGCGGCTTGGCCGACTCGTCCGTGACGCCTTCGGCGGTCGCCACGGCGGCCTCCGCGGCCTCGGGCACGGCGACCAGCTCCGCAGCGCCGTTGCGCGTACGGCGACGGCGGCGGGGAGTGCGGGGCTCGCGCGCGGCTACCTCAGCGGCCTCGGTCGTCACCTCCGGAGAGGTGGACGCCTCGTCCATCGACGCGCCGTTGCGCGTGCGGCGACGGCTGCGCGCCGGGCGCTCACGTTCACGCTCGACGACCGGCGCCGGAGCGGCGGAACGGCCACCGCGACCGCGCGGACCGCCACGGCCGCCGGTCTCGCCGAGGTCCTCGACCTGCTCGGCCGCGAGGCCGGCGCGGGTGCGCTCCGCGCGCGGCAGGACACCCTTGGTGCCGACCGGGATGCTCAGTTCCTCGAAGAGGTGCGGGGACGTGGAGTACGTCTCCGGCGGGTCCGGGAAGCCGAGGTCCAGCGCCTTGTTGATGAGCTGCCAGCGCGGGATGTCGTCCCAGTCGACGAGGGTGACGGCGATGCCCTTGGCGCCCGCGCGGCCCGTACGGCCGATGCGGTGCAGGTACGTCTTCTCGTCCTCGGGGGACTGGTAGTTGATGACGTGCGTGACACCCTCGACGTCGATACCGCGGGCGGCGACGTCGGTGCAGACGAGGACGTCGACCTTGCCGTTGCGGAAGGCGCGCAGTGCCTGCTCGCGGGCGCCCTGGCCGAGGTCGCCGTGGACCGCGCCGGAGGCGAAGCCGCGCTGCTGGAGCTGGTCGGCGAGGTCCGCCGCCGTCCGCTTGGTGCGGCAGAAGACCATCGCGAGACCACGGCCGTCGGCCTGCAGTATGCGTGCGACGAGCTCGGGCTTGTCCATGTTGTGCGCGCGGTAGATGTACTGCGCGGTGTTCGCGACCGTCGCACCGTCGCCGTCCTCAGAGGTGGCGCGGATGTGCGTGGGCTGCGACATGTAGCGGCGGGCGAGGCCGATGACCGCGCCCGGCATGGTCGCCGAGAACAGCATCGTCTGACGGCGGGGCGGCAGCATGTTCATGATCTTCTCGACGTCGGGCAGGAAGCCCAGGTCGAGCATCTCGTCGGCCTCGTCCAGGACGAGCGCGCGGATGTGCTTGAGGTTGAGCTTCTTCTGGCCCGCGAGGTCGAGCAGTCGGCCCGGGGTGCCGACGATCACGTCGACGCCCTTCTTGAGGGCCTCGACCTGCGGCTCGTACGCCCGGCCGCCGTAAATGGCGAGAACGCGTACGTTGCGGACCTTGCCCGCGGTCAGCAGGTCGTTCGTGACCTGCTGGCACAGCTCGCGCGTCGGGACGACGACGAGGGCCTGCGGGGCGTCGGTGAGCTGCTCGGGCTGCGCCCGGCCCGCCTCGACGTCCGCGGGGACGGTGACGCGCTCGAGGAGCGGGAGACCGAAGCCCAGCGTCTTGCCGGTGCCGGTCTTGGCCTGGCCGATGACGTCGCTGCCGGAGAGGGCAACGGGGAGCGTCATCTCCTGGATGGGGAAGGGATTGATGATGCCGACGGCCTCAAGGGCCTCAGCGGTCTCGGCAAGGATTCCGAGGTCTCGAAAAGTGGTAGTCAGGGTGCTGCCTGTTCTGTGTACGCAGTGCGAGGCGAGCGCGGGGGGTCGTGTCGGGACCGTGCCGGGGACGTCGGCCGCTCTTGACGGGCGGGCCGAGTGGCATGGGACCACTGCCGACGCTCGAGCTCTCGTACCACTGAGGGTTCCCTCCGGATGCCGTACGCAAAGTGACGTACCGACGTGGAGGGCTGTCAGGTCGGAGCCGATCGGGCCACCGACCGGGCATCCTCATTCATGCGGCCCGTCGAATAGTCGCCGGGCGCATTACCACCATACCCCGGAATCGCGCACATGCGATGGCCGATTTGGTCACGTAGTGGTCGTCACAGTGATTGACCAGGGACTTCCGTGTTGTGGTGAGCGGGCTATTGTGCGCTTCATGACGACGCCCGACAACGCCGCTGACACACCCGCCGAGGCCGCGGACGACACCGTTCCCGCAGCCACGGACGACACCGCTCCCGCGGCCACCGGGATCGCCGCCCAGGCCTGGGAGACGGCCTCCGTCGACCCGCAGTACCGCGCCGCGGTCGTGGATCTGCTCGGAGCGCTCGCGTACGGCGAGCTGGCAGCGTTCGAGCGGCTCGCGGAGGACGCCAAGCTGGCGCCCACGCTGGGCGACAAGGCCGAGTTGGCGAAGATGGCGTCGGCCGAGTTCCACCACTTCGAGCAGTTGCGTGACCGGCTCTCGGCGGTCGGCGCGGACGCGACGCAGGCGATGGAGCCGTTCGTCGCCGCGCTCGACGGCTTTCACCGCCAGACAGCGCCCTCGGACTGGCTGGAAGGACTCGTCAAGGCGTACGTCGGCGACTCGATCGCCAGTGACTTCTACCGTGAGGTCGCCGCCCGCCTCGACTCGGACACCCGCAGCCTCGTGCTCGCGGTCCTCGACGACACCGGGCATGCGAGCTTCGCCATCGAGAAGGTCCGCGCCGCGATCGACGCGGAGCCGCGGTTGGGCGGCCGGCTCGCGCTGTGGGCGCGACGGCTGATGGGTGAGGCGCTGTCCCAGTCGCAGCGGGTGGTCGCCGAGCGCGACGCCCTGTCGACCATGCTCGTGGGAGGCGTCGCGGACGGCTTCGACCTCGCGGAGGTCGGCCGGATGTTCTCGCGGATCACCGAGGCGCACACGAAGCGGATGGCGGCGCTGGGGCTGGCTGCCTAACGCCGCCTCGCCCGGCGCCTCACACGGCGGTCGGTCCGGCGGGCCTTGTGCAGTCGGTCACGCAGCGGGTTACGCCGTCGCCGAGCGGCGGCGAAATCCTTCTGCGGGGCGCAGCAGCAGGGACAGCGAGGCGGTGGAGACCGCCACAGCGCCGATGAAGATGACCAGCAGGTGGCCGGCGTCCAGCGCGGTGTGCGTCAGGAAGGCGCCGAACAGGGCTCCGGCGACGCCGGTCGGCAGGACCAGCGTGCGGTTCGGGAGGCGGTGCGGCAGGCGGTACGCGGCCGCCCATGCCAGTGCCAGACCGAGCATCGCGGAGCCGAGCGTTTCCAAGAGCATGGTGGGGGTCCCTCCCGGACGGCCGGTGCGATTCGGTCGTAGCCGGTCTTACCCCCGAGGTGCGGAATACAATCCTCCTCTGTGGTGGATCTGTGCTCCATCTGTGGTGAACATCTGAACTGTCCGAAACTTGACGGAGGCATCCGGCCAGCTCCGTGAGCGGATGAGGAGGGGCGGGGGGGGGGGTGCCCCCGGGGCCCCCCGAAAGCGGGGAGTATTAAAAAAA
>NZ_JBHXMF010000131.1:0-4193 GCF_042721055.1 Streptomyces sp. NPDC058470
TCCCTTGTTCCTGGGGGCTGCCGCCCCCAGACCCCCGCTGTCGGCCTGAACGGCCCCGTCCTCAAACGCCGGACGGGCTGAAAACATCGCCCCGCGGGTGGGGGATGGGGACGGTGACCCTCGTCCTCAAGCGCCGGACGGGCCGGAAGAGCTCTGGCACCCGCCGGGCCGGATTACTCGTCCGTTACGCCAACTGTGCGGCGTTTTCGGGATTTTCGGGGTGAACACCCGGCAAATGCGTCAGCATCGCTGACGTGTTGAGCACCGGAGCTTTGCGTGCACACCTGTTGGCCGCCCGGTTGGCCGGGCCTGTGGCCACCTCGCGTGAGGAGAGTCTGCGTAGTTATCGACTCTTCGCCGCTCGTGATCCGCGCGTCCTGCTTGGGCTTGATCCCGAATGGACGTGGCGGCAGCGGGACTTGATCGAGTTGATGGCGGACAAGTGCGGGGTTTCCGCGGACCCGGCGCACACTTCGGGGCATGATGTGATCGATCCTGAGCGGACCCTGGTCGCCCTCGACGCCTTCGCGACGAGGCTCGGAGAGGCGGCTCGCAGGCGCGAACCCGTGCTTCTCGGCACCGGCCATCCGCATCGACTGATCGGTTTCTACGCCGCGCTCGCGGACGCCCTGTCGGCGGCGGGATGTACTGTCCTCACCCCAGCGCAGGGTCACTGTGTCGACATAACGACCCGGTTCGGTCTACGCACGTACAACCTTGACTACGTACAAGGAGTCGCGCTGGTACGCGAACCCGGCGTGCGGGCCCCCGGTAGTGCGACCGGCGCACACACCCACTCACCCCTGCCGGTTCGTACCGTTCTGGCCGCCGCGGCGGAGGCCGGCGGACCGCTCCCGGAGCTGGTGATCGGGGACCATGGATGGGTCTGCGGAGCAGGTCAGCTGGGGTTCGAGGCGATGGGGCTGGCGGATACGGACGATCCTGCGCTCTTCGTCGGGGAGGCAGAGGGGCGGGTGTCCGTCGTCGTTCCGCTTGATGACGCTGTGCGGTCTGATTACTACCGACCGCTTACTCGCTATGTACTCAATCGAGCGTGTCTGTCACAGTAGGCGGCCGATCGCAGCTCCTCTTCCCCACTCGCATCACCCGCCCCTACTCTGGGGAGTGAGCACGCAACGACGAAGTGTCACCGGAAGGGGAAGCCGGTGACCGTCGAGTGCGGAAGGTTCAGGTGTGTCATGGCTGCAGCTGGCGAGAGGCCTCTGAACGAGGTTCAGTTCCTGACCGTGGCGGAAGTCGCCTCGGTGATGCGAGTGTCGAAGATGACCGTGTACCGCTTGGTGCACAGCGGTCATCTGCCGGCGATCCGGGTGGGGAGGTCCTTCCGGGTGCCGGAGCAAGCTGTTCACGAGTACCTCCGCGAGAGTTACGTGGGGGTGGAGACAGCCTGACGGCGGTCCGGGAGACCGTCCGGGCGGCTGCGGGAGATCCTCCGGGATCACCCGCCGATCGCCCGGAGATCTCCCGGATCACCTCGATTACGACCTCAGCGCTCGGACGGGTAGTCTGGCCCCTCATAGTCGTGTGGGCCCATGCAGCCCAGCAGCGAGTAAAGAGAAGTGAGCGAGGGTAGTCGTGGGCTCTGTTATCAAGAAGCGGCGCAAGCGGATGGCGAAGAAGAAGCACCGCAAGCTGCTCAAGCGCACTCGCGTTCAGCGTCGCAACAAGAAGTAAGCGACGCCGCAAGAAGCGCGTACTGTGGCCCCTCACCAACTGGTGGGGGGCCACAGGCATATCCGGTTGTGCATATCCGTCGCGCAAATCCGTCATGGAAAGCCTGCGCGGGCCGCGAACCGATTCGGGTGCGCCGAATGGCTTGGTCCGATCGCACGTTTGTGGATGTCGTCACTTCGTGCATCGGGCGGTCATCACAGCGCAACACCAACCCGCTAGGTTGGCCGTACACGGGGAACACGGCAGAGTACGAACAGAGCCGAGCAGAGCTACATCCGCATTCGGGAAGGGAAGGCGCTGATCTTGGGGAAGGTCGTGCTCGTGACCGGAGTTGCCCGCCGACTGGGCGGCCGGTTCGTACGGCGGATCCAGCGTGACCCACAGGTGGACCGGGTGATCGCCGTGGACGCGGTCCCGCCCGAGCATCATCTGGGCGGTGCCGACTTCATCCAGGCCGACATCCGGCACCCGACCATCGCGCGCGTGCTCGCCGAGACGAACGCCGACACGGTCGTGCACATGGATGTGACGGGCACCGCGCTGGGCAGCGGCAGCCGGACCACGGTCAAGGAGACCAACGTCATCGGCACCATGCAGCTCCTGGGCGCCTGCCAGAAGTCCCCCACCGTCAAGCGGCTGGTCGTGAAGTCCAGTACGAACGTGTACGGGTCCGCGCCGCGCGATCCGGCCGTGTTCACCGAGACCACCCCGCCCAAGTCGCTGCCCAGCGGCGGCTTCGCGAAGGACACGGTGGAGGTCGAGGGGTACGTACGGGGATTCGCGCGCCGGCGGCCCGACGTTGCCGTGTGTGTGCTGCGGTTCGCGAACATCCTGGGGCCGAGCGCGGATTCACCGCTCGCCTCGTACTTCTCGCTGCCGGTGCTGCCGACCGTGTTCGGCTACGACCCGCGGCTGCAGTTCGTGCACGAGGACGACGTGATCGAGGTCCTGCGGATCGCCTCGCACGAGCCGGAGCGCGGGACGCTCAACAGCGGCACGTTCAACATCGCGGGCGACGGCCTCCTGTTGCTCTCGCAGTGCTCGCGGCGTCTGGGCCGTCCCACGGTGCCGCTGCTGCTGCCCGCGCTGTCCTGGGCGGGCACGGCCGTGCGTACCCTGGGCGTGACGGACTTCTCGCCGGAGCAGCTGCGGCTGTTGACGCACGGCCGGGTCGTGGCGACGAAGCAGATGCGCGAGACGCTCGGATTCCGGCCGAAGTACACGACGGCGGAGACCTTCGCGGACTTCGCCCACAGCCGGGGGCCCGGACTCCTGCCCCCCGAGGCCGTCGCGGCAGCCGTCGACCGGATCGCCGCGCTGTCTTACCTGGGCGGCGGTCAGCCCCCGACGCAGAGCGCCAACTGAGGAGCGCATCAACGATGGCGGACGCCAAGGTCATTCCGTTCGACGACGACCGGTCCCGCGGGGGTGCGGTGCAGCGCCCGCCGCGCCGCCGGAGCACAGGGAGCCGGCGCACGGGCGAGCCCGTGGTGGTACGTGAGGTCCAACCCCTGCCGAGCCGGGCCGCACGGCGAGATGATGTTCCTGTGACACGTGAGGAACAGCCGCCCCAGGAGCCGCAGGAGAGCGGTGGTCTGGAGCGGCGCATCGCCGGGGGCCTGGCCTTCCTGCGCCGACGGCTCACGGGCGACTACGAGGTCGACGAGTTCGGTTACGACGCCGAACTCACCGACCAGGTTCTGATGTCCCTGTTCCGCCCGCTCTACGAGAAGTACTTCCGCGTCGAGGTGAAGGGCATCGAGAACATCCCTTCCGAGGGCGGGGCGCTGATCGTCGCCAACCACTCCGGGACGCTGCCGCTGGACGGCCTGATGATGCAGGTGGGCGTCCACGACAATCACCCCGCGGGCCGGCATCTCCGTCTCCTGGCGGCCGACCTGGTCTTCATGCTGCCGGTCGTCAACGAGCTGGCCCGCAAGGCCGGGCACACGCTGGCCTGCGCCGAGGACGCCGAACGGCTGCTGGAGCGCGGTGAACTGGTCGGTGTGATGCCCGAGGGATTCAAGGGCATCGGCAAGCCGTTCAGCGAGCGGTACAAGCTCCAGCGCTTCGGCCGTGGCGGCTTCGTCTCCACGGCCCTGAGCCAGGGCGCCCCGATCATCCCGTGCTCGATCGTCGGCGCGGAGGAGATCTACCCGATGATCGGCAACGCGAAGACCCTGGCGCGTGTCCTGGGGATCCCGTACTTCCCGATCACTCCGACCTTCCCGTGGCTGGGCCCGCTCGGCGCGGTCCCGCTTCCCACGAAGTGGACGATCCAGTTCGGTGAGCCGATCCGCACGGACGGCTATCCGCCGGAGGCGGCGGAGGATCCGATGCTGATGTTCAACCTGACGGATCAGGTGCGGGAGCAGATCCAGCACACGCTGTACAAGCTGTTGGTGCAGCGGCGATCGGTCTTTTTCTGATCATGGCTATACGTTTCTTCTGATCGTGTGCTTGTACGACGTCGGGGGCGCCCTCCCTGAGAAGGGCGC
>NZ_JBHXMF010000132.1:0-4042 GCF_042721055.1 Streptomyces sp. NPDC058470
CTGCTGGACAACGACCGCAACCAGATCGAACTCTTCACCGCCCTGCTGCTGTCCCTGCCCGGCTCGCCGATCCTCTACTACGGCGACGAGATCGGCATGGGCGACAACATCTGGCTCGGCGACCGCGACGCCGTCCGCACCCCCATGCAGTGGACCCCCGACCGCAACGCGGGCTTCTCCTCCTGCGACCCCGGCCGCCTCTTCCTCCCCACCATCATGGACCCCGTCTACGGCTACCAGGTCACCAACGTCGAAGCCGCCATGTCCTCCCCCTCGTCACTGCTGCACTGGACCCGCCGCATGATCGAGATCCGCAAACAGAACATGGCCTTCGGCCTCGGCTCCTACACAGAACTCCCCTCCTCCAACCCCGCCGTCATCGCCTTCCTGCGCGAGTACAAGGACGACCTCGTCCTGTGCGTCCACAACTTCTCGCGCTTCGCACAACCGACAGAACTGGACCTGAGTGCGTTCAACGGGAGGCATCCCGTCGAGCTGATCGGCGGGGTACGCTTCCCAGCCATCGGTGACCTGCCGTATCTGCTCACCCTCGCAGGTCATGGCTTCTACTGGTTCCGGCTCCGCAAGGACGCGGTCTAGAACTGCGGCGGGGCGGTTTCCTCCGCCCCGCCCTGGGCACGCATGAGTAACACCCCGACTCCCCCGGCCTCACAGGGTCTCCGGGTCCTGGGTCTCTGGACCTCCGGCTCCCTCGGTATCCGGGGAAAGGACGCGACGCCATGTCGGAAGCAGCAACCCACTCTGCCTCGACCCCGGCCGCCCGCTCTGCCACGGCCCCGGCCGTACGCCCCGAGCTGCTCGCGTCCCTGGATCCCCTGCTGCGGGAGTGGCTGCCGCGGCAGCGCTGGTTCGCGGGCAAGGGCCGTCCGGTGACCGGGTTCTCGCTGGTGTCGGCCACGGAACTGCTGCCGCCGACCGGCCCCCTGGGCCTGCTCCACCTTCTCGTGCGCGCCCACCAGCCGCTCACCCCGGCGCAGGGCGCCCTCCCGCACCCGAGCGACTGCTACCAGCTGCTGATAGGCGTCCGGGGGGCACTGCCACCCAGGCTCGCACCCGCGCTGATCGGGCACCTTGAGGAAGGGCCGCTGGCCGGCCTCACGGTGTACGAGGCGCTGCACGACGCGCGCCCCGCCGACGTACTCCTGGAAGCCCTGCGCACCCAGGCCCGGATCGGTGACCTGCGCTTCGAGCGCCCCGGCCGCCAGGAAGACCGGGGCAGCCGGACCATCCGGGACGATCTGGTGCCGCGGCTGGTCACCTCCGAACAGTCGAACTCGTCCGTCGTCTATGGAGATACGTTCATTCTCAAGCTGTTGCGGCGGATCGTGCCGGGCACCAACCCGGACCTGGAGCTGCCGCTGCTGCTGTCCCGGGAGGGCTGCGCGCGGGTGCCAGCGCCGGTGGCGTGGATACTCGCGGAGCTGGGTGAGGAGACGTACACCCTGGGTGTACTGCAACCTTTCGTCCGGGGTGCGGCGGACGGCTGGGAGCTGGCGCTGCGCGAGCTGGCCAAGGGTGCGGACTTCGGCGCCGAGGCGCGGGCGCTGGGCCGCGCCACCGCCGAGGTGCACACGGCGCTCGCTCGCGCGCTGCCCACGGTCACGCTGGGCCACGCGCAGATGGAGCCGCTCGTCGACGGAATGACCCAGCGCCTGGACGCCGCCGCGCAGGCGGTACCGGCGCTGCGGCCGTACGCTCCCGGCCTGCGCACCGCCTTCGAGGCGCTGACCGACCTGGCCGCCGAGGGCGGCGCCTGGACCGCGCAGCGCATCCACGGCGATCTGCACCTCGGGCAGTGCCTGCGTTCGCCGTCCGGGGAGTGGTCGCTGATCGACTTCGAGGGCGAGCCGTCGAAGCCGCTCGCCGAACGCCGGATGCCGCAACCCCCGGCGCGTGACATCGCGGGCATGCTCCGCTCCTTCGACTACGCCGCCCACTCGCACCACCCCCTGGCACCCGGCTGGGCCGACACCTGCCGGGCCGCGTACTGCACCGGATACGCCGAGGTCACCGGAGTCGACCCGCGCACCGACCCCGTACTGCTGCGCGCCTACGAGACGGACAAGGCGGTGTACGAAGTCGTGTACGAGGCCCGGCACCGTCCCGACTGGCTCCCCGTACCGCTGGCGGCGGTGCGCCGACTCGCGGCGGACGCCACCGCCCCCTGACCGTCCCCCCATCCTGCATCGTTTCCAGGAGGCCCTGCCCGTGACGCCCCGTCCCTCGTCCGACGACAGTCCGAAGAAGACCGGCGCGAAGAAGAAGGCTGCCGCCGAGGGGAAGCCGACGGCCAAAACGCCCAAGACGGCTGATGCCAAGAAGGCCGACAAGGTCGGCAAGAGCTCGAAGAAGACACGGGAGGCGGATCCGCTGCCCGCCGCCGACAGCGCTCCCGCGTTCGCCGGTGTGCAGCCTGGCGACCGCGAGCGGCTGCTCAGCGGCACGCACCACGACCCGCACGGGGTGCTCGGGGCCCATCCCATACCTGGAGGCGTGGCCTTCCGGACCTTCCGCCCGTACGCGCTGGCGGTGACCGTCGTGACGGACGAGCTGCGGGCCGAGCTCCAGGACGACGGGGACGGTTTCTTCTCGGGCCTGCTGCCCCTGCGCGCCGTACCGCCGTCGTACCGCCTGCTCGTCTCGTACGAGGGGACGGACCAGGAACCCCTTGAAAGCGACGACGCGTACCGTTTCCTGCCCGCGATCGGCGAGCTCGACCTGCATCTGTTCGGCGAGGGCCGCCATGAGCAGTTGTGGCGGGCGCTCGGCGCGGAGCCGATGGTCCACCAGGGCGTGGCGGGCACCCGCTTCACGGTCTGGGCGCCGAACGCGCGCGGTGTCCGGGTGGCCGGCACCTTCAACTTCTGGGACGGCGCGGCGTATCCGATGCGGTCGCTCGGTTCCTCCGGGGTGTGGGAACTGTTCGTGCCCGCGATCGGTGACGGCGAGCTCTACAAGTTCGACATCACCCGCGCCGACGGTTCACACACCCTGCGCGCGGACCCGATGGCCCGGCGCACCGAGGTGCCGCCCAAGACGTCGTCGATCGTGACCTCGTCGTCGTACGTGTGGGACGACGCCGCATGGATGGCAACCCGCGCCTCACGTCCCGTCCACGAGGCACCCTTCTCCGTCTACGAGATCCACCTGGCGTCCTGGCGCCCGGGACTGACCTACCGCCAGCTCGCCGACCAACTCCCCTCCTACGTCGCCGACCTGGGCTTCACCCACGTCGAGCTGATGCCGGTGGCGGAGCATCCCTTCGGCGGCTCCTGGGGCTACCAGGTCACCGGCTTCTACGCCCCCACCGCCCGCCTCGGCACCCCCGACGACTTCAAATACCTGGTCGACGCCCTCCACCGGGCCGGCATCGGCGTCGTCATGGACTGGGTCCCCGCCCACTTCCCCCGCGACGACTGGGCCCTGGCCGAATTCGACGGCCGCCCCCTGTACGAACACGAAGACCCCCAGCGTGCCGCCCATCCCGACTGGGGCACCCTGGAGTTCGACTACGGCCGCCGCGAGGTCCGCAACTTCCTCGTCGCCAACGCCGTCTACTGGTGCGAGGAATTCCACATCGACGGCCTCCGCGTCGACGCCGTCGCCTCCATGCTCTACCTCGATTACTCCCGCGAACCCGGCCAGTGGACCCCCAACGAACACGGCGGCCGCGAGAACCCCGACGCCGTCGCCTTCCTCCAGGAGATGAACGCCACCGTCTACCGCCGCAACCCCGGCGTCGTCACCATCGCCGAGGAGTCCACGGCCTGGGACGGCGTCACCCGGGCCACGGATCACATCGGCCCCGGCGGCTTCGGCGGTCTCGGTTTCGGTCTGAAGTGGAACATGGGCTGGATGCACGACTCGCTGGACTACGCGGCGCACGAGCCGGTCTACCGCAAGTACCACCACCACGAGATGACCTTCTCCATGGTGTACGCCTACAGCGAGAACTACGTCCTGCCCATCTCCCACGACGAAGTAGTCCACGGCAAACGCTCACTGGTATCCAAGATGCCGG
>NZ_JBHXMF010000133.1:0-3356 GCF_042721055.1 Streptomyces sp. NPDC058470
GGGGGGGGGGGGGGGGGGGGGGGGCCCCCCCCCCCCCCCCGGAACAAGGGACGGGCAGGGGCGGAGGGGGCGAAAAACCAAGGGGCACCCCCTACGGCAACAGCCCCCGCAACGGAAACACCGCCCGCCGAGTAGCCAGCACCGCCTGATCCAGCCGATCCGCCGGGTCGTACCCGGACTCCCAGCCCGCCCAGGACACCGGCCACCGCCCATCAGTCATCCGCCCCGGCGCCAACTGCCGCGTACGAGCGAACACTTCCTGCCGCCAGCCCTCAGGAACCACCGTCTCGGGCGAAATCTCCCGCCCCGCCGCGATGGCAACCAGGTGCGTCCAGGACCGAGGCACCACATCCACCACCGCGTACCCACCCCCACCCAACGCGACCCAGCGCCCCTCGGCGTACTCATGCGCCAGCTCATGACAGGCAACCTGCACAGCCCGCTGCGCATCCAGCGACACCGCGAGATGCGCAAGCGGATCCTCGAAATGGGTGTCGGCCCCATGCTGGGTAACCAGCACCTGCGGCCGAAAGTCCGCGATCAGCTCGGGCACCACGGAGTGAAACGCCCGCAGCCACCCCGCATCCCCCGTCCCGGCAGGCAGCGCGACATTGACGGCGGACCCCTCCGCACTGTCGCCCCCGGTCTCCTCCGGCCACCCGGTCTGCGGGAACAACGTCCGCGGATGCTCGTGCAGCGAGATCGTCAGAACCCGCGGATCGTCCCAGAACGCCGCCTGCACCCCATCGCCGTGATGCACATCCACATCGATATAGGCGACCCGCTCGGCCCCCAGCTCAAGCAGCCGTGCGATGGCCAGCGACGCGTCGTTGTAGATACAGAACCCGGACGCACCCCCCGGCATCGCATGGTGCAGCCCACCCGCGAAGTTCACCGCGTGCACCACGTCCCCGCGCCACACCGCCTCCGCCGCACCCACCGACTGCCCGGCGATCATCGCGGACACCTCGTGCATCCCGGCGAAGGCGGGATCGTCGAGGGTCCCCAGTCCGTACGAGACGTCGGCGGCCTCCGGATCCACGGAAGCGGCCTTGACCGCCTCCACGTAGTCCTCCCGATGCACGAGCCGCAACGTCGAGTCCCCGGCCGGCTTCGCCGCGACCACATCGACATCGCGATCGAGCCCGAACGCGTCGACGAGCCTCCTCGTCAACACGAGCCGGACCGGATCCATCGGATGGTCCGGGCCAAAGTTATAGCCCGTTACTGCCTCGTCCCACATCAGCTGTGCGCGGCCGCTCATGCCCTTCACCGTATCGGTCCGGTTCAGCGGCGAACGACCGGGCGTACTTCAAGGTCAACAGAACCAACACCATGGGTACGAGCATGGCGCCCCGGTAGTTCCAGGCGTCCCCCAGCACCCCGACCAAGGGCGAACCGATCAAGAACCCCACATAATTGAAGATATTGAGCCGCGCGATGGCCGTATCCGAAGCCCCCGGAAAGAGCCGCCCGGCAGCGGCGAACGTCTGCGGCACGATCACACACAACCCCAGCCCGAGCAGGGTGAACCCGGCCATCCCCACCCACGCGCCGGGCGCGAGCGCCACGACACCGAACCCCACCGCCGCGACCACCGCCCCCGCCCGTACGACCGCCACAGCCCCGAACCGCCGTACCCCGAAATCCCCGATCGACCGCCCCAGCAGGGTCGTGACCATATACACGTTGTACGGAACGGTAGCGAGCTGCTCCGAACTGCCCAGCACGTCCTGCAGATACTTCGCACTCCAGTTGGAGACGGTCGAGTCCCCGATGTACGCGAAGGTCATCACCAGACACAGCGGCAGCAGCAACTTGAAGACCAGGGGCCCGGCCTCGCCGGCCTCCGTCTTCGCACCGGAGCCGTCGACCGCTTCGCCTCCGGCGCCTCCATCGACGTACCACCGACTACCGACAAAGACCGCCGGCAGCAAAACCGCCACGACCGGCAGATACAAGACGAACAACGACAGATGCCAGTGCGCCCCCACCCACGCGAGCGAGGCCCCGATGATCCCGCCCAGGCTGTACACGGCATGGAACCCAAGCATGATGCTGCGCCCGTACGTCCGTTGGAGGCTCACTCCCAGCATGTTCATGGAGGCGTCGAGTGCACCGACCGCGAGCCCGAAGGCTCCGAGCGCGGCCGCCACCTCGGCCACATGGTCACCGGACCCGACGCCGAGCAGAGCAAGGAGTACGACGGGCTGCGACCACCTCAGTACGCGACTGGGCGGCACCCGCTTGACCAGTTTCTCGGTGACCACACTCCCGACCCCGGCCAGCACCGGCACGGCGGCGAGGAAGGCCGGAAGCAGCGCGTCGGAGATCCCGTAGCGGTCCTGGATCGCGGGGATACGCGTCACGAGCAACGCGAAGGCGACGCCCTGGGCGAAGAAGCTGAACGCGAGCGAGGCCCTACCGCGCCGCAGCACATCTGTCATGGCCGCGAGCGTAGGGCCCCGGCCTACCCGTGGGTAGATCCAACCGAAGATGAATTCTGCTCAGCTCTTCAACTCGCCGCGGCCCAGGGCTACTGGAGGACTCGACGCCCGCCGACAGCTCACCGCCGTACCCGGTCATACAAGCAGGTCAGCAAGCTGATCCATGTCGGAGAAGAGAAGAGTGCCCCCCGCGAGCCGATCGGCGGGCGTCATGGCCGTGAACCCGTACACATCCATCCCGGCCGCGACGGCCGCCCGCACCCCCAGCGGACTGTCCTCCACGACGACACACTTCTCAGGAGCTACGCCCATTCGCTCGGCCGCGTACAGAAACAGATCCGGCGCCGGCTTCCCCCGCCCCACATCCTGCGAACTGAAGACGCGCCCCTCGTCGAACCACCGGTCGAGCCCGGTCTTCCGATGTCCCACCCGAATCCGCTCATGACTCCCGGACGAAGCCACGCAGTACGGCACACCGTCCGCAGCCAGCTTCTCCAGCACGTGCACCGCACCCGGAACCGGCTCCAACTCCCGCTCGAAAGCGGCGAAGACGCGAGCATGGAAGACATCGTCGAAGTCCGCGGGCAGCCGCTCCCCTGTGCGCTCCTCGACCAGGTCGTGTACGCGGTGCATGGCGGCGCCCATGTAGTCGCGGAGGGACTCCTCGTACGAGGTGGGATGCCCGAGCTCCGTGAGGTATGAGGCAAGAAGTGCGTTGGAGATCGGCTCGCTGTCCACGAGGACGCCGTCGTTGTCGAAGATGATCAATTCATAGCGCATGCTGCAACATTAAAACGGAGCGACTCTGAACGCAGAAAACCCCCGTACCGTTTCCCGGTACGGGGGTTTTCTCCAAAGATAGTTCGGCGGCGTCCTACTCTCCCACAGGGTCCCCCCTGCAGTACCATC
>NZ_JBHXMF010000134.1:0-3333 GCF_042721055.1 Streptomyces sp. NPDC058470
ATCTTCACGTCCGGTTCCACCGGCCGCCCCAAGGGCGTCACCGTCCCCCACAGCGCACTGAGCAACTTCCTTGCCGACATGGGAAGGCGGTTCTCGCTCGACCCGGAGGACCGGCTGCTCGCCGTGACGACGGTCGGCTTCGACATCGCCGGACTGGAGATCTTCCTCCCGCTGCTCAGCGGGGCCCGTCTGGTGCTCGCCGGGCAGGCCACGGCACAGGACCCGGCCGCCGTCCTGAGGACCGTGCTCGAGTCCCGCATCACGGTGATGCAGGCCACGCCAAGTCTGTGGCAAGGTGTGGTGGCCGCCGAGAACGGCGAGCTGCGCACTGTACGCGTCCTGGTGGGCGGCGAGGCACTGCCCACCGGTCTGGCACGAGAACTGTGCCACCGGGCGCACTCGGTGACGAATCTCTACGGGCCCACGGAGGTGACGATCTGGGCGACGGCCGCCGAGCTCGCTCACATACCCTCCGCCGGTCCGGAGATCGGCACACCGATCTCGGGCACCCAGGCGTACGTCCTGGACGCCGACCTGCGGCCGGTGCCGGCGGAAGTCGGCGGTGAACTGTACCTGGCCGGGGCCCAGTTGGCCCGTGGCTATGTCGGCCGCGCCGCGCTCACGGCCGAGCGCTTCGTGGCGTCGCCGTTCGCACCCGGCGGGCGTATGTACCGTACCGGCGACGTGGCGCGATGGACCCCTGAAGGTCAACTGGACTATCTGGGGCGGGCGGACGAGCAGGTGAAGATCCGCGGATTCCGCATCGAGCCCGGCGAGGTGCAGTCGGTGCTCGCCTCGCACCCTGCGGTCGCACAAGCCGTGGTGTTGGTGCGCGAGGACATGCCCGGCGACAAACGACTGGTCGCCTACGCCGTGCCGACGCCCAATGCCGAGAACGCCCTCAAACTATCGCTGCGCATAAGGGAGTTCGCCACCGAGCGACTTCCGCACTACATGGTGCCCTCGGCAGTGGTGACACTGGACGAACTGCCACTGACGGCCAACGGAAAGCTGAACCGCAAGGCCCTGCCCGCGCCCGACTTCGCCGCGTTGGCCGGCGCGGGCCGCGAACCGGCGACGGCGCAGGAAGAAGCCCTGTGCAGGGCGTTCGCCGACGTACTCGATCTGCCCGCCGTCGGAGTCGACGACGACTTCTTCGCATTGGGCGGTCATTCGCTGCTGGCCACCAGGCTGGTCAGTGAGATGCGGGCCGAACTGGACGTGGAACTGCCGATCAGGGTGGTCTTCGCGCACCCGACACCGGCCGCACTCGCGACCTGGCTCGCAGAACACGCAAGTCACCGAAGGACAGCAGCCAGGCCCACACTACGGCCGATGCGCAACCAGGAGGAGTCCCGATGATCCCGCTCTCGTTCGCGCAGCGTCGGCTGTGGTTCCAGGCGAAGCTCGAAGGTCCCAGCACCACCTACAGCAATCCCACCGTGCTGCGCCTCTCCGGGACGCTCGACCGGGCGGCCCTGAGCGCCGCGCTGAGGGATGTCATCGAGCGGCACGAGGTGCTGCGCACTGTGTTCCCCGAAGCCGACGGCGAGCCCTATCAGTGCGTGCTGCCCCTGGAGGAGACCGGTTTCGAGCTGACGATCACCGATGTGCCGTCCGAAGAGCTGACCCAGGCGGTGACCCGGGCCGTACGGCACGTGTTCGACGTCGCTGCTGAAATCCCCGTGCGGGCCTGGCTGTTCGCGGTGGAACCCGATCAGCACGTGCTCGTGCTGGTCGTGCACCACATCGCCTGGGACGGCTGGTCGGTGGGCCCTCTCGCGCGCGACCTGTCGGTGGCGTACACCGCACGATGCGAGGAACGAGCACCCGGCTGGGAACCCTTGCCGGTGCAGTACGCCGACTACACCCTGTGGCAAAGGGAGTTGCTCGGGGACGAGAACGACCCGAACAGCGTGCTGACCCGACAGATGTCCTACTGGCGCGACATCCTCTCCGGCGCCCCGGAGGAGTTGGCCCTGCCGGCCGATCGCCCTCGCCCGGACGTGTCGTCCCACCGCAGCCACCAGGCCGAGTTGAGGATTCCGGCTGACGTGCACAAGCGTCTGACCGCAATGGCACGTGAGCGCGGCGTCACCCTGTTCCTGCTGATGCAGACGGCCATGGCGGTCGCACTCAACCGGCTTGGGGCGGGCACGGACATCCCGATCGGCTCACCGATCGCCGGCCGCACCGACAAAGCACTGAACGACCTGGTCGGCTTCTTCGTCAACACGCTCGTGCTGCGCATCGACGTGTCCGGCGACCCCACGTTCGACGAGGTGCTGGCGCGAGCACGGGAAGCCGGATTCAGTGCGTTCGAGCACCAGGACGTGCCGTTCGAACGGCTGGTGGAAGAACTGGCACCGGCCAGGTCGTTGTCCCGCCACCCACTGTTCCAGGTCATGCTCACGGTCCAGAACACGGGTTCCGTGAGCCTGCGCCTGCCCGGCCTCGACGTTTCCGGCATGCCGGGCGGCCTGTCGGTGGCGCGGTACGACCTGGCCGTGTCCGTCGGCGAGATCACCGACGCGCGGGGCAGAGCGACCGGCCTCGGCGGTACGGTCACGGGCGCGGTGGATCTGTTCGAGGCCGGCACGGTGGAACGGTTCGCCGACTGCCTGGTACGAGTCCTGTCGACACTGGCGGAGAACCCGCGGGCGCGGGTCGGAGCAGTCGATGTCCTGGCGGCCGGTGACCGCCGCCGTGTGCTGACCGAGTGGAACGACACGGCGGTCGAAGGCCCCGCGGCACTGGTTCCCGACCTGTTCGCCGAACAGGTGGCGCGGACTCCGGACGCCATCGCGGTTGTATCCGACGGTGTGCCGGTGTCTTACGCGGAGTTGGACGCGCGGGCGAACCGGCTGGCACATGTGCTGCGGGCGCAGGGTGTGGGTGCGGAGTCGATGGTGGGTCTGTGCCTGCCCCGGGGTGTGGAGTCGATCGCGGCGATCCTGGGTGTGTGGCGGGCGGGGGCGGCGTACCTGCCGCTGGATCCGGGGCAGCCGGCCGAGCGGATCGCGTTCATGCTGGCGGACAGCGGTGCGAGTGTCGCCATCGGTCTCGGCGAACTCCTGCGCTCCGCCCCCGTACCGACACTCCCTCTCTTGAACCTGGACGACCCGGACGTGGCAGCCTCCCTCGCGGAAGCTCCCGTGACCCCTCCAGAGATCCCGGATGTGATACCCGCGCAGGTGGCGTATGTGATCTACACGTCGGGTTCGACGGGGCAGCCCAAGGGTGTCGCGGTCACCCACGGGGCGTTGGCCAACTATGTCGGGTCGGTGCCGGGGCGGGTGGGTTTTGAGGGGCCGGGCCGGTTTGCGGTGTTGC
>NZ_JBHXMF010000135.1:0-3278 GCF_042721055.1 Streptomyces sp. NPDC058470
CCTCGCGCAGGGCCTCTTCGCTGTACTCGATCATCGAGCGGTAGTGCGGGGTGCCCAGGCAGTACCGCAGCACGATGGGCCGCCACGCCTTGACCATCTCGCTCACCAGCACGCTGTCGCCAAGCGCCGTGGAAATCTTGCCGCCGGCCATGGTCACCCAGGCGTCATGCACCCAGTTACTGCGCGAAGTCGCAGCCGTAGGCCTTGGCCTGGGCGATCTCGTTCTCGTGGTGCGGGGCGCGAATTCAGGAATGACCGTTCTTGACTGAACGTTCCTTAAATGCCTATGCTCGCCTCATGGGTCGCCCAAGGGGATTCGATGAGGCGGAAGTGGTTCGGTCGGCGGTGGAGCTGTTCGCCAACCGGGCCTACGACGGCACCTCCGTCGATGATCTAGTCGCTCACCTCGGCGTGCACCGCAACAGTCTGTACAAGACGTTCGGCAGTAAGCGCGGGCTATACCTGGCCGCACTGAGGTGGTCCCTCACGCACGACGTCGCCTCCGTGATCGACCGTGTCGCCGAGGCCGCCGGCCCTGTGCGGGGATTGCGCGAGGCCCTCGCCGTTCCGACCACGGGAGTGGGCCTTGACCTGCTCCTGTTGGCCGCGGTCGAACGCGCTCCGGTGGACACCGAGGTGGCTGGCATCGTCGACGAGGCGTTCACTGCGTTGGACCGGGCTGCCGGCGCCTCGGCCAGGTCGGATGACGCCAGCGGAGCCGCCGCCCTGGCCATGGGGCTCACTGCCGTGATTCTCGGGCTCCGCATGCGGGCCAGGTCCGGCGCGGCGAGCGCGGATATCAACCAAGCCGGCGACGCCCTGGCGCAGCGCCTCGGCAGGCATTGACTCAACCGGCATTGAAATATCCACTTCCAAGGAGCCGACATGGCGAAGGTCAGCATCGACGGGGACAGATTGATCGTCGAGATCGAGGGACTCGACAAGCTCTGGGCGCTCAAGAGCCGACTGGCCATCCCGCTGGGCAATATTCGCGGCGCGACCTCCGACCCGGGGATCATCAAGGATCCGAAGGGCTTCCGTTCCCCTGGCACCCGTCTCCCTGGCGTCATCACCGCCGGTACCTTCCACATCGACGGCGAGCGGGTCTTCTGGGATGTCCATGATCCGGCCAACGCGGTGATCATCGAGCTGGCCGACGAACGGTACACCCGCCTTGTCGTTCAGGTCCCTGATCCGCGGGCGACGGTGGCACTCATCGAGCACGCTATACCTGTGAGCTGACGTCCGTTCAGCGGATCCCCGGGCAGGTGCGGTTCCTACGGCGAAAGCGGCGGTGCCCGGCCCCAGTAGAAGAGGACCGGGCACCGCCGTACGACGTCACAGCGAGCGCTGCGACTAGCCCGCCGGCAATGTGCCGATGCGAGTCGTTACCAGGTCCAGCTCCAGCTGTACGTGACCGACAGCGAGACGGACAGCGACAGGGACAGCGAGCTGTCGGGCCCGGCTTCCGCAGCGGCGGTGAGCTGCTCCTCGAGGATCGCCTCGGTGGAGGCGTAGTTGGCGTAGCCGGCGAGCAGTTCGTTCACCGTCCTGTACCTGCTTCCCGATCGTTGTTGCGGGCTTCGATGTGTCTGCCGGGGATCGCCCCGAGCTGGAACCACCACATCATTCGAATGCGGCGGCTGAGTATGACGAGTGTTTGCCGGGACGCTTCGGGACCTCGTGCACAGTGACAGGGATGCCTTAGCAGATTTTTGCCAGTAGCTGTCACTTGTCGAGGCGATGGCCAATTCCTGTTATGCCAGGGGCGGTTGAGGCGTTCATAGAGTGCCGCCATGAATGCGACAGAGCAGACAGCCTCCGCGGCACGCACAAGCGGCCGTGTCGTGCCGCCGGCCCCGTTGGACCGCCCGGACGAGTTCCTGCGAGCCGTCGCTGCGCTGAGCGGCGAATCTCCTCTGGTCGAGGAGATGCAGGGATATGCGGGACGTAACGACAACTGGCGGGTGCCGACTTCCGACTCCAGCGATCTCTTTGTGAAGCAGTTGCGTGGTGACCGGCAACAGGTGGCGGCCCGGATGAGCCGCATTCTGGCGTTTCAGGAGGTCATCGCGGCTCATCCGCAGCAGGAGGCGAGGACGGTCCGCTTCCACGGAGCCGAGCGCGAGCAGTCCCTGCTGGTGTTCGACCACCTGCCCGAGTCACGTACCGCGTCGGACCTGCTTGCCGGTGACGAGTTCACCGTCGAACTCGCTCACCGGATCGGCCGTGTCCTCGGAGAGGTCCATCAACTGCCCAAGATCCAGGTGGACATCGAGGAGTTCATCGACGGCAAGGCCCTGACCGCTTTCTACGCGCTCTCAGCCGAGGACTACGCGAACTGCAGCGGCGGTGAGGTGGAGGCCTGGGCCATGCTGCAGCACGACAAGCAGCTCGTTGAGGCCCTGGAGCGGTTGCGCGGCATGTCCGCCGACGCGCCCACCACGGCCACGCACTGCGACATCAGGCTCGATCCGTACTGCGGCGCGAGGGTGCGGATGCGGTCCGCAAGGGTCGGCCGTGGAGCCTCCCGCTGGAGGACCGGGCTCTGCTGGTCGCGGCGTACTGGCGCACGAACTTGACGATGCGCCAGCTCGCACCGCTCTTCGGGGTGTCCAACTCGGCAGCGGACGGCATCATCGACCACCTGGGACCGATGCTCGCGCTCCAGCCGCGCAAGCGGTTCGCCAGGGACACCGTGCTCATCGTGGACGGCACCCTGGTCCCCACCCGCGACCACACGGTGGCCAAGCAGTCGAAGAATTACCGGTACTCGACCAACCACCAGGTCGTCATCGACGCCGACACCCGCCCCGTCGTCGTGGTCGGCCGGCCCCTGCCCGGCAACCGCAACGACTGCAAGTCATGGGAGGAATCCGGCGCCAAAGCAGCCGTCGGCAAGACCATGACGATCGCCGACGGCGGCTATCCCGGCACCGGGCTCGTCATGCCACACCGCCGGCGCAAGGGCGAGACCTTCCGGACTGGAAGGAAGCGCACAACACGTCCCACAAGCAGGTCCGCGCCCGCGTCGAGCACGTCTTCGCGCGCATGAAGACCTGGAAGATACTCCGCGACTGCCGCCTCAAAGGCGACGGAGTCCACCACGCCATGGTCGTCATCGCCCGGATGCTCAACCTCGCCCTCGCCGGATAGACGAGCGGCCCGCACGACGGCCGAGCACGCCCGAGGCAGTTCGGAGATCATTTACGGGACAGCCCTTACGAGCTCGTGCATGGTTGGCGGTGAGACGTCGAGGACTTCGGTGGGGCCCGGGG
>NZ_JBHXMF010000136.1:0-3195 GCF_042721055.1 Streptomyces sp. NPDC058470
GCTCGACCTGATCCAGCACATCAATCTCACTCACCCGCACCTGCGGATCAGCCGCGAACTGCTCCAGCACCCGCACCAGACGACCGGACAAGGCCCGGACGGTGTCCGCGTCGAACACATCCAGTTGGTGATCGATCCGCAGCTTCAACTCGCCGATCGGGTTCACGCCCAGGGCCAGAGGGAAGTTGGTCGACTCGCGGACCACTGTCTCCGTGAGCGTCAAGGGCTCGGGCGGGCCGCTCGCGCCCGCACGGTAGTTCTCGAACGCCATCAGGGTGTCGAAGGTCGCTCCGGGACCGGCCAGCCGCTGGATCTCGGTGAGCCCCAGATGCTGGTGATCGAGCAACGCCGACTGCTGGGCCTGGAGCTCGGCCAGCATCGCACCGACCGTCTGCGCCGGGTCGAACCGGACCCGCACCGGGATGGTGTTGATGAACAGCCCGAGCATGTTCTCCATGCCCGCGATTTCCGAGGGCCGCCCCGCGACGGTCGCGCCGAACACCACATCACGGCGCCCCGCCAACTGACCGACCACCAGCGCCCAGGCTGCCTGGACGACCGTGTTCAAGGTCAGGCCGTGCCTGCGCGCGAGGTTCCGGAGCGCCCCGGCGAGTTCGTCGCCCGGCTCGGTGATCACTGTGCCGGTCGGGGACGGCACTGACTTCTGTCCCATCGGTGCGACCAGCGTCGGCTCGTCCACGCCCGCGAGCGCCCCCAACCACGCTTCCCGCGCGGCATGCCTGTCCTGACGGCTCAACCACGACAGGTGCTCCCGGTACGGAGTGACGGGCGCGAGACCGCCGACGTCGCCGCCTTCCGCGTACGCGGCCCATAGTTCTCGTACGAGGACCGGCAGCGACCAGCCGTCCATGACTATGTGATGCAACGTGATCACCATGCGGTGCCGGTCCTCGCCCAGTTTGAGCAGGAGGACCCGTATGAGGGGCGGCTCCTCCAGGTCGAACCGGCGGGCCCGCTCCTCGTTCTCCAGCCGTTCCGCCTCGGCCTGCGCGGCATCCCGATCGAGCCCCGACAGGTCTTCCTCCCGCCATGGCAGGACCGCCCGCCGCGCGATCACCTGCACGGGCTGCTCCATGCCCGGGAGCCGGTGGAAACCCGCCCGCAGGACGGCGTGCCGGCCGAGCATCGCATCCCAGGACGCCCGCAAGGCCCGTACGTGCAGCGCCCCGTTCAGGCCGAGGATCATCTGCTCCACGTATACGTCCCGCGTCTGCTCGTCGTACAGCGCGTGGAAGAGCAGGCCTTCTTGGAGCGGTGTCAGCGGCAACACCTCGACGAACCCTGGGACATTCGCCGCCAGCTCCTCGATCTGCGTCTGGCCGAGGGCGACCAACGGGAAGTCCGAAGGCGTGCGGCCACCGCTGCCGGGGCGGGAGGAGTGCGCGGCCAGGCCGCTCAGCATCGCCGCCCAGCCGTCGATCAGCGCCTGCGCGGCCGACTCATCGAGCAGCTGCTCCGGCCAGGCCAAGGTCAGCGTGAGCCGGGGCCCATCGGCCAGGTCGTGGACCACACCCTCGGCTTCGAGAGGGTGCATCACCGGGGCGCGGCCGTCGGTTCCCTCGCCCAGCCCGTCCACTCCGGCCAGCTGCCAGTCGCTCCCGCGGCCCGCGAAGCGTCCCAGGTAGTTGAAGCCGATCTGTGCGGACGGCAGGGCCGCGAGTTCGGGCGCGGCGGTGGGGTTGAGGTAGCGGAGCATGCCGTACCCCAGACCGTCGCCCGGCACCGCCCGTAGCTGTTCCTTGATGCGTTTCACCGCGCGGCCCGCGGCCGGACCCCCCGCCCGCACATCGGTGCAGTCGGCAGCCCCCGTGTCGAGCCGAACCGGATGAATGCCGGTGAACCAGCCGACGGTGCGCGACAGATCGAGGCCGTCGGCCAGCGGCCCCCGACCATGACTCTCCACATCCACCAGGAATCCGCCGGTCATGTCCTGCCCGGTGCGCCATTCGGCGATCGCCGAGGCCAGGCCGGTCAGCAACACGTCGTCGATCCCGGCATGGAACGCCGCCGGAACGGTGGTCAGCAGCTCCGCGGTGATCCTGGCCGGGACGCTCACGGAGACCCGCCGCACCGCGGCGCCCGCATCTCTGCCCCGGTTCGCACGACGATCGGTCAGCAGCGGGTCGGGACCCCGCAGCAGCCGGAGCCACTCAGGCAACTCCGCCAGCCGTTCCTCACTCCCGGCCTGTACGGACAACTCCCGCGCCCAGTGCCGGAAGGACGTGGGCACCGGCTCCGGCGCGGCCTCCCGCCCCTCGGCAACCGCCTCATAGGCCTCCGCCAGGTCGGGCAGCAGGACCCGCCAGGACACCCCGTCGACCACCAAGTGATCGACGACCAGCAGAAGCCGTCCCGGAGTGTCCGGACCGAGGTCGAACCACACCACCTGAACCATCACACCGGCCAGCGGATCCAACCTGCCCACAGCCGCCCGCGCATGCTCCTCGACCAGCTGCGTCAGATCCCCAGCGGACGCGTCAACCCGCCGCACCCACGACCCGACCCCGACCGAGCCCGACTCCGGCACGACCAACCGCCACTCCTCACCGGCCTCCTCCAGCCGCGCCCGCAACACATCGTGGTGATCCACCAACGCCCGCACGGCTTCAGTCAGCGTCCCGAAGTCCAGGCCGGCCGGGGCGAGCACCAGAGCCGACTGAAACACCGCGGACAAGCCCTCCGGGGCGACCCGTTCGAGTAGTTCCCGCATCACCGGGGTCAGCGGCACCTCGCCCGTCGCCACAGCCATTTCGGGCGACGCGTCTTCGGTCAGTGGGACGGCCACCGCCGCTAGGTTCGCCGGCGTCCGGTGATCGAACACTTCACGGGTGGTGATCACCAGGCCCGCCTTCCGGGCACCCGACACCACCATCATCGACAGGATCGAGTCACCACCGAGCTCGAAGAACGAGTCCTCGACCCCCACCCCCTCCAGCCCCAGCGCGTCCGCGAACAACCCGCACAACACCACTTCGGCCGGCGTCTCCGCATCCCGGCCACCACCCACCGCAACATCAGGCGCGGGCAGCGCGGCCCGGTCCAGCTTGCCGTTCACCGTCAACGGCAGCGCGTCCAGGACCACGAAGGCCGTCGGCACCATGTACTCCGGCAGCCGGGCGCCCGCGAACTCCCGCAGCACCGCCGGCTCGAAGCCCTCCCCACCCGGGACGACAT
>NZ_JBHXMF010000137.1:0-3176 GCF_042721055.1 Streptomyces sp. NPDC058470
CGGGGGTTCCGGGTCGAGCCGGGCGAGGTGCAGGCTGTGGTCGCCGCGCATCCGCGGGTGGCCCAGGCGGCGGTCGTGGCCCGCGAGGACATCCCCGGTGATGTGCGCCTGGTCTCCTACGTCGTCGCGTCCGACCAGGGAGTCCAAGGGGACGGACTGGCCGTCGAACTGGGCGAGTTCGCCTCCGAGCGGCTGCCGGAGCACATGGTGCCGTCGGCGGTCGTAGTGCTCGACGGCTTGCCGTTGGCGAGCAACGGCAAGCTCGACCGCGCGGCGCTGCCCGTTCCTGACTACGCGGGGGCGATGACGGTGAGCCGGGGGCCGACGACGGTGCAGGAGGAGATCCTGTGCCAGACGTTCGCCGAGGTGCTCGGACTGCCATCGGTCGGAGTGGACGACGATTTCTTCGCCCTGGGCGGGCACTCCCTGCTCGCCGTCACGCTGGTGGCGAAGCTTCGCGCGCGTGGAGTCTCGGTCCCCGTGCGGGAGTTCTTCCGGTCCCCCACTCCGGCGTCCCTCGCCACGGTGGCCGCGCCCCGGCAGGTGGTCGTTCCGCCGAACCGGATTCCGGATGGCGCGGACGAGATCACCCCGGACATGCTGCCGCTGGTCGACCTGAGTGAAGCCGAGGTGGCGCGGGTCGTCGCGCAGGTCCCGGGTGGCGCCGCGAATGTGGCGGACGTGTATCCGCTCGCCCCGCTGCAGGAGGGGATCTTCTTCCACTACCTGCTGCAGGCGGACAGCGGTTCGGACGTCTACGCGTCGTCCAGAGGCGTGCGGTTCCCCACCCGGGAGCAGTTGGACGCGTTCCTCGCCGCGCTGCGGCGGACGGTGGAGCGGCACGACATCTATCGTACGGCGATCGTGTGGGAGGGGCTGCGCGAGCCTGTCCAAGTGGTGCTGAGGCAGGCGGAGTTGCCGGTCGAGGAACTCGTGCTCGACCTTCAGGGCGTCGAGCCGGTGCAGCAGATGATCGCCGTGAGTGCGGCACGGATGGACCTGACGAGGGCTCCGCTGATCCGGGTCCAGATCGCCGCAGAGCCGGATGGCGACGGATGGCTCGCCCTGCTGCGCATTCATCACCTGGTGCAGGACCACACCACGCAGGACGTGCTGCTCGGTGAGCTGGGGGCGCACCTTTCCGGCCAGGAGGCTTCACTGCCGGAGCCGCTGCCGTTCCGGAACTTCGTGGCGCAGGCCCGGTTGGGCGTGCCACGGGAGGAACACGAGCGCTACTTCGCCGAGTTGCTGGGCGATGTGGAGGAGACGACAGCGCCGTACGGGCTGTTGGACGTCCAGGGCGACGGAAGCGGTGTCGTACGCGCCCAGACGGCTGTCGAAGAAGGCCTGAGCCGCAGGGTGCGGGAGGTGGCGCGCTCGCGCGGGACGAGTCCCGCCACCGTGTTCCATGTGGCCTGGGCCCGGGTACTGGCGGCGGTCAGCGGTCGTGACGACGTGGTGTTCGGAACGGTCCTGTTCGGCCGCATGAACGCGGGCGCCGGCTCGGAACGTGTTCCGGGACTGTTCCTCAACACTCTGCCGGTGCGGGTACGGGTCGACTCGACCGCTGTGGCCGAGGCGCTGTCCGGCATGCGCAACCAGCTGGCGGAACTGCTGGTGCACGAACACGCACCCCTTGCCCTGGCCCAGCAGGCCAGTGGCCTCCCGGGGAACAGTTCTCTGTTCACCTCGATCTTCAACTACCGCCACAACCAGACCACGGCCCAGGCGCAGGGAAGCGAACAGGACACGCAACAGCCAACCAGTACCGCGGGCACGGCGGGCACAGCGGGCATCAAGACGGTGCATCTGCGGGAGGCGACCAACTACCCGGTCGCCGTCGCGGTGGAGGACTTCGGGGCCGGTTTCGGTCTGACGGTCGACGCCGTGGCCCCCGTGGACGCGGAAGCGGTGTGCGAGCTGCTGCACACCTGCCTGGGCAATCTGCTGGCCGCGCTGGAGAGCGACGCCGAGCAGGGCCTCGCAGCGGTGGACGTACTGGGCGGGGAGGAACTCCGCCAGGTGGTCGAGGAGTGGAACCGCACGGAAGCGGAGCTGCCGAGGACGTCGGCGGCCGCCCTGTTCGAGGCGACGGTGGCACACGACCCGGCCGCGGTGGCGGTGATCGCCGACGGTACGGAGGTCTCGTACGGGGATCTCGATGCCCGCGCGAACCGGTGGGCGCACCTCCTGCGGGCCCAGGGAGCCGGCGCGGAGTCGGTGGTGGGGCTGTGCCTGCCGCGCGGCGTGGACCTTGTCTCTGCGGTCCTCGGCGTGTGGAAGGCGGGAGCGGCGTACCTGCCGCTGGACACCGAATACCCCACCGAACGGCTGAAGTTCATGCTCGCCGACAGCGGCGCGTCCATCGTCGTGGGGCGCAGCGATCGCACGGCCGGCTTCGCCGGGCCGACGCTTCGCGTGCTGAACATCGACGAACCGGAAACGGCCGGCGCATGGGCCGCCGCACCGACGACCCCGCCCGAGGTCACTTCGCGGCCGGACCAGACGGCGTACGTGATCTACACATCAGGGACGACAGGACGCCCGAAGGGCGTGGCCGTCACCCACGAGGGCATCCCGAGCCTTGCCGAGGGACATGCCCGCCACCTGGCGGTCGGACCGACAAGCCGGGTCGGCCAGTTCGCCTCGCCGAGCTTCGACGGATTCGTCTGGGAGTGCTGCATGGCGCTGCTGGCGGGCGCGGCCCTGGTCGTCATTCCCGAAGAGCGACGAGCCGGTGAGACGCTGGCGGAGCTGTTGAGTGAGCAGGCCGTCTCGCACGTGGCCCTGCCACCGGCCGTACTCGCGACCCTCGACGAACACTCCGTCGCACCGGACCTCACCCTCGTGGTGGCGGGCGAGGCATGCCCACCCGAACTCGTCGCACGCTGGGCGTCCGTCGTGACCATGTTCAACTCGTACGGCCCCACGGAGACCACCGTCGACGCCACCCTGTGGCGCTGCGAACCGCAGGCCACCGAAGTCGCCATCGGCTCCCCCGTGTTCAACACCGGGGTGTACGTCCTCGATGAAGCTCTCCGACCGGTGCCGGTGGGAGTGGCGGCAGACCTGTATGTGTCGGGGGCCGGTCTCGCGCGGGGGTACATCGACCGCAGGACGTTGACGGCTGAGCGGTTTGTGGCGTGCCCGTTTGCGGGTGTGGGCGAGCGGATGTA
>NZ_JBHXMF010000138.1:0-3106 GCF_042721055.1 Streptomyces sp. NPDC058470
AGGGTGTCGATCGCCTGCCAGATCTCGTCGAAGGGAGTGTCGCGGTCGATGTGATGGAACTGGTAGATGTCGATGTAGTCGGTCTGGAGCCGCTTCAGGCTGGCGTCCACCGCCCGCCGGATGTTCACGGCGGAGAGCTTGTCGTGATTGGGCCAGGCGTCGTCGTCCGCAGCCATGTTCCCGTACACCTTGGTGGCGAGCACGGTCTTGTCGCGCCGCTCGCCGCCCTTGGCGAACCAGTTCCCGATGATCTCTTCCGTACGGCCCTTGTTCTCGCCCCAGCCATAGACATTGGCCGTGTCCACAAAATTCAGCCCCGCGTCCAGAGCCGAGTCCAGGATCGTGTGACTGGTGGGTTCGTCGGTCTGAGGTCCGAAGTTCATGGTCCCGAGAACGAGTCGGCTGACCTTGAGTCCCGTGCGTCCGAGCTGTGTGTACTCCATGGTCCCCAAGCCAACGCCTTCGAGCCCGCTCAAGGCAAGCGGCACCTTGGGCGCCAGGTTTATGCGACAACGCGCATAGTCGTGTGACCGCATAGACGTTCAGCCGCGCCTCCTCATACCGTCGTACTCGACGCCCCAACCGGGGCCATGAACCAGGGGGTTTCGGCATGGCACGCGAGGAACTGACCCGGCTTACTGGAGACGGCAACGGCGAGTGCGGCGAAGACGACTGCCCGAACGTGTACCGCACGGAGCGAGGGACCTTCGTTGTTCAGGGCGACGTGTCAGGCGCCTTCACTCCGCCTCAAGGCGAAGGGCTGGTAGAGATCCCCGAGAGTGTACTCCGGGAGGCGTTCCGTGCTCTTGGATGGTGACGAGTGGCGGGCGAAGTTCAGAGAATTTCAGTCGGAGGCATGGCGGTTGGAAACCTTGCCCCAGTACCGCGTACCTCAGGAGTCCGAAGAACTCGAAGCCTTCCGTTCCGGGAAGCGAATCGACCCGCATTCCTACGCGTCCGCGTACACGGAAGACCTGAAGCGGCAGCGGGGTGAAGGGAAGCGTAAAGGACGGGTGCATGTACTGACTCAACCGCTCTCCGAGTATCTGCGATTCGAGTTCTCACGGTACTACGCGCCTCATGTGCTGGCCGGAGAAGACATTCGAATCCTCGACGTGACGGACCGAGAGAACCCGTTGCCGGGGGTCCGGGACTTCTGGCTCTTCGACCGGTCGACAGTAGTCCTCATGAACTATGAAGAAGACGGAACGCAGATCAATCGAGAACTATACGAGAGTGATCCCGCCCCGTTCGTCGAGTACCAGCGAATCGCGGTGGCTGATTCGATTCCGTTTCAGGAGTACGTGAAGGAGTGACGTTCGAACCCGAGCAGCTTGGCCAGTCCAGTCAGGAACTGACCCTGAAGCTCCGAGAACTTCGCAAGCAGGCCGGACTCTCAGGAGTCCGGCTTGCCTCGCGTTGCAACATGTCTCAGTCCAAGGTGAGCCGGATTGAGAACGGCAAGGTGCGACCGTCCCTCGTTGACGTCGAACAGATCCTGAGGGCCCTTGACGCATCACCAGACATGATTGACGAGATCTCGACTCTCGCCAAGATGGCCAATACGGAATGGCGGAACCTTCGAGAACTGCGCCGCAAGGGGCTGGGTACAAGGCAGGCGGAGCTGAAGGCGCTGGAGACGTCCTCGACGCACATGCGCTACTTCCTGCTTTCCATGGTTACCGGCCTTCTGGCTACCCCGGAATACGTACGGGCCAGCCTCGCCCACTCCTCGGCAGATACGAGCAAAGCAGTAGCGGGCAAGCTGGAACGGCAGCGCATCTTGTACGACCCTTCCAAACGGTTCACGTTCATTCTCACGGAACAAGCGGTTCGCTGGCCTGTTGTTGCCCCGTTCGCTTTGGCCGAGCAGATTGACCGACTCTCGTCGTTGACGTATCTCCCGAACGTACACATCGGTGTACTCCCGATGGGCGCACCTACCCCCACAACTCCCCTGAACACGTTCACGATCTATGACTCATCACTGGCAACCATCGAGACATCAGCAGGAAGTCTCGTACTACGCGACGGCCGCGACATTCAGAGCTATCTCAACGAGTTCTCCGGATACGAGGGGTGCGCCTTGTACGGAGAGGAAGTCAGAGCGAAACTTTCCGAGTGGTCGACTACCTGCCGATCGTGATCTTTAGTCCACAACGCGAATAAGGCCCGGACCGATGCACACTCCACGGGACCATTGCTTGGCAGACAGGCATTCGGCGGGGAGGTCGCACGGCATGAGTACAACGAAGACAACGATGACGGGACCGGTGAACCTCTCGCTTCCACTTCCGCCCCCTGAACCGGCGCCGGAGTGTGGTGTGTGCAGCGCGTTGGTCAAGCAACGGCAGAAAGCGCGGGACAGAGGTGATCTGTCGGCGGCGACGGACGCTGATGTCGAGATCCGAAACCATCCGCATCAGACCAGAGGACGTCGGTGACCCGTTCCGTTCTCCGGTACGTGACTCACCGGATAACGCAGCACCCTGAGACCGACGTCACGTATGAGGCCGAGTGCCTGCGGTGCGCCTGGCAGGCCACGCCCTCGACAGACGGCGCGGCTGTCGACGTCGAGTGCATGAGCCACACCGGCCGGACAGAGCACGCCGGATTCCGACGCTTGTGCACGTCGTTCGCCTTCGTGGTGCGGGCCGAGTAGGGACGGCTCCTGGGCGCTGAGGGACGACGAGCAACACCACCAACGCGCGCCGGTTGCGGGGGCCGCCCATGACCCCGCGGCCCCTTACTGACCCCTGTCGGCTTCCCCTGTGGCTGACAGGGGTCAGCTCCATTGCCTCTGCTGATGAACGGCGTCAGCGACGTCGAGATGCCTACGCGGTAGGGGAACGCGAACGGCTTCCGACAAGGGGCCGCTCTTGGCATGAGTGCGGCCGTCCGAGCCCGTACATGGCAGTCTCGTCGCTATCGGGCAACCGCCCGACGATCACCCCGTCGTACCCGCGAGCGCCCGGTAGACAGTCGCCTGCCCCACTCCGAGGGTCTTGGCGATGGCGCCGTAGCTCTTGCCGCCCGCCTTCAAGTCCTGCGCCTGCTTGACCATCCTCGGGTCCATGGCCTTGGGTCGGCCCCCGACCTTGCCCTG
>NZ_JBHXMF010000139.1:0-2500 GCF_042721055.1 Streptomyces sp. NPDC058470
TGGAGATGCTGGGGCGGGTGCGGGAGGCGGGGCTTGGTGCGTTCGCGCATCAGGATGTGCCGTTCGAGCGGCTGGTGGAGGAACTCGCGCCGGTGCGTTCGCTGGCACGGCACCCGCTGTTCCAGGTCATGCTGACGCTCCAGAACAACGCGCGTGCGGCGTTGGACCTGCCCGGCGTGCGGAGCGGTGGACTGTCTGCGGGAGCAGGTGCGTCCGGAATGGCGTCGGTGAAGTTCGACCTGGAGGTGAACGCGGCCGAGGTTTTCGACGCGCAGGCGGCGCCGACCGGTCTGCGGGGAGTGTTGGTCGCGTCGGCGGATCTGTTCGACGTCGAGTCGGCTGAGCGGATAGCCGACCGACTGCGGCGTGTTGTTGAACAGCTGATTGCCGCGCCGGGGGCGCGGTTGTCTGCGGTGGATGTGTTGGGTGAGGTCGAGCGTCGTCGGGTTTTGGTGGAGTGGAACGACACGGCGGGTGTGGTGTCGGATGTTTTGGTGCCGGAGCAGTTTGCCCAGTGTGTGGCGGCTGATCCTGGTGCTGTTGCGGTGGTGTTTGAGGGTGTGGGGGTGTCGTACGGGGACCTGGACGTTCAGGCGAACCGGCTGGCGCATGTCCTTGGGGCGCGGGGTGTCGGTCTGGAGTCGGTGGTGGGGTTGTGCCTGCCGCGGGGTGTCGACATGGTCGTGGCGATCCTGGGTGTGTGGAAGGCGGGTGCCGCCTACGTCCCGCTGGATCCCGAATACCCCGTTGAGCGCCTGGAGTTCGTGGTCGCTGACGCCGGGGTCGAGATCGTGGTCGAGACGGCCGGTTCGGCCGGTGGGCTGGGCGCGCGTCAGGTGATGGCGCTGGATGACCCGGCGGTGGAGGCTGCCCTTGCGGGAGCGGCGTCGTCGGCGCCTGCGATTCGTGTCGCCGGCGATCAGGTGGCGTATGTGATCTATACGTCGGGTTCGACGGGGCGGCCCAAGGGTGTGCAGGCGACGCATGGTGGTGTGGCGAATCTTGCGGGTGCGTTGCGACCTGAGCTGGGAGTTGCTCCTGGCATGCGGGTTCTGCAGTTCGCGTCGTTCAGTTTTGATGCGTCGGTGCTGGACGTGGCCGCGACGCTTTCTGGTGGCGGCACCTTGGTCGTGGCTGGGGCTGCTGAGCGTGCGGATGTGGCGCTGTTGACGGATCTGGTGCGTGGGGCGGGTGTGGAGGCGGCGAGTGTGGTGCCTTCGCTGTTGGGGGTGTTGGACCCGGGGCGTGTGCCGGGGTTGGTGCGGTTGGTGGTGGGGGCTGAGGCGATTTCGGCGGAGCAGGCTGTTGCGTGGTCTCGGGGTCGTCGTCTGGTGAACACGTATGGGCCGACCGAGGCGACAGTGATGGTCACGGCTGGTGTGGTGGATGGTTGTGGTGCGGTGGTGCCGATGGGTGCGCCGATTGCCAATACGCGGTTGTTTGTGCTGGATGAGCGTCTGGCGCCGGTGCCGGTGGGCGTGGCAGGGGACCTGTATGTGTCTGGGGCCGGTCTCGCGCAGGGCTATGTGGGGCGTCGTGCGCTGACGGCTGAGCGGTTTGTGGCGTGCCCGTTTGCGGGTGTGGGTGAGCGGATGTATCGGACGGGTGACCGGGCTCGGTGGACTGCGGATGGGCAGTTGGTGTTCGCGGGGCGTGTGGATGAGCAGGTGAAGATCCGTGGGTTCCGGGTGGAGCCGGGTGAGGTGCAGGCGGTTTTGGAGGCGCACCCGGGGGTTGCTCAGGCGGCGGTGATTGCGCGGGAGGACACGGCGGGTGACAGGCGGCTGGTCGCTTACGTCGTTGCGGCTGGTGATGGCCAGGGTCTCGAACTGTCTACCTCTGCGCGGGAGTTTGTGGCGGAGCGGCTTCCGTCGTACATGGTTCCGTCTGTGGTGGTGGTGCTTGATGTGTTGCCGTTGACGGTGAATGGCAAGTTGGATCGTGGGGCGTTGCCGGTTCCGGAGTATGCGTCCGGTGGTGGTCGGGGTCCGGTGTCGGTGCAGGAGGAGATCCTGTGCGGTGCGTTTGCGGAGGTTTTGGGTCTGTCGTCCGTTGGTGTGGATGATGACTTCTTTGCGTTGGGTGGGCATTCGCTGTTGGCGGTGTCGTTGGTGGAGCGGTTGCGGGGCCGGGGTGTGTCGGTGTCGGTGCGGGCGTTGTTCCGGTCGCCGACGCCGGCGGGGTTGGCGGTGGCGGCGAGTCCGGAGGAGGTGGTGGTTCCGGCGAATCTGATTCCTGAGGGTGCGGTGGCGATTACGCCGGGGATGCTGTCATTGGTGGAGTTGGACGAGGCCGAGATCGGGCGGTTGGCCGCGCAGGTTCAGGGTGGCGCCGCGAATGTGGCGGATGTGTATCCGCTCGCCCCGCTCCAAGAGGGCATCTTCTTCCACCACTTGGTGGAAGACGGAGGTACGGACACCTACGTGGTCCCCACAGTGCTGGAGTTCGACTCGCGGGAGCGGCTGGATGCGTTCCTGGGTGCGCTGCAGAGCGTGGTGGA
>NZ_JBHXMF010000140.1:0-2356 GCF_042721055.1 Streptomyces sp. NPDC058470
TGTCGAACTTGTAGAGCTCGCCGTCACCGATCGCGGGCACGAACAGTTCCCACACGCCGGAGGAACCGAGCGACCGCATCGGATATCCCGCGGCGCCGTCCCAGTGGCAGAAGTCCCCACAGACCCTGACCCCTTGGGCGTTCGGCGCCCACACCGTGAAGCGGGTGCCGACGACGCCCTGGTGGGTCATCGGGTAGGCCCCGAGCGCCCGCCACAGCTCCTCGTGTCGTCCTTCGCCGATCAGGTGCAGATCGAGCTTGCCGAGCGCGGGCAGGAAGCGGTACGGGTCCTGCACCGCGAACTCCGTGCCGTCGTACGTCACCGACAGCGTGTACTCGGGGATCGTGTCGAGGGGCAGTACGCCCGAGAAGAGCCCGTCACCCACGTCCTCCAGCTCACTGCGCAGCTCGTTCACCACCACGGCAACGGCCTCGGCGTACGGACGCAGTACGCGGAACAGGACGCCCTCCGGCACCGGGTGTGCGCCGAGCAGCGCGTGCGGATCGTGGTGGGTGCCGGACAGCAGACGCGCCCGGTCCGTCGCGTCCAGCGCGGTGTCCAGCAATGCGTCCATCGAAGTGGCCGGCCGTACGCCGACCGATGCGGTGCGGACTGTCACGGCTTCAGCCTCCTCAAGGGGGTAAAGGGGATGGGTGGGGTTGGTCGCCGGGCGCATGTCAACGGCCCTCGGCCAGGCGCTTGACCGCCGCCATCGGCACGGGCAGCCAGTCGGGACGGTGCCTCGCCTCGTACAGCACCTCGTACACGGCCCGGTCCGTCTCGTACGCGCGCAGCAGCTCGGGCTCTTCGCGTGGGTCCCAGTCCGCCTCGGCGGCGTAGCCCGCGCAGAAGGCCTCCCGGCAGTGCTGCGCCCACTCGGGGCGCCACGGATGGCGGGACAGGGCGGCGTAGTCGAAGGAGCGGAGCATGCCCGCGACATCGCGTATCGGGGACTGCACGCGGCGGCGCTCGGCGAGCGGGCGGGCCGGCTCACCCTCGAAGTCGATGACCGACCACTGCCGGCCGGCCCTCAGTACCTGCCCGAGGTGGAGATCGCCGTGAATCCGCTGTGCGGGTCGGACCGCCGATTCGAGGGCGGCGAGCGTGTCGAAGGCGGACCACAGCCCGGCCGCGTACGGCCGCAGTTCGGGCACGGATCGCGCGGCCGCGTCGAGGCGCTCGCTCATTCCCTCCGCGAGCCGCCCGTTCCGCCGCCGGCTTGGGGCCTCGACGGGGAAGGCCGCGGACAGCGCGAGATGCACCTCGGCGGTGGCGCGCCCCAGTTCGTACGCCTCGGACGTGAACCCCCGTCCCGAGGCCAGGGACTGGAGCGCCAGGGTCCAGCCGTCGTCGGCTTCGCGCAGGAACGGCTGGAGGACGCCGAGCGTCGCCTCGCGCGGGTGCGAGGTCCGGATCCAGGCCGCGGGCGCCGGCACCCGGGTGCAGCCCTGCCTGGCCAGTGCCGCCGGTACCTCCAAGTCCGGGTTGATGCCGGGCTGGACGCGGCGGAAGACCTTCAGGATGAACGAATCCCCGTACACCAGCGAGGAGTTGGACTGCTCGGCATCGAGAAGGCGCGGGGCGAGACCGGCGGGAACCGCGAATTGCGCGTCGCGTTCGAAGCGCAGCGGGCCCAGCGTTCCCGGAGCGCGCAGCCGCTCCAGGAGCATGCCCGCCGCCTTGGGATCGTGGAGGGCGTCGTACACGATCAGGTCGGCGAGCGGGCCCTTGCTCGGCCGTCCGATGACAGCGTGGGCGAGGCGGGGCGGCAGTGACTTCCCCACCCCCAGGAGGAGTTGGTAGCAGTCGTCGGGCGGGGGAGCGCTGGTGCCGCCGTGGGCGGGCAGCCCGAAGTGTTCGGTGCGGACCAGGAGGTGCAGGCACCCCGGGTACAGCTCGGTCGTCGACACCAGCGTCAGATCCGTGACGGCGCGGCCCTTGCCCGCGAACCACCGCTGCCGCGGCAGCCATGCGTGCAGCAGCTCGGCGAGCGAGGTGAGCAGCGGAGCGGGGCTGAGGCCGCTCGGACGGTGCGGCGCGGTCTTCTGCATGGCGACACGTCCTTTCAAGGGCGGGCGGATTTCAAGGGCACGCGGTGGGGATGAGAGGCACGCGATCGGGATCGGGGGGGAGAGAGACGGTCAGGATCGCCTGATGACGGTGGGGGCGACCGCGCGGCGGAGCCGGAACCAGTAGAAGCCGTGACCCGCGAGGGTCAGCAGGTAGGGGAGTTCGCCGATGGCCGGGAAACGCACCCCGCCGATCAGCTCGACCGGGTGGCGGCCGTCGAACTCCCGCAAATCCAGTTCTGTCGGTTGTGCGAAGCGCGAGAAGTTGTGGACGCACAGGACGAGGT
>NZ_JBHXMF010000141.1:0-2340 GCF_042721055.1 Streptomyces sp. NPDC058470
GGCCGCACCGTGTCATTCCACCCATCCACCACCCGCGAAAACTCGAACGGGTCCAAAACCTCAATCTGACCCACCCGCATCAACGGACCAGCCGTCATCTGCTCCAAAATCCGAACAAGCCGATCAAGAAGCGCCTGAGCAGACTGCTCGTCGAAGAGATCTGGCCGATACGTCAACCGCAGTCCCAGCCCATCGCGCCAACCCGCCACCAGCCCGAGCGGATAGTTGATCGACTCCCGCATCTCGGCCCCAGTGAGCGTCACGGCGTCAATGGAAGGCGGAGCATCCGGGTCACCCGGGAAGTTCTCGAACGCCATCAATGTGTCGAAGTTGGCGCCGGCTCCGGCCAGTCGCTGGATTTCCGTGAGCCCCAGATGCTGGTGATCGAGCAACGCCGACTGCTGGTCCTGAATCTCGGCCAGCGTCCCGGCGACCGTCTGCGCCGGATCGAACCGCACCCGCACCGGAACGGTGTTGATGAACAGACCCAGCATGCTCTCCGCACCCGGCAGATCGCCGGGCCGTCCCGCGACTGTCGCACCGAACACCACGTCGCGACGCCCCGTGAGCTTGCCCACCAGCAGAGCCCAAGCCGCCTGCACCACCGTGTTCAGCGTCAGGCCATGCGCACGGGTCAGGGCCTGGAGGGCCCCGTTCAGCGCCTCATTCGCCTCGACGGAGACCGCCTCGCCAAGGACCGGGGCCTCGTCCCGGTGGGCCGGAGCGACCAGCGTCGGCTCTTCAGCCCCCTCGAGTGCCCGGCGCCACGCATCCCGTGCCGCTTCCTTGTCCTGACGGCTCAACCACGCCAGGTATTCGCGGTACGGAGCCACCGCGGGCAGCCCACTCGTGCTGCCGCCGGCCGCGTAAGCAGCCCAGAGATCTCCCATGAGGATCGGCAGCGACCACCCGTCCAGCAGGATGTGATGCAGCGTGACCATCATCCGATGCCGGTCCTGGCCCACCTTGACCAGCAGCACCTTCAGCAGCGGCGGCACGGCGAGGTCGAACCGCCGGGCCCGCTCCTCGATCCCGATACGCTCCGACTCCGCCCAGGCCGCATCCTCGTCCAGCCCGGACAGGTCCACCTCACGCCAGGGCAAGTCCACCTGACGCATGATCACCTGAACCGGATGTTCCATCCCGGCCATCTGCCGGAAGCCCGCCCGCAGGCTCGCATGCCGGTCGAGCAGTGCCTGCCACGACGCCCGCAGGACCCCCGCGTCCAACGGCCCTTCAAGACCCAGGACCATCTGCTCCACATACACATCGGTGCCCTGCTCGTCGAACAGCGCATGGAACAGCAGACCCTCTTGCAAGGGTGACACCGGCCAAACATCCTCGACCCGCATCTGCGTCATCGTGTTCCCCCTTCTTGTGCAAGTTCTGTCTCAAGGTCGTCGATCTGGCTCTGATCCAGCGTGATCAGCGAGAAGTCGGACGGAGTGTGGCCGCCGCCGGAAACCGTTGTGTGGTTGGTGAGGCCGGTCAGCATCGCCGCCCAGCCGTCAGCCAGAGCCCGCACCGCTTTTTCGTCCAGCAGGTGCCGGGGCCACGCCAGGCTCAGCGTGAGCTGGGGGCCCTCGGGCAGATCGTGGACGACACCCATGGCCTCCAGGGCGTGCAGCACTGGTATCTCCCCGTCCGCTCCACCGCCCGGTCCACCTTCGTCGGCAAGTGACCAGTCCTTCCGCGGCCCTTGGCCAACTGCCCCGGCGGCGAATCGCCCCAGGTAGTTGAAGCCGATCTGGGCGGACGGCAGGGCCGCGAGTTCGGGCGCGGTCTCAGGGTTGAGGTAACGGAGCAGGCCGTAGCCCAGCCCCTCGCCCGGCACCGCCCGCAACTGCTCCTTGACCCGCTTCACAGCCCCACCCGCAGCCGGACCACCCGTCCTAATGCCGGCGAAGTCCATGGCCCCGTGGCCGAGCCGGACAGGGTGTGTGCTCGTGAACCAACCCACGGTCCGGGACAGATCCATACCCTCGGTCAGCGGGATCCGGCCATGACTTTCCACGTCCACCAAGATCCCGCTGCTGAGGTCCTGTCCGCGCCGCCGGGTCCATTCAGCGGTCGCCGCGGTCAGTCCGGTCAGCAGGACGTCGTCGATCCCGGCATGGAACGCGGCCGGGACACTGGTCAGCAGGGCCGTCGTGGTCTCGATCGGAATCTTCACCGACACCTCGCACATCGTGGCGCCGACATCACGGGCCGGGTCCACGGGGCGTGGAGTCAGCAGCGGGTCACGGTCCCGCAGCAGCCGGATCCACTCGGGCAGCTCAGCCCGTGTCTCCTCGCTCTCAGCCTGTACGGCCAGTTCACGCGCCCAGTGCCGGAACGACG
>NZ_JBHXMF010000142.1:0-2340 GCF_042721055.1 Streptomyces sp. NPDC058470
GGACGAGATCGACGCGCTCGGCGACTTCGGTGAACAGGGCGAAGTTGGTTCCTTCGCCGTCGAATACCGCGCCCAGTGGATAGGGGCGGCCGGTTCGGATACGCACGTGATCACGGTACGACGATCACGGCATCCGCGCCGTGGCGGGACCTGTGGTTGGCGACCACGGCCTCGTTGCCGTCACGGGACCTGCGGTCGGCTGCCACGGCGCCGCGCGGTTACAGAACCTGCGGTCGGCGACCGCGGCGACCGCGCCGTCAGGGGGATGTGGTTTACGACCACAACCTCCGTACCGTCGCGGGATCACTGGACGGCGACCACAACCTCCGTACCGTCGCGGGATCACTGGACGGCGACCGCTGGCTCGGTGTCGTCATGGGAGTCGATGAGCACGACTCCGGGGTGGTCGCGGGATCCGGCGAGCACCGGCACGGACAGGGCGCGAGGCATCCCGCGCGCCTCCCGCAGGCTGGGCGCGGGTGCCGGCGGCAGGAGCGGGGCGCGTTCGGCGGCCCGGGCCCGCCACGAGAACCAGATGATCTTGCCGCCGGCTCCGGTGGCGCAGCAGCCCCAGCCGTCGCTCAGAGCGGCGATCTGCGCGAGGCAGCCTTGTGGTGTGTTGTGCGGACGGATGTCCTGGTCGTTGTCCGACACGGCGGTGATGAGGTGCTGACCGTTCCACCACATCTCGATGGTCGTGTTCTTGTCCGCCGCGTGCTCCTCGATCGTATGGAGCAGCGCTTCGGCACAGTGACAGACGGACTCGACGAGATTCTCCAGGTTCCAGTACCGGAGGTGAGCGGCCAGAATGCGTCTGACCTGTCCTACCCGTTCCGGGCTGACCTCCACGTCGAGGTGGTAGTAGCAGGGCACTGCAGCTTTCATTGTCGTTGGCTCCTCACCGGCGAAGCTCCCGCTCCTCCTCGCCCCTGCGGGCCGAGCCCCGAACACGTAGCGTGAGCGTTGGTCGCTTCTGAGTCAGTACCAGAGTGGGAGTACTGCTCCATTCGTGCAACACGAGGCCGGCCTCGTGTTGTTGAAGAGCCAACAAGACGCTCGGTGTCTGCGCAGGCACCATGGGTGAGGGTGTCGATCTCCGTAACGGATCGGTGCCCCTGCGTGCACGGCCCTCACTCGCCATCCGGGCGAGCCGTGACGCGTTTGAGAGAGAGGGAAGGTGACCAGCGTGATGCTGCTGCCTGCCAAAGCCGAGGTCGCCAGGCATCTTGAGCGGTACCGGGCCTGGGAACGTCTGCTGCTCGCGGCCCCCGCCGACCACACGGTGCGGGGCAACTTCGAGAACACGGGATACACGCTGTGCGTGCTGATGGGCAAGCGCTGCGCGCGCGAGGCCGCGGACGCCGCCGAGCACTATCTGCGTGCCGCTTCGTCGCTGGCGAGGGCGCGAGGTGCCCAGGGCCGGGGGCCGAGCCGGACGGTGGGCCAGTGCCCCTGAGCGCTCCGAGGCGTCGGGGCGTTCCGACGCGGATCTGAAACCGCAGGCTGGGCGAGAGGACGGCGGAGGCGAATACCCATGGACGTTAATCCGGACAGCGGCCGTATCCCGACCGTGGATGTCGGCGCGCTCGACATCCCGACCAGGGAAGGCCGCTCGTTCAATGTGCCGATCAGGGGTACGCGCTCGGCCTCCGTACCGGTCGGAGACGCCCGCTCGGCCTCCGTCCCAGCCGTAGCGGTGCCTGTTGCGGATGCCCACGCTGTCGGCATCCCGGTCATGGACGTCCACCCGGTCGTCGAGTGCGGCAGGCGGCCGGCCAAGGCGGTGTGCGGCGAGACCTTCCAGGTCACGGCGACCCTCTTCGGCGAGGGCCATGACGCGGTCGCCGCCAATGTCGTCCTGTGCGACCCGAGCGGCCGCCCGGGGCCGTGGACCCCGATGCGCGAGCTGGCCCCCGGCACCGACCGCTGGGGCGCCGACGTCACGCCGGGAGAAATGGGCCACTGGACCTACCTGGTGGAGGCCTGGCGCGATCCCTTGGCCGCCTGGCGCCGCGCCGCCGGGATCAAGGTTCCGGCCGGTATCGACTCCGGGCTGATGCTGGAGGAGGGCGCCGAGCTGTACGAGCGGGCCGCCGTCGGCATCCCGGAAGCGGCCGGCCGGGGCGTGGTGCTCGCCGCCGCGAACGCCCTGCGCGACGAGTCCCGTCCGCCGACCGACCGTCTCGCGGCCGCCCTCACCCCGGCGGCGGACGCCGTCCTCGCGGAGCACCCGCTGCGTGAACGGGTCTCCCGTTCCCTGCCGTTGCCCCTGCTCGTCGAGCGGAAGCGGGCCCTGTACGGCTCCTGGTACGAGTTCTTCCCGCGCTCCGAGGGCACGCC
>NZ_JBHXMF010000143.1:0-2108 GCF_042721055.1 Streptomyces sp. NPDC058470
TTGGTCCCTGTCGGGGTGGCGGGTGAGTTGTTCATCGCTGGTGAGGGTGTGGCGCGGGGTTATCTGGGGCGTCCGGGGCTCACCGCGGAGCGTTTCGTTGCTGATCCGTTTGGTTCTGATGGCTCCCGGATGTATCGCACGGGTGATGTGGTGCGGTGGTCGGATGCGGGCGTGCTGGAGTTTGTGGGTCGTGTCGACGATCAGGTGAAGGTGCGTGGTCATCGGATCGAGTTGGGTGAGGTCGAGTCGGTGCTGGCTGCGGTTCCGGGGGTCGCGCGTGCGGTGGCGGCGGTTCGGGAGGACATGCCTGGTGATCGCCGGCTGGTCGGTTATGTGGTGCCCGTCGAGGGTGTGGCGCTGGATGTTCAGGTGGTGCGTCGTCATGTGGCGGGGCTGTTGCCGGAGTACATGGTCCCGTCCGCCGTCGTCGCTCTTGATGTCGTTCCGTTGACGCCGAATGGGAAGACCGACCGTAAGGCGCTGCCCGCACCGCAGCAGACCGCTGCCGCGCGCGGCCGCGATGCCCGCACTCCCCAAGAGGCCATTCTCTGCGGTCTGTTCGCGGAGGTCCTGGGCGTCGGCCGGGTCGGCATCGACGACAACTTCTTCGAACTGGGCGGCCACTCGCTGCTCGCCACCCGGCTGCTGAGCCGTATCCGCTCGCTGCTGTCCGCCCAACTCGGCATCCGGGCCCTCTTCGAGGCCCCCACCGTCGCCGGACTCGCCGAGCGCCTCCCCCGGGCGGCGTCGGCCCGCCCCGCGCCGACCCCCGCCGTGCGGCCGGCGGAGATCCCGTTGTCCTTCGCCCAGCGCCGCCTGTGGTTCATCAACCAGATGGACACGACGAGCCCGCTCTACAACATCCCCATGGTGCTGCGGCTGCGTGGTCCGTTGGATGTGGCCGCGCTGGAGGCGGCGCTCGCCGATGTGGTGTCCCGCCACGAGAGTCTGCGGACGGTCTTTCCCGCTGTGGACGGTGTTCCTCGGCAGGTTGTGTGCGACGTCTCGGCGCGGCCGTTCGTCCTGTCCGTGTTCGACGTGGCGGGCGAGTGCGACGTCGATGCGTGGATCGCCGGGTTCACCGGGCGGGGCTTCGATCTGACGGAGGAGGTTCCGCTGCGTGCGGGGTTGTTGGCGGTGGGGGAGGAGGAGTATGTCCTCGTGCTCGTCCTGCACCACATCGCGGGTGACGCGTGGTCTCTGCGTCCGCTGGCCGCGGATCTGGCGACGGCGTACGGTGCGCGGCTCGGTGGTGTCGAGCCGGGGTGGGCTCCGTTGCCGGTGCAGTACGCCGACTACGCGCTGTGGCAGCGTGAGCTGCTGGGCGACGAGGCCGACGTGGACAGCGAGATCTCCCGGCAGCTCGCCCACTGGACACAGACCCTCGCCGACCTGCCCGAGGAACTGGCCCTGCCCACCGACCGCCCGCGGCCGCTGACCGGCGCCCAGCGTGGGGCGAAGCTTCGGTTCTCCTTCGACGCCCAGCTGCACCGCCAGTTGCTGTCACTGGCCACCTCCATGGGCACCAGCCTGTTCATGGTGCTCCAGGCCGGCCTCGCCACCGTCCTGACGCGGCTCGGCGCCGGCACCGACATCCCGATCGGCGCCCCCATCGCCGGCCGGACCGACGACGCCCTCGACGACATGGTCGGCTTCTTCCTCAACACCCTGGTGCTGCGCACCGACACCTCGGGCGATCCCACGTTCCGTGAGCTGCTGGGGCGAGTCCGGGAGACCGACCTGGCCGCCTACGCCAACCAGGAACTGCCGTTCGAGCGGCTCGTCGAGGCGCTCAACCCGCAGCGGTCGCTGACCCGCCACCCGCTCTGCCAGGTGACACTGACCGTGCAGAACACGGGGGCCGCGTCCCTCGACCTGCCGGGATTGGCCGTCAGCCCCGAGGCCGGCGAGTCCCCGTGGGCCAGGTTCGACCTGTCCCTCGGCCTCGGCGAGCAGCACACCGCGAACGGCGTTCCGAACGGGCTGGAGGGCGTCGCGGACTACTCCGCGGACCTCTTCGACCGCGACACCCTCGCCCTTGTCATCGCTCGCCTTGAGCGTGTGCTGCGGGCTGTTGTCGCCGATCCTGATCGTGTGATCGGGGATGT
>NZ_JBHXMF010000144.1:0-1993 GCF_042721055.1 Streptomyces sp. NPDC058470
GGGGGGGGGGGGGGGGGGGGGGGGGGGGGGGGGGGGGGGGGGGGGGGGGGGGGGGCGGGGGGGGGGGGGGGGGGGGGGGGGGGGGGGGGGGGGGGGGGATTTTCTTCGCCCCCGCCGCCCCTACCCATTCCCGTACCTGGGGGCTCCGCCCCCACACCCCCGTATCGCGCTGAACGCGCTCGTCCTCAAACGCCGGCGGGCTGAATCCTCGCCGCCCCGGCCCAAGTCGGTCCCAATGCTGGAATGCTGGGGGGCTGTCGTACAAATGGGGGGCCGAAAATCGTGGAGGACAGGGTGCGAGTCGTCATCGCCGAGGATTCAGTGCTGCTCAGGGAGGGCCTGACCCGGTTGTTGACCGATCGCGGACATGACGTCGTGGCGGGGGTCGGGGACGGCGAAGCGCTGATCAAGACGATCACCGAGTTCGCTGAGCGGGGTGAGTTGCCGGACGTCGTCGTCGCCGACGTCCGGATGCCGCCGACGCACACCGACGAGGGGGTCAGGGCCGCCGTACAGCTGCGCAAGGCGTATCCCGAACTGGGTGTGCTCGTGCTGTCGCAGTACGTGGAGGAGCAGTACGCCACCGAACTGCTGGCCGGTTCGAGCCGTGGCGTCGGCTATCTGCTCAAGGACCGGGTCGCCGAGGTGCGGGAGTTCGTGGACGCGGTGGTACGGGTGGCCAAGGGGGGTACCGCGCTGGACCCGGAGGTGGTCGCGCAGCTGCTCGGGCGCAGCCGTAAGCAGGACGTGCTCGCGGGGCTCACCCCGAGGGAAAGGGAGGTCCTGGGGCTGATGGCCGAGGGCCGGACCAATTCCGCCGTCGCACGGCAGCTCGTCGTGAGCGACGGCGCCGTCGAGAAGCACGTCAGCAACATTTTCCTGAAGCTGGGGCTTTCCCCGAGCGACGGGGACCACCGCCGTGTTCTGGCGGTCCTCACCTATCTGAAGTCCTGACCATCTGACACTGTGTCAGATGGTTGTGGGAGTACCGGCGGAACGAGAGCCGGCCGAGCGGCACGAGAACCGAAGGATGAGCGGGAGCGTCTTCAAGGGAAGCGTCGGGGGCGGGCAAGTCATGACAAGTCATGCTGTCAAGCAGTCTCAAAATGGTGTCCACTGTGCGAATGACCCCGGGAAGGCGACCCTTACAGACGTAGGGTTGATCCTGGGATGGCCTGCGGGAAGGCCGCTCCCAGACAGCCGCCTCGAGGGAGGTCCAGTTCAGTGACCAGCCAGGTCAGTAGCGCAGCGGAACAGGCCGACGGAGCCGTCGTAGGAGAACAGCGCAAACCGGCAGGGGCGAAAGAGCTCCGTCGGCTGGATCGGGTGATTATCCGGTTCGCGGGTGACTCGGGTGACGGTATGCAGCTCACCGGTGACCGCTTCACCTCCGAGACGGCGTCCTTCGGCAACGACCTCTCGACTCTTCCGAACTTCCCCGCCGAGATCCGAGCGCCCGCAGGCACCCTGCCGGGCGTTTCGTCTTTCCAGCTGCACTTCGCCGACCACGACATCCTCACGCCCGGCGACGCGCCCAACGTGCTGGTGGCGATGAATCCGGCGGCGTTGAAGGCGAACATCGCCGACGTGCCACGCGGCGCGGAGATCATCGTCAACACGGATGAGTTCACGAAGCGGGCGATGTCGAAGGTCGGCTACGCCACGAATCCGCTGGAGGACGGCTCACTGGACGGCTACAGCGTCCACCCCGTCCCTCTCACCACCATGACCGTCGAGGCGCTCAAGGAGTTCGACCTCTCCCGCAAGGAGGCCGAGCGCAGCAAGAACATGTTCGCGCTGGGTCTGCTGTCGTGGATGTATCACCGGCCGACGGAGGGCACGGAGCGGTTCCTGAAGGCCAAGTTCGCGAAGAAACCGGACATCGCCGCCGCCAATATCGCGGCGTTCCGGGCGGGCTGGAACTTCGGGGAGACGACGGAGGACTTCGCGGTCTCCTACGAGGTCGCCCCGGCCTCCTCCGCCTTCCCGGCCG
>NZ_JBHXMF010000145.1:0-1863 GCF_042721055.1 Streptomyces sp. NPDC058470
TACAGGCTGAGAGCGAGGAGACACGGGCTGAGCTGCCCGAGTGGATCCGGCTGCTCCTGGGGCCCGACCCGCTGCTGACCGCCGAGCCTGTCGATCCGGGCAGGGATCTGACCACCACGGTTCGCAGAGTTTCCGTGCGTGTGCCCACGGAAGTCACCTCCGTGCTGCTCACCACGGTTCCAGCCGTGTTCCACGCCGGGATCGATGACGTACTGCTGACCGGTCTCACGACGGCCATCGCCGAATGGCGCGACGCACGGGGCACGCCCGGCGGTCTGCTCATGGATGTTGAGGGCCACGGGCGGGTGCCCCTGGTCGACGGTGTCGATCTGTCGCGCACGGTGGGCTGGTTCACGAGTGTTCATCCGGTGCGCCTGGATGCTGGAGCCGTCGACCTGGCCGATGTGCGGGCGGGGGGTCCGGCTGCGGGCCGGGCTGTGAAGCGGGTCAAGGAGCAGTTGCGGGCGATCCCGGGCGACGGTCTGGGGTACGGCATGCTCCGCTACCTCAACCCTGAGACCGCGCCCGAACTCGCGGCCCTGCCGTCCGCACAGATCGGCTTCAACTACCTGGGCAGGATCGCAGCTCAGGGAGCCGGCCACCGTGCACGGAGCGCCTGGTCGCCTGCCGACGAAGGCAGACCCGGCGGAGGTGTTGAGGGGGAGTTCCCGGTGATGCACGCCATCGAGGCCGAGGGCGTGGTCCACGATCTGGCCGAAGGTCCCGAGCTCACGCTGACTCTGGTTTGGCCCGAACGGCTTCTGGACGAGGCGGCCGCCGAGCGGCTGGCCGAGGGTTGGGCGGCGATGCTGGCCGGCCTCGCCGCGCACACATCCCTTCCCGGGAGCGGTGGTCGTACGCCGTCCGATTTCCCGTTGGTGGCGCTGGACCAGGAGCGGATCGAGCAGCTGGAGACGGAGCTACCGGGCCTGGACGAGGTGCTGCCGGTGGCGCCGTTGCAGGAGGGCCTGCTGTTCCACGCGCTGTTCGACGAGCAGGGCACCGATGTGTACGTGGAACAGATGGACCTGGGCCTCGAAGGGCAGTTGGATGCCGGGGCATTACGCGCAGCCTGGGAGGCGCTGACGGCTCGGCACGCGAGTCTGCGGGCCGGTTTCCGGCAACTCACCGGCGTGGAGCAGCCGGTGCAGGTGATCGCGCGGGAGGTGACCCTGCCGTGGCGTGAGGTGGACCTGTCCGCCCTGCCCGAGGACGAGGCGCTGGCTGAGGCGGAACGGCTGGGCGTCGAGGAGCGGGCCCGGAGGTTCGATCTGGCGGCGCCGCCGCTGCTGCGGATCCTTCTGGTGAAGGTGGGTGCGGACCGGCACCGGATGGTGATCACGCTGCATCACATCCTGCTGGACGGCTGGTCGCTGCCGATCCTGACACGGGACCTGTGGGCCGCCTACGCGACTGGTGGCAGTACAAGGGGCTTGCCCGCGGTGACTCCGTACCGCAACTACCTGACGTGGCTGGTGCAGCAGGACAAGGAAACCGCGCGGACCGCATGGCGGGAAGCGCTGGCAGGTATGGACGAGCCGACGCTGGTCGCTCCGGGGGAGACGGGCGTGTCCATGCCCGGCGCTACCGGAAGGGTGGTAACGCGGACAAGCACGGAGCTGGCTTCGGCGCTGCGCGAGATGGCCGGCCGGCATGGCCTGACGCTCAACACCGTCGTCCAGGCAGCCTGGGCACTGGTGGTCGGCCAGCTGACGGGACGCCGCGATGTGGTGTTCGGCGCGACCGTGGCAGGGCGCCCCGCCGACCTGCCGGGCATGGAGGACATACTCGGTTTCTTCATCAACACGATCCCGGTGCGGGTCCGGTTCGACCCGGCGCAGACGGTCGGTGCGATGCTGGCCG
>NZ_JBHXMF010000146.1:0-1858 GCF_042721055.1 Streptomyces sp. NPDC058470
ATCTTCACGTCCGGTTCCACCGGCCGCCCCAAGGGCGTCACCGTCCCCCACAGCGGCATCGTCAACCGACTTGAATGGATGCAGTCCCGCTACGAACTGACCCCGGTCGACCGGGTGTTACAGAAGACACCCTTCGGATTCGACGTGTCGGTATGGGAGTTCTTCTGGCCCCTCCTCAACGGCGCCACACTGGTCGTTGCCCGACCGGGTGGCCACCGCGATCCCAGCTATTTGGCGAAGCTGATCCAGGACACCGCGGTGACGACGGCTCACTTCGTACCGTCGATGCTGGACGCCTTCCTGGCCGACCCTACGGTGGCGGAGTGCGCAAGCCTCCGCCGGGTCATCTGCTCGGGCGAGGCGCTTCAACTGAGCACTCAGACAAAGTTCTTCCAGCTCTACGACGGTGTGGAACTGCACAACCTCTACGGCCCCACCGAGGCGTCGGTCGACGTCACGGCATGGGAGTGCAGCCCCGACCAGACCGACGGATCCGTGCCGATCGGCACGCCGATCGCCAACACTCAGGCGTACGTCCTGGACCCCTCCCTGCGCCCCGTCCCGATCGGCGTCGGCGGCGAACTCCACCTGGCCGGAGCCCAGTTGGCGCGCGGCTACGTCGGACGCAACGACCTGACCGCCGAACGGTTCGTGGCGTCGCCCTTCACACCCGGCGAGCGCATGTACCGTACCGGCGACCTGGTGCGATGGACTCCGGACGGCGCACTGGAGTACCTCGGGCGCTCGGACGATCAGGTGAAGATCCGTGGCTTCCGTATCGAACCGGGCGAGGTCGCCGAGGCTCTTGCCGCACACCCCGCGGTCGCCCAGGCCGCGGTGCTGGTCCGCGAGGACACTCCGGGCGACAAGCGGCTGGTCGCCTACGTGGTCGCTGCCGACGACGACGGCGTAGAGCCCGAGGCGCTGCACACCTATGCACAGGACCGGCTGCCGCACTACCTCGTACCGTCTGCGGTGGTGGTGCTGGATGTGTTGCCGTTGACGGTGAATGGCAAGTTGGACCGTAAGGGGTTGCCGGTTCCGGAGTATGCGTCCGGTGGTGGTCGGGGTCCGGTGTCGGTGCAGGAGGAGATCCTGTGCGGTGCGTTTGCGGAGGTTTTGGGTCTGTCGTCCGTTGGTGTGGATGACGACTTCTTTGCGTTGGGTGGGCATTCGCTGTTGGCGGTGTCGTTGGTGGAGCGGTTGCGGGGCCGGGGTGTGTCGGTGTCGGTGCGGGCGTTGTTCCGGTCGCCGACGCCTGCGGGGTTGGCGGTGGCGGCGGGTCCGGAGGAGGTGGTGGTTCCGGCGAATCTGATTCCTGAGGGTGCGGCGGTGATCACGCCGGAGATGTTGTCTCTGGTGGAGTTGGACGAGGCCGAGGTCGGGCGGTTGGTCGCCCAGGTTCAGGGTGGTGCGGCCAATGTCGCGGATGTGTATCCGCTGGCCCCGCTCCAAGAGGGCATCTTCTTCCACCACTTGATGAACGATCAGCAGGGCGCCGACGCCTACTCGATGCCGATGGTGCTGCGCTTCGCGGAGCGGCCGCTGCTGGACACCTTCCTCGATGCGTTGCAGCGGGTGGTGGATCGGCACGACATCTACCGGACGGCGATCGTGTGGGAGGGGCTGCGCGAACCGGTGCAGGTCGTGCTGCGCGAGGTGCCTCTGCCGCTGAACGAAGTGGTACTCGACCACCGGCGCGCGGACCTGGTGGACCAACTATTGGCTGCGGGCGAGCGGATGGACCTCGGCCGGGCGCCACTGATCGATGTGCATGCCGCCGCCGAGCCGAACTCCGACGGCTGGCTGGTGCTGCTGCGTATCCATCACCTGGTGCAGGACCACACCACGCAGGACG
>NZ_JBHXMF010000147.1:0-1853 GCF_042721055.1 Streptomyces sp. NPDC058470
GCGCCACACCCTCACCAGCGATGAACAACTCACCCGCCACCCCGACAGGGACCAAGCGCAGCCGACCATCCAGCACATACACCTGGGTGTTGCCCAGCGGCCGGCCGATCGGGACCACCCCGGAGGGCAGCTCCTCACCGGGGCCGATGCGGTGCTGTACGGCGCTCACCGTGGTCTCGGTGGGACCGTAGACGTTGAACAGCGTTCCCTGCGGGCGCAGTCGGCGCCAGTGCTCGACGGCAGCGGCGGTGAGGGCCTCGCCGGCGACGAGAAGCTCGGTGTCGTCCGCGGCGTCCGCTGCGGAGCCCGCCAGCATGCCGAGGTGGCTGGGCGTCACCTTCAGCAGGTCGAAGCGGCTGTCGACGGCGTTCTCCAGCAGGTCCGTCAGCCGGATGTGGCCGCCCGCGGTGAGCGGCACATGGAGCGAGGTCACGGTGGTGTCGAACGAGACCGAGGAGTGCAGCGGGACCTCCCCTCGGACGCCCCGGTAGTCGGCGGCGGCGCCCGCGACGTAGTTGGCAAGGCCGGCGTGCCGTACGACGACTCCCTTGGGGGCCCCGGTGGAGCCCGAGGTGTAGATCACGCACGCGGCGTGGCCGGGCAGCAGCGCGGCGATGCGGTCCCCGTCTGCCGGGTTCCCGGAGTCGTGCCGGGCGAGGTCGGCGACCGTCGCCGCGTCGTCCAGGGCAAGGACGGGCTGGTCGACGCCCTTCGGCAGATGCGGCAGGACGTCCCGGGTCGTGACCACCAGGGCCGGCGCGGCGTCGGCCAGCATGTAGGCGATGCGGTGGGCGGGGTACTCGGTGTCGACCGGCAGATAGGCGGCGCCCGACTTCAGCACCGCGAGAACCGCCACGACCATCTCCACCGAACGCGGCACAGCGATCGCCACGATCGACTCCGGACCCGCACCCCGCCCCGCCAACAGCCGCGCCAGCCGGTTCGCCCGCTCGTTCAACTCCCGGTACGACACCACCACATCGCCGCCCGACACCGCAGGTGCCTCCGGCGTACGCACCACCTGCGCCTCGAACATGCCCGGCACCAACAGCTGCGGAAGCTCACGCGCCGTCTCGTTCCACCCGAACACCAACCGCTCACGCTCACCCGGCCCCAGAATCTCCAGATCCCCCACCCTCCGACCCGCATCCGCCACCACAGCACGCAGCACCGCCACGAAACGGCCCACCATCGACTCCACCGTCACCCGATCGAACAGATCCGTGGCGAACTCCGCCAGGCCGTCCAGACCTGCGGGTGAACCGTCGTCGGTGAGTCGCTCGTTGAGGCCGAACGACAGGTCGAAGCGGGCCACTCCACCGCTGCCGGACTCCGCGCCGATGGTCAGGCCAGGCAGGTCCAGGGTGGGCTGCGCCGTGTTCTGCAGGGCCAGCACGATCTGGAAGAGCGGGTGGCGCCCGAGCGAGCGGGACGGGTTGACCGCCTCCACGATGCGCTCGAACGGGACATCCTGGTGGGCGTAGGCGGCCAGGTCCGTCTCCCGCACCCGGGCCAGCAGTTCCCGGAAGGGCGGGTTGCCCGAGGTGTCGGTGCGCAGGACCAGCTCGTTGATGAAGAAGCCGACCAAGTCCTCCATGGCGTCGTCGGTGCGTCCCGCGATGGGGGTGCCGATCGGTATGTCGGTGCCGGCGCCGAGCCGCGTCAGCAGGGTGGCCAGCGCCGCCTGCAGAACCATGAACAGGCTCGTACCGGACTCCCGCGCGAGGGTGAGCAGTCGCCGGTGCAGTCCGGCGTCGATCTCGAAGCGGATGCGCTCGCCCTGGTGGGAGGAGGCGTCCGGCCGCGGGCGGTCGGTGGGCAGGGCCAGTTCCTCGGGCAGGTCGGCGAGGGTC
>NZ_JBHXMF010000148.1:0-1703 GCF_042721055.1 Streptomyces sp. NPDC058470
GTGTCGGGTGCCCGGAAGGCGGGCCTGGTGATCACCGCCCGCCAGGTGTTCGAGCGGAAGAGCCCGGCGGGTCTGGCCACCGTGGCGGTCGCGGCTGGCGACGCCGGTGCGATTGCCGACGGAGGTATCGGGGTCGGGGACATACCGCTGACTCCGGTCATGCATGAGCTGATCGATCGGGTCGGACCGGACAGGTTGGGCCAGGTGTTCCAGTCGGCGCTGGTGGTGGCTCCGGCGGGCCTGGACTTCGTGGTCCTGACCGATGCGGTGCAGGCACTGGTGGATCATCACGACGCGCTGCGGGCACGGCTCGAACTTGAGCCGGAGCGGCGGCTGGTCGTGCCGGAAACGGCCGCGGCCGGGGCGTGGACCCAGCGGGTCGACGCGACCGGACTGGAGGGCGATGACCTGGGTGGCCTGATCCGTGAACAGGCGCAAGCGGCTGTGGACAGGCTGGATCCGCGGGCCGGTGTGATGGTTCAGGTGGTGTGGTTCGACGCCGGGCCGGACACTCCGGGACGTCTTCTGGTGGTTGTTGACCACCTGGTGGTCGACGGTGTGTCGTGGCGCCTCCTGGCCCCGGACCTCGCGGAGACTTACGCGGCGCTGGCCGAGGGGCGGGACATCGCGCTGGATGCCGTCCCGACGTCGTTCCGGCACTGGGCGCGTGAACTGGCCGTACAGGCTGAGAGCGAGGAGACGCGGGCTGAGCTGCCGCAGTGGACCGAGTTGCTCAAGGGCCCGGACCCGATGCTCACTTCACGGCCTGTGGATCCTGACCGGGACATCGAAGCCACGATGAGGCATCTGTCGGTGACGGTTCCGTCGGAGGTCACCTCGGCCTTGCTGACCAGTGTTCCGGCCGCGTTCCATGCGGGGATCGACGATGTCCTGCTGACGGGGCTGACCGCGGCGATCGCCGAATGGCGCGACGGCCGGAGCACGGCCGGTGGGTTCCTGGTGGATGTGGAGAGTCATGGTCGTGTCCCGCTGAGTGAAGGGGACGATCTGTCCCGCACGGTGGGCTGGTTCACGAGTGCATATCCTGTCCGGCTCGATGTCGGAGCCGTCGACCTGGCCGATGTGCGGGCGGGGGGTCCGGCTGCGGGCCGCGCGGTGAAGCGGGTCAAGGAGCAGTTGCGGGCGGTGCCGGGCGACGGTCTGGGCTACGGCATGCTCCGCTACCTCAACCCTGAGACCGCGCCCGAACTTGCGGCCCTGCCGTCCGCACAGATCGGCTTCAACTATCTCGGGCGGTTCACCGCCGGGGCAGCTGACGAAGAGGTCCAGAAGGACTGGTCGCCGGCCGGCGAGGCCGGGCCCGGGGCGGGTGTGCTGGGGGAGTTCTCCGTGATGCACGCCCTGGAAGTCATCGGCGTAGTCGATGAGTCGGCGGACGGGCCGCAGCTCACGTTGACGGTGGCTTGGCCGGAGCGGCTGCTGGACGAGGCGGCTGCGGAGGCTCTGCTGGGCAGCTGGGCGGCGATGCTGACTGGTCTTGTCTCGCATGTGTCGCGTCCTGGCAGTGGTGGTCGTACGCCGTCTGATTTCCCGTTGGTTGCGCTGGACCAGGGGCGGATCGAGCAGCTTGAGGCGGATGTGCCGGGGTTGGCCGAGGTGCTGCCGGTGTCGCCGTTGCAGGAGGGCATGCTGTTCCATGCGCTGTTCGACGAGCAGGGCACCGATGTGTATGTGGAGCAGAT
>NZ_JBHXMF010000149.1:0-1510 GCF_042721055.1 Streptomyces sp. NPDC058470
GACGAGCTGGGTGTTCTGTTCGCTGACGAGCAGTTCGCGAGCTTGTTCCCGGTGAGAGGTAAGCCTGCCTGGTCGCCGGGGCGGCTCGCGATGGTGCTGGTGTTGCAGTTCGTGGAGGGGCTGACCGACCGGCAGGCCGCTGAGGCGGTGCGGGCTCGGATCGACTGGAAGTTCGCGCTGGGGCTGGAGCTGACCGATCCCGGCTTCGATTTCTCAGTGCTCTCGGAGTTCAGGGACCGTTTGGCCGGCGGGGATGCAGGGCGGGAAGTGCTGGACGCGATCCTGGTCGCGGCTCAGGAACGGGGACTGGTCGCCGCTGGTGGGAAGGCGCGGACCGACTCCACGCATGTACTCTCCTCGGCGCGTGAGCTGAACTGGCTGGAGCTGGTCGGAGAGACCTTACGGGCGGCGCTGAACGCGGTGGCCCGCGCGGAGCCGGAGTGGCTGAGGGCACGTGCTGTGCCGGACTGGTTCAAGCACTACGCGACCCGGATCGAGGACTCCCGCTTCCCCAGAGCCCAGGCCAAGCGTGTCGAGGTGGGCCGCCGGATCGGAACGGACGGCATGTGTCTGCTGCGTATGGTCTGGGCGGACGACGCGCCGCCTGCACTGCGGGCACTGCCGCAGACGGAGGTCCTGCGCAAGGTGTGGGTCCAGCACTTCCACCTGGTGGAGGGTGAGGTGGAACGGCGGGACCCAAAAGACCGCCCGCCAGGCGCGAAGCGCCTGGTGACCCCGTATGACATCGAGGCCCGCGGCAGCGTCAAACGCGACACGATGTGGGACGGCTACAAAGTCCATCTCACCGAGACGTGCGAGCCGGATGCGGTGCACCTGGTCACGAACGTGACCACCACCCTCGCCACCGTCCCCGACGACCGGATGGCCGCCGTCGTCCACACCGGCCTCGTGAGGCGGGGCCTGCTGCCGGACGAACACTGGGTCGACGCGGGCTACGCCAACTCCAGTGCCCTGGCCGCCGCCCGCAGCGATCACGATGTCGCCCTGCACGGACCACTGCCGCCGGTGACCGTCACCCAGGCCCGTGGCGAGGGCATCTACGGACAGGATGCCTTCACCATCGACTGGGACAACCAGCACGTGACCTGCCCGAAAGGGATCACCAGCACCCAGTGGCACCACCGCCGCTCCGAAGAACAACTGCCCGTGATCCGAGTCCGTTTCTCCCCTGCCGACTGCCGCACCTGCCCCAGCCTCCGGGACTGCGTGAGCTCGCCGAAAGCCCAGCGCCGGGAGATCACCTTGCGGCCCCGCCACGAGTACGAAGCCCTCCACCAGGCCCGGCAGCTACAGGCAACCGACGACTGGAAGGACCGCTACAAGATCCGCGCCGGGGCCGAAGGGACCATCTCCCAAGGAGTGCAAGCCTGCGGCCTGCGCAGATCCCGCTACCGCGGCCTCGACAAGACCAGCCTCCAGCACCAGCTCACCGGCGCGGCGATCAACCTCATCCGCATCAACGCCTGGCTTACCGACACACCCCGCGCCC
>NZ_JBHXMF010000150.1:0-1488 GCF_042721055.1 Streptomyces sp. NPDC058470
CTAGGGCCTGTTTGAGATGTTGATCAAGGTCGTGAAACGATCTTCGGATGGCTCGTGGAGATCTGACGGACGACCAGTGGCTGTGCTTGGAGGCGGTATTGCCGCCGTTGCCGAAGATGGGGCGCAAGCCGCGGGATCGGCGGCAGGTCTTTGACGGGATCTGGTGGCGGGCGAGGACGGGTTCGCCTTGGCGGGACATGCCCGAGCGGTACGGGCCGTGGGAGACGTCGTACTCGGTGTTCCGCCGCTGGCAGATCGACGGAACCTGGGCCCGCGTCCTGGAGAAACTGCAGGTCAAGGCAGATGCCGCCGGGCACATCGAGTGGGAGGTCTCGGTCGACTCCACAGTTTGCCGCGCCCACCAGCACTCCGCGGGGGCCCGGAAAAGGGGGCTGCCCGTCCGGGCCGGACGTCCCCGGACGGGCTGGCGGACGAGCCGGACGACCACGGCCTCGGCCGCTCGCGCGGCGGCCTGAGCACCAAGCTCCACCTGGCCGCCGACGCCGCCGGACACGTCCTCGCGGTCGTGATCACTGGCGGACAACGCGGCGACGCACCACAGTTCATCCGGGTCATGGACCGCATCAAGGTGCCCCGGACCGGCAGCGGGCGGCCTCGTGTCCGGCCCGATCACGTGCTCGCCGACCGCGCCTACTCCTCCCGCGAGATCCGCGCCTACCTGCGCAGGCGGCAGATCCCGCACACCATCCCGGAGAAGCGTGACCAAGCCGGACACCGCCTGCGTCGGGGAGCGGCAGGTGGACGGCCGCCCGGCTTCGACCGCGAAAAGTACAAGGCCAGGCACAAGGTCGAGTGCCGGATCGGCCTGCTGAAGCAGGCCCGGGGCGTCGCGACCCGCTACGACAAGCTCGCCGTCCGCTACGAAGCGACCGTCCAACTCACGTTGATACGGCAGTCCCTGTGACCTGGCCGCAACCGTGCCCTCCGTTACGCCAAGGGCCCGCTGGCAACAGGGCACCGAGCACTGCCAGTAGCTGTGGCGGCTCGACCCGGTCCGGCAGCGAGTCCAGATCCGACCACAGCACCCACGCATGCGAGTCGAGGTTGGCCTGTTCATCGGGAAGTAGACCGGCGCGTTCCAGCGAGGGCCGCTCCTCAGTGAAGCGCGCCACGAAGAAGTCCTCTGTGCCGACGTACTGCATGCCCTTCCACCGCACATTTCGTTCGACAGGCACGGACCGCTCCAGGACCGCCTCGGGGTCCAGACCGGTCTCCTCGACCAGTTCGCGCCGTGCCGCCGTCAGCGGCGTTTCACCAGGGTCAATGCCGCCACCAGGCGGTTCCCACAGCCACGTTCCGTCGACTGGATCGCGCCAGCGCAGCAGAAGCACGCGGTCAGAGGCGTCCAGACAGACCACGCGTGCAGCGGGTCGATGCATCGTCTCCATGGCCTTGACCCTAGGCGCGCTCGAAGCCCCGATCGAGGCTTCGGGCGCTCTAGTGATCAATATTTCAAACACGCCCTAG
>NZ_JBHXMF010000151.1:0-1472 GCF_042721055.1 Streptomyces sp. NPDC058470
GGCGGATTCTCGGGGTCCTCGCAACACCTGATGGCTTACGTGGCCGTCAGTAGATCACGCAGGCGCTCGGCTGGGGTTCTCCAGCCGAGCGTTTTGCGTGGCCGGCCGTTGAGCTGCTGGGCGACGTGTTCGAGGTCTTTCACGCTGTGCACGGACAGGTCGGTGCTCTTGGGGAAGTACTGCCGCAGCAGGCCGTTGGTGTTCTCATTCGACCCGCGCTGCCAGGGCGAGTGCGGATCGCAGAAGTAGACCGGTACTCCCGTGGCCACGGTGAACTGCTTGTGCGCGGCCATCTCGCAGCCCTGGTCCCAGGTCAGCGAGCCGCGCAAGTGGTCGGGCAGGGTCTGGATCACCGGCACCAGCACGTCGCGGACCTCCTCGGCGGTGTGCCCGCCAGACAGATGCCCGAGCAGGACGTAGCGGGTGGAGCGCTCGACCAGGGTCACGATCGCGCTCTCGCTTCGGGGGCCGACGATCAGATCGCCTTCCCAGTGGCCGGGAACCGCCCGGTCCTCCACCTCGGCAGGACGCTCGGAGATCATCACCATCTCGTCGACGAAGCGGCGGGTGCGCTGGTCCGGGCTGCGGCGAGGCTTGCGGCGGATGCGACCGCTGCGCAGTGCGACCGCGATCTCGCGGCGCAGGCCGCCTCGGGCCTGGACGTAGATGGCCTGGTAGATCGTCTCCGGACTCACCCGCATGCTCTCGTCGTCGGGGAACTCGATGATCACAGCGTGACTGATCTGTTCCGGGGACCAGCGTTCGCGCAGCTTGTCCTCAACGTATCGACGCAGCGGACCGTTTGCGGCGAGCTTCGAGGCCTTGAACCGTGACCGGCTCTTGGCCCAGGCCCGCTGGGCGCGGTGCGGCCGGTAGACGCCGTCGACCGCCCGGGCGTCGATCTCGCGCTTGATCGTGGACGCCGGTCGGCCCAGAGCCCGGCCGATCGCCCGCAGCGAGTGGCCGGCCCGGTGCATGTCAGCGATCGTCTCCCGCTCGGTCACGGTCAGGAACCGGGGGTGCAGCCGCGCGTCGACCGCAGCGAGGGACGGCTGGGTTGCGCTGGCGCCGATGGAGGTCACACCGGTCTTATAGTCGATCAAGCGGCCGTCAGCGCGCAGTCGCGAATGGCCGATCTGCCGGATGCCCTGGTCCCAGTCCTGGGCGGTGCGCGCGTGGACGCCGGCCTGGGCGGAGGCATCACGGCGTCGGACTCCAGCCGCACGCAGCCGCTCGTACTCCGCCCGACCCTGATGCCCAGACCTGCCGGGCTTACCGCGGCCGCGGACACCGGCCTGACGGGCCCATCCGAACGCCGTATTGCGGTTCACTCCGACTGCGCGAGCGGCATCAGTGATGCTGCCGTCCTCCCGGTCCAGTGCCTCGAAGAACCTCGCCTTCAGCACCTCAAAACCCACGATCCCCGCAACTCCCTGAACTCCAGGGTGTTGCGGGGATCAATAGAACCCGCC
>NZ_JBHXMF010000152.1:0-1437 GCF_042721055.1 Streptomyces sp. NPDC058470
CTAGTAGGACTCCGTTAGGTTGCTCTGGCTCTTGAGTTTGGGCTGGTGGCGGATGCTCTGGGCAGGGGGCGGTGGCAGGTGGTGCAGGTGCCGGTCCAGCAGTTCAGCAGGTCCTGGATGGTGTCGAGGATCTGGTAGAGGGTGAGTCCGCTGTATCGGCTTTTGGGACCAGGCGCTGTTCGGTGAGGAACGCGTGGGCGGCGGTGACCAGGGTGACGTGGTGGTGCCAGCCGACCCAGGAACGTCCCTCGAAGTGGTCCAGGCCGAGGCCGTGCTTGAGTTCCCGATAGTCGTGCTCGATGCGCCAGCGGATCTTGGCCAGGCGGACCAGTTCGGCCGGCGTGGTGCCGGCGGGCAGGCTGGACAGCCAGTAGTCGGTGGGTGCTTCGGCACCTTCGGGCCATTCGGCCAGCAGCGTGACCTCGGGCAGGACACCGTCCCAGTGGCCGTGTTCGGCGGTGGCGGCGGCCTGGGCCAGGCGGCGGGCCCTGACACCCGCCGGCCGCACCCGCAGTGCCAGAAAGCGCGAGTGCATCGGCCCGCGGGAGCCTTCACGCCAGGTGACCTCGGCGAACGCCTCCCGCCCGTGACCAGCGGCCAGAACGGACACAGCGGACGGCTTGTCCCGGTAGCGGGGCTGCGGCCTGCGGCCGTTCCCGGACCAGGCCGGGGCGGTGGGCTGCGCGTCGTGCGGATGCACGGTCACGTCGGAGCGGACCGCCACGACATATCCGATGCCCCGCTCGCTCAGGCCGTCGCGGAAGTCGGCGTTCTGCCCGTAGCCGGCGTCTGCCACCACCACCGGCGGCACCAGCCCCCACCCGGCCAGCTCGTCGAAGGTGTCCAGGGCCAGGCGCCACTTCTCCCGGTGCCCGACCTCATCGGGCACCTGACAGCGAAGCCGGCGTTCGGCGTCGCTGTCCCACTCCTTGGGCAGGAACAGCCGCCACTGAAGAGGGACGGAGGCGGCATCGGTGACCGCATGCACGCTGACCGCGACCTGGCAGTTCGCCTGCTTGCCCAAGGCCCCACAGTACTGGTGGGCGACGGCGACCGACATCCGGCCGTCCTTGGGAAACGACACGTCGTCGACCGCCCAGGCATCCGGGCCGATCAGCGGCACCATCCGTTCCGCGATCCGCCGCCGCACCGGCACCGGATCCCAGGTCGACTGGTTAACGAACTGCTGCAGGTTCTGCTCGTTGCCGTCCGGCAGCCGCGAGGCCATGGCCTGGATTGACTTGCGGCGGCCGTCCACCATCAGTCCCCGCAGATAGCAGTCGCCCTTGGCCCGCTGATCCTTGCGTGGCACCGAGGAGAACACGTCAGCCACGAATAACGCCAACTTCGCCCGAGCACGGTTCACTTCATGTGCGTCCACACACCCACCATGCCGCTGAACACCACCGACAGAAAGACCTAACGGAGTCCTACTAG
>NZ_JBHXMF010000153.1:0-1326 GCF_042721055.1 Streptomyces sp. NPDC058470
TCCACACCTCAAGAACCCGACGACGCTCAACCGCACCCAGCACATCCACCGAGGAGAGCCGTGTCGAAGGGTCCCCGGACAGCATTTCCAGGACACGGATCCAGCGGTTCGCGATCTCCCCGGCCGTAGCGGCATCGAACAGATCCGCCGCCACGGTCACCGCACCCCGCACGCCCGTCGGCGCCCCTCCAGCGTCGAACGTCTCACCGACGAGCACGTCCAGGTCGAACTTCGCGGCGGGCTTTCCTACGAACAGCGTCCTGGACTGGACGCCGGGCAGGTTCACAGCCGAAGAGGCGCCGATCTGCTCGGACGAGGTGTTCAGCTTGGTGAGGACGACTTGGAAGAGGGGATGCCGGGCCAACGAACGCGACGGAGCCAACTCCTCCACCAACCGCTCGAACGGCACATCCTGATGCGCATACGCACCAAGACCCGCCTCCCGCACCCGCCCCAACACCTCACGGAACGAAGGATCACCCGACAGATCAGTCCGGATCACCAACGTATTCACAAAACAACCCACCAGATCATCCAGGGCCTCATCCGTCCGCCCGGCGATCGCGCTCCCGATCGGGATGTCGGTTCCCGCCCCCAGACGCGACAGCAGCACCGCAAGCCCCGCCTGCAACACCATGAACACCGTCACACCCTCAGCACGCGCCAACCCCACCAACCGCGCATGCACCCCAGCCGACACCTCGAACCCCGCCGAAAAACCACGATGCGACGCCACCACCGGCCGCACCCGATCAAACGGCAACCCCAACTCCTCCGGAACACCAGCCAACACACCACGCCAATACGCCACCTGACGCGACATCAAGCTCCCGGCATCCCCCTCCCCACCCAACAACTCCCGCTGCCACAACGCATAATCCGCATACTGAACCGGCAACACACCCCAACCCGGCAACCCACCCGACACCCGCGCCCCATACGCCACCGACAGATCCCCCGCCAACGGACCCATCGACCACCCATCACCCGCAATGTGATGCACCACCAACACCAACACATGCTCATCCGGCCCCACCACGAACAACCACGCCCGCACCGGCACCTCAACCGCAAGATCAAACGCATACCCAGCAGCCCGAGCCACCGCACCGGCCAGCTGCCCGGAGGCGAGTTCGGCCGTCGGCAGCTCCTGGTTCGGCTCGGTCACCGGCAGGTCCATGACGGGCAGATCCCATGACAGCGCGTCGAGATCGAGCAGCTGAGCACTCGTCTGGTCGGACTCGCCGTCCCCGACCACGGTGGTGACAGTCAGGTCCCATGTGAGTTCGTCCATGCCAAGCACGTGCTGGTACGGCTCGCCGTCGA
>NZ_JBHXMF010000154.1:0-1159 GCF_042721055.1 Streptomyces sp. NPDC058470
GTTACTGACCTTCAAAGCGTGGTGTCGTGAGGGCTGACAACTGGTGATCCCGGCGGTATGCCGTCTTCATGAGGTACGCGCAGGGTGGCGGGCTGACCGCCGAGCGTCGGGCGTTTCGGGAGCGGCTTCGGGCAGAGGCGGCCGAGCGGTTCGCGCGCGGTGACGACAGCGCTGTTGTTGCTCATGACCTGCGGGTCACTGTCCGCTCGGTGCAGCGCTGGCGCAGAGCGTGGGCCGAGGGTGGGACGCGGGCTCTTGCGTCGAAGGGACCGGCGTCCCTGCCGCTGCTGAGCGATGAGCTGTTCGCGGTCCTGGAGCGGGAGTTGGACAAGGGGCCCCTCGCGCACGGCTGGTCCGACCAGACCTGGACTCTGGCACGGATCACGACCCTGATCGGGTGCCGGTTCCACCGGAGCTACACGATCCAGGGCGTCGCGGCCCTGCTCAAACGACACGGCTGGACCTGCCAGATCCCCGCCCGCCGGGCCCTGGAACGCGATGAGACAGCGGTGGCCGGCTGGGTGAAGGAGACCTGGCCGCACGTGGAATGACCGCGGCGGCGCTCGAAGCCTGGCTCGTCTTCGAAGACGAGGCCGGCTTCTCGATGACGCCGCCGACCGCCCGCACCTGGTCCCGCCGCGGCCGCACGCCCGTCGTGCGCGTGCGGGGCCGCTCCCGCCGACGCTTATCCGTCGCCGCCCTGGCCTGCTACAAAATCGGCCAACGCTCCCGGCTGATCTACCGGCCCTGCCCGGACGCCCGGCCCGACGGACGCAAAAGCTTCTCCTGGAAGGACTACCGTGACCTGATCCAGACCGCGCACCAGCAGCTCGGCGGCCCGATCGTGCTGGTGTGGGACAACTTGAACACCCACCTGACGGCCGGGATGCGCCGCTACATCGCCGAACGGGACTGGCTCACCGTCTACCAACTCCCGCCCTACTCACCCGACCTCAACCCGGTCGAGGGCATCTGGTCGGTACTGAGGCGTACCACCACGGCCAACCGCGCCTTCGCCGACCCGCAAGACCTGATCACCGCCGTCCGGCGCGGCTTACGCCAGCTCCAATACCGCCACGACGTCCTCGACGGCTGCCTCACCGGCACCGGATTGGCACCCGCCTCACCATGACGACATCACGCATTCAAGGTCAGTAGT
>NZ_JBHXMF010000155.1:0-1080 GCF_042721055.1 Streptomyces sp. NPDC058470
AGATCCTGTGCCAGGCCTTCGCCGAGGTCCTCGGACTGCCGTCGGTGGGTGTGGAGGACGACTTCTTCGAGCTGGGCGGTCATTCGCTGCTGGCGGTGTCGTTGGTGGAGCGGTTGCGTGAGCGGGGGGTGTCGATCTCGGTGCGGGCGTTGTTCCAGACGCCGACGGTCGCGGGCCTGGCCGTGGTGGCTGCTCCGCAGACGGTGGTGGTTCCGCCGAACCGTCTCCCGCAGGGCACGGTCGAGATCACTCCGGACATGCTCCCTCTGGTCGAGTTGGACGAGAGCGAGATCGCGCACCTCACCAGGCAGGTCCCTGGTGGCGCGGGCAACATCGCCGACGTCTATCCCCTCGCCCCGCTCCAGGAAGGCATCTTCTTCCACTATCTGCTCCAGGCGGATACCGGACACGACGTGTACGCCTCCCCCCGCGTCCTCGGACTCGACTCGCGGGAGCGGCTGGATGCGTTCCTGGGTGCGCTGCAGAGCGTGGTGGACCGGCATGACATCTACCGCACGGCGATCGTGTGGGAGGGACTGCGCGATCCCCTCCAAGTCGTCCTCCGGGAAGTGGAGTTGCCCGTCGAGGAGGTCTCGCTCGATCCGGAGAATGGCGAGGGCGTTTCGCAGATGCTGGCTCTCGGCGGGGCCAGGATGGATCTGACGCGGGCTCCGTTGATCCGGGTGCAGGTCGCCGCTGAGCCTGGTGGTGACCGGTGGCTGGTGCTGCTGCGTATCCATCACCTGGTGCAGGACCACACCACGCAGGACGTATTGCTGGGCGAACTGCGCGCGTTCCTCTCGGGTGGGGAGGCGTTGCTGCCGGAGCCGTTGCCGTTCCGGAACTTTGTGGCGCAGGCCCGGCTGGGAGTCCCTCGGGAGGAGCACGAGCGGTACTTCGCCGAACTGCTCGGAGACGTCGAGGAGACCACCGCACCGTACGGACTCGTCGACATTCACGGTGACGGAAGTGGCGTGACCCGCGCCCGGCTGGCCGTCGACGCCGAACTGGGCACCCAGGTACGGGAGGTGGCACGTTCGCTGGGGATGAGTACCGCCACCGTGTTCCACCTGGCGTGGG